>NZ_QTMG01000001.1:0-406533 GCF_003635435.1 Parabacteroides sp. AF21-43 | reverse complement strand
CTGTACTTGGTTGAGCCACTCTCATAATACTCCTTCAGCATACGGAGCTTGAACTCCATGCTGTAACTTTTACGTTCTCTTGCTTTGTTTGACATCTTACACACGTTCTTTTAATTGTTAATTGCGTGTGAAGTAAATCTGTATCATGTCAAAAAGCTATTATCATTTGCGATTGTAAAGGATTTCGCTTAATATTGCAAATACTTTAAATCAATAGTAATACCATGACAACTCGAAGAGATTTTCTCCGGCAGACCGCTTTGCTCGGTGCCGGACTTACCATCAGTCCTTTTTTCATTAAAGCCGGGAGCGCTGGTGTGGGCGCAAACGATAAGATAGGCGTCGGGCTTATCGGATGTAACGGCATGGGATTCGAAGACCTGAAAGCGTTCCTTCGTAATCCGGAAGTAGAGTGTATCGCCTTGTCGGATATTGACGAGAACGTATTGAATAATCGGGCGGCAGAGACCGAGAAGATCACCGGGAAGAAAGTAAAGCATTTATATAAAGACTGGCGTAAATTGATAGACAATAAGGATATCGATCTCGTAATCGTAGGTACTCCCGATCATTGGCACTGCCTGCAAATGGTATCCGCTTGCCAAGCCGGGAAGGATGTGTATTGTGAGAAACCGCTGGGAAATAGTATCGAGGAATGTAACATCATGGTACGGGCGGCGCAGAAATACAACCGGGTCGTGCAGGTAGGCCAATGGCAACGTAGCGATCCGCATTGGCAGGACGCCATGCAATTCGTACATAGCGGACAGCTGGGTAAGATACGCACCGTACGTGTATTCTCTTATCAAGGTTGGTGCCCCTCTATCCCCGTCAAGCCGGACGAGGCGGTGCCCGCCGGAGTGGACTATGATATGTGGCTGGGGCCGGCCCCGAAACGTCCGTTCAATCGGAACCGTTTTCATTTCACATTCCGTTGGTTCTGGGATTATGCGGGAGGTTTGATGACGGACTGGGGCGTACATTTACTGGATTACGCATTGTATGGCATGAACGTCACCGCACCGGAGTCTATCATGGCTTCCGGAGGTAAATTTGGTTATCCGGATGACGCTTGCGAGACCCCGGACTTATTGCAAACCATTTATACATTCAAGGACTTCACCGTTATGTGGGATCATGCGATCGGCATTGACGACGGGGCCTACGGACGGAATCATGGCCTAGGATTCGTTGGCGAGAACGGTACCTTGGTGATCGATCGTGGCGGCTGGGAGGTTATTCCGGAAAAGGTAAACGGACAGGCCCGCATGGAGGCTGTTCCCTTGAAGAAGTCATACGGAGAGGGTGGCTTGAATTTGCATGCGAAGAATCATTTGGAATGTATCAAGAGCCGGAACCGGAATTGCAATGCCAGCGTAGAGATCGGGGCGCATATCGCCAAGTTCTCCCAATTAGGGAATATAGCCTATCGCACGGGTAAGAAATTATCGTGGGATGGAAAGAGTTTCCATGATACGGAGGCGGATAAACTATTGTGCAAGGAATACAGGGCACCGTGGGAATTACCGAAAATATAAGGATCTAGTTGTAGGGACGGGGCACGCCCCGTCTCTACAACTGGGTATTTATTGATGTTCGGGGCGTAACAGGTCGTTCACCGTCTTCACGGGGTTGAATGTCTCGATAGGAACTTCTACGAATACCGTGTTCCAGTCGCTCATGGCACCGTTCCACAAGCCCGGCAATTCCAGCGCTTTCAATTCGCGGCCATCCTTGCTCTTATAAGAGATGAAGCCCGTATTCTTATCCACGTAATCCGGCAAGTTGTATTTCTCTCCCTTGTGATTCTTAACTGCGCAAACCAAATCCACGGGATTAAAGTGAGTACCCTTCTCAAACATCGCCTTCTTAGCCGGATCGCTCATATCGATCTGAGAGCTTTCAAGCACCTGCAAGGAAACCGTACCGTCCGGATTCACCGCAAGGAACGGACCGCCACCCGGCTCGCCCACATTCTTCACCATACCGCATACACGCAACGGGCGAAGCAGTTTGCTCTTGATATACAGGATTAACTCGGCGTCTTCCAGTAATTTCGTATCCGGGTTCTTGATACATAGGTCGTCTTGCAAGAAATGAATCATCTCCTCTACCTCGGCATGGGTATATTTGCCGGTCTCGATCTGTTCCAGATATCTGAAGGCTTTCTCCTGCAATGTTACCAAGACACCGGCGATCACCTTCTTGTAGATAACCGTAGAGCATTTGAAGCTATCCGGAACCACGTTATCTATATTCTTGATAAATACCACGTCGGCATCCACATCGTTCAAATTCTCGATCAAGGCTCCATGCCCACCCGGACGGAACAATAACTTATCATTCTTATCGCGGAACGGCGTGTTATCCATAGCGGCCGCTACCGTATCAGTACTCGGTTTCTGGATACTGAAAGAGACATCGTATTTCACAGAGAACTTCTCCTCGTACTCGCCAGATTTATCGGCAACCAATTGCTCGAATAAAGCCTGATGCTCCGGAGATACCGTGAAATGGATATTCACCTCGCCGGCGTTATTCTTGGCGTACATGGCGCCTTCGGCCAAATGTTCTTCCATCGCCGTACGAACCGTATCGGCATATTTATGGAAAAGCAACAAGCCTTTCGGTAGCTGTCCGTAATTCAAGCCTTTCGGCTCCAATAAATTGGATACCACCTCCTTGTACTCGCCCAAGGCTACCAACGCAGGAATATCTTTCCCTGTATTCTCCACGCACTTCTTGTCCAAAGCCTTATAGAAAGCGAATTTCTCGATCTCGCTAAAGAATTTCTTCTCGAAAGCGTTCATCGGTTCCTTATAATCCGCAGAAAGGAACTCGTACAGATTCTTAAACATACGGCTAGCAGCGCCGGAGGCAGGTACGAATTTTACGATTTTCTTGTTTTTAGCCAGATAAGCGTCCCAAGCATCCATATAAGAAGCCTGTTCCTCTTTAGATATTACCATAATACCTTTTTCTACCGAAGCGGAGGCCGCTATCTCAAGGAAAGGGAAACCTTTTACGAAGCAAGCGAGTTGCTCTTCAATCTGTTTTTCGCTGATTCCTTTGGCTTTCAGCTGTTCTAAATCGTTTGCGTTTAACATAGTATAGTATTTAATGTGAATAATCTCATCAGTAACACCACAGGGCACTTATGCGCTATGTGTATCGCAAATGTATAAAATAACCGCAAGATACATGTTGAAATTCCATAGAAAAAAGTATTTTTACAGCATGTTTTGCGGTTTGTCCTCAACCGGGCAATAAAAATGATATAACTATGGATACAATTGGATTCTTTACGTCTGAGGAAAAGAAGCTGTTCTTCTCCAAATACAGGCTCCTGTTACGAAACCTTTACTCTTTCCTCGAGAGGGAAGATATCCGGAAGATGAAGGAGCTGATGAAGCGGGTTGTCGCCCTCGATTGCTACGGCAGGGATAAGAATGGTATCAACGGTTTATTGCGAAATATTGACACGGCCTTGATCGCCACCTTGGAGATTGGCTTGAAACGTACCTCGGTCATCGCCCTTCTATTATACCGCCCGGTATTGAAGAAGGCGATCACGATAGAGGAAGTGGAGCAGAAATTCGGGGCGGACGTGACCTTGATCATCCGTCGCCTCTTGAAGACCTCCGACTTGTATGCCCGGAACACCGCCGTCAACTCGGAGAATTTCCATCATTTGCTTTTCTCGTTCGCCGAGGACGTACGTGTGATCTTGCTTATGATCGCCGACCGCCTCTGCCTCATGCGTATGGGAAAACAGATGCAAGAGGATGATCGTATCCGACTGGCTACCGAGGCCTCTTATTTGTACGCTCCCCTCGCCCACCGGTTGGGCTTATATACGATCAAGAGCGAGCTGGAAGACCTTTCCCTGAAATACACGGACAGGAAACAGTATGACTTCATCAAACGGAAACTGAATGAGACGAAACGTTCCCGTGACGCTTATATCGCCGAGTTCATCGCCCCGATCAAGCGGAAGCTGGCAGCGGCAGGATTCAAGTTCGATATCAAGGGGCGTACCAAATCCATACATTCCATTAATAACAAGCTGAAAAAGCAGCAGGTGGAATTCGAGGGTATCTACGATCTTTTCGCTATCCGGATCGTATTGGATACGCCGCTGGAGAAGGAACGCTCGGAATGCTGGCAAGTCTACTCCATCGTCACCGATATGTACCAGCCCAACCCGAAGCGTATGAAGGACTGGATCTCTATTCCGAAGAGCAATGGTTACGAGAGCTTGCACATCACGGTTATGGGGCCTCAAAATAAATGGGTAGAGGTGCAGATCCGTACGAGGCGGATGGATGAGATCGCCGAGCGAGGCCTAGCGGCGCATTGGAAATACAAGGGCGTGAAAGCAGAGAGCGGGCTAGACGAGTTCTTGAATACCGTACGTGCCGCCTTGGAGGCCAAGGAGAATAATCCGCTCGACTTGATGCAGGATTTCAAGATGGATCTATATAAGGATGAGATCTACGTCTTCACGCCTACCGGCGAGCTTATCAAGCTGGCCAAGGGAGCGACGGTCCTCGATTTCGCCTTTGCCATCCACACGAAGCTAGGAAGCAAATGCGTGTCGGCGAAAGTGAACGGTAAGAACGTTCCGATCAAATACACCTTGAACAACGGCGATAGCGTATCCGTCATCACGTCGCCCGCCCAAAGCCCGAAGCGGGATTGGCTGAACTTCGTCGTCACCTCCAAGGCCCGTGTGAAGATCAAGCAGGCCTTGAAGGAGGAGACGGTGAAGGCCGTGGAATTCGCCAAAGAGATGTTGCAGCGCCGCTTCAAGAACCGGAAGATCGACATGGACGAGCCAACCATGATGCGCTATATCAAGAAGAAAGGATTCAAGACCGTCACGGACTTCTACATCGAGATCGCCGAGGAACGCCTCGATCCCAACCAAGTAATCGACGAATATCTGGAGGCTTTCCGCAAGGAGACGGAGACGAACGAGCGTACCGAGGTGCGTAGCGCAGAGGAATTCGTGACGATGACTCCGGTGGAGGAGATATCGACGAACAAGGATGTCTTGGTGATCGACAAGAACCTGACGGGTATCGAATATAAACTCGCCAAATGCTGCAACCCGATTTATGGCGACGAGGTTTTCGGTTTCGTCTCCACGCAGGGTATCAAGATCCACCGTATGGATTGCCCGAACGCCCAAGAGATGTTCAGCCGCTTCGGTTACCGGATCATCCGCGCGAAATGGAGTGGCAAGGGAGACAATGGCTATACGGTTACGTTGCGGGTGATCGGACGGGACGATATAGCGATCGTCACCAACATCACCTCCGTGATCGGAAAAGAATCGAACGTCACGCTTCGCTCCTTAAACATCAACTCGGTAGACGGATTATTCCAAGGTAACTTTACCGTATTGGTAAGAGATACGACCGCGTTAAACTTGCTGACGAAAAAGATCAAGGCGGTAAACGGCGTGAAAGCGGTAGAGCGATTAAATTCTTAGACAGTGTACTGTGCACGAAGTACCGTAGTACTCTGTACGAAGTACTACAGTACCCTCTAGGAAGTACCGCAGTACTTCGTACAGGGGACTGGGCCAACTGTAAGACTGGGCCTTGTGACTATACCCGGATCACAGAATCGGCTTCAGCCCCATCTTCTCCGCACGTTGTATAAGGAATTGACGGGCCGCCTCATACTCGTTCGGGATCACGCCGTCGAGGATGGCGTTCTTGATCGCCTCTTTCAGCACGCCGACAGGCTTGGAGGGAGCCAAGCCAAACGTCTCCATAATCTCCTCGCCGGATACCGGGGGCTGGAAGTTACGGACACGGTCTTTTTCCTCTATATCGGCCAGCTTCTCGCGCACCTTACGGAAATTGTTCAAGAAACGGCGAACCTTCTCCGGGTTCTTGCTCGTGATATCGGCCTCGCACAGTTTCATCAAATCGTCGATATCATCTCCCGCGTCAAACAGCAGACGGCGGATCGCCGAATCCGTCACCTCATCGTCCGACAAGGCGATCGGACGCATATGCAGGCTTACCATCTTCTGCACGTACTTCATCTTCTCATTCATCGGGAGTTTCATCTTCCTGAAAATACCGGGGATCATCCGTTCGCCGATAAAATTATGATTATGGAACGTCCATCCCAAGCGAGGGTCGAAACGCTTCGTGGCAGGCTTGGCAATATCGTGGAAGAGGGCGCTCCAACGCAGCCATAGATTATCGGAAGTCTTGCTCAAACGATCCAGCACCATCAAGGTATGGGCGAAATTATCCTTATGCCCGATCCCCTCCTTGGTCTCCACGCCCTTCAAGGCGCAAAGCTCGGGGAAAATCAATGGCAATAAGCCGCATTTATCCAGCAAGTCGAAACCGATAGAGGGCTTTGGCGAGAGGACGATCTTGTTCAGCTCATCCACGATACGCTCCTTGGAGATGATGGAGATACGCTCCCGGTTACGGATGATGGCGTCGAAGGTATCGGGATCGATAAAGAAACCTAATTGAGTGGCGAAACGAACCGCGCGCATCATCCGGAGCGGATCATCGCTGAAAGTAACATCCGGGTCTAAAGGCGTACGGATCGTAAGCTCGTCCATATCCTCCAACCCGCCGAAGGGATCGACCAATTCTCCGTAACGCTCCTTATTCAGGCAAAGGGCTAAAGCGTTGATCGTGAAATCGCGGCGGTTCTGGTCATCCTCCAAAGTGCCATCTTCCACGACTGGCTTACGGCTGTCATGGCTGTAGGATTCTTTCCTTGCCCCCACGAATTCCAGCTCCAGATCGCCGGCTTTCACCTGCGCCGTCCCGAAATTCTTGAAGACGGAAAGATAAGCGCCACGCCCGATCTTCTTGGCCACCCGTTTGGCCAACTCGATACCGCTGCCAACCGCTACCACGTCTATATCCTTGGATGGGCGGTTCAAGAAAATATCCCGCACATATCCGCCTATTACATATACCTCAACACCTAGCTCTTCCGCCGCCTCCGATATCAAATGGAAAGGCTTCGCGGATATATGATTTACTATCTCTTCCTCGTTTATATACATATTTATGTATTCCAAATCCAATAAAGAGCGCAAAGATAATCAAATTTCATGTACTTTTGCGGTATCAAATACATTGAACGAGAAAGATATGAAAAAGTTAGCGATCTGTATAACGCTCATTGCCGCCATTTTAACGGGCTGTAACGGAGATGAGAAAGCAGCTCAGGCCCGTTTGGACAAGGCCCGGGCCATGTACGAGAATAACGAGTTTTTCGGGGCGAAGAACGAGATAGACAGTATCCGGGCGCTCTATCCCAAGGAAGTAAAGGTACTGAAGCAGGGATTAACGCTTATGCGCCAAGTAGAAGTAAAGGAGGCGGAGCGCAATATCGCTTTCTGCGACAGCTTACTCCCGATCAAGCTGGAGGAAGTAGAGGGATTGAAGAAAGGCTTCGCTTTCGAGAAGGATTCCGTTTACGAGGAAATCGGCAATTATATCTGGAAACAGCAGACGATCGAGCGCAACGTGCAACGTTGTTACGTACGTTGCGGCGTGAACGAGGAGGGCGAGATGTATCTGGCCAGCGTATATTACGGCGGACGCCCCATCGAGCATACGGGAATCAAGCTGAGCCTGAAAGACGGCCAATTCGCCGAGACCGCTTCCATCCCGTACGACGGCGGACTGAATTACCGCTTCAAGGATATGGGAAGCACCACGGAGGTAGTGACCTACAAGGGGGAGCACTGCGTCGATGCCGTCAAGTTCATCTACGATAACGAGAAAGAGCGGATCAAGGTGGAATACACGGGAGGCAAGCCTTACATTATATATATGGCGGACGCCGACAAGAAAGCGATCGTCAACACCTTCAACCTCGCCACCGTATTAAGCGATATCAAGAGCATGAACACCTTGAAAGAGAAATCAGAGAAGAAGATCGCTTATCTAAAGAATAAACTGGAGGAGTAGAATCCCTCCATACAAATGGCCTACCTATAAAAAAGCACCGGGATCCCTACCATACAGTAGGAATCCCGGCGTTAGTATACAGACTGATATCCACTATCAGTTATTCATCATTTAACGACGACCTTCTGGGCGGTCTCGCCATCAACGGAAACTACCACGATACCTTTCGATGCCGGCATCACGAAGTTATCTGAAGAAGCGATAGCGGAAGCGGTGGTCTGACCTAAGATGTTAGACAATGTAACCGTCTTGCCTGCCGCGTTCAAGACCGTAACGCTAGCCTCGCCAGCGATTACCGTGAAGCTGGCAACCTCTTCCAATTGTTCGTTGGAAACCGGAGTCGGAGCATTCTCGATCGTGAACGGAACGCCAACATTAGACATTACCACAACATTGTTTACCACACCTACATAAGGAGTCTTCAACTCGCCCGCGGCCACGGTGCGATTCAGCTCTTTCTGGTTCTCCAATAAGTAACCACCATCCTGAGTTGTCTTGAAGGCGAACAAAGCATTGTTATCCAAAGACGGAACGATATTCGCTTTATCGCTGAAGCCTACACGATAGTAAGTAGCGCCATTGCTAACGAATGTCTCGTTAGAATCCCGCAAGGATACCATATAGTAGCGAGGAGAAACAGCTTTGGTAGTTGTCTCCGGAGTATAGATCGATGTCGTGATGAAATACAACGGTTTACCAGCGATCACGGTATCGGCTTCTTGAACCCATAAAGAGAAGTTGTCAGTCTCATAAGTTGACTTCAAGATATCTTGGCCTTCATTCTTCACTTCGGCGAAGAAATTCAGCGGATTCATCGTCAGGAACTTACCATTCGTGCCGAAACGCTTGTGAGAGTTGTCGATAGAAGCGTACTCCGGAGCCTCTACAGCGACAAAGTCGAAGTAGTTAACCTTATCGGAAAGGATCAAGTTCGCCGTATTCACGTTCATAAAGACATATTGGGTGGTTGCGCCTACCCTTGTAGCCATCTGGTATTTGCCACCGGTCGTAGCCGTATTGAATACGAATTCCAACGGAGCGGTATAATCAGATAATTTCAACGGTCCGCCATTCTCGCTGGCAACCAAATCATTGCTGAAACGTTCTTTCAACATATAAGTCGCATGATACAAGGTATCACCTAAAGCACGGGCACCTAAACCATCCGTTACATTCTGTACGGAATCTTGGCTAACCACGATACGAAGAGCGGCTGCGTTCGCTGCGTCACCGGATTTAATCATCAATACGGAATCAGAAGTAAACGCATACAGATCGTCTACACCCGGAGTACCGGAGATCAAGTTCAATACATAACCATTATCGGCGAGTTCCTCCGCAGAGAAGTGACGAGTACCCAAGAATTTATCCTTTAAATCCACATTCGCTTGATATTCCACCGTAATAGAATCGGTGCTACCCCCAAATGTATAGGTATTGGCCATACCTTGAACGGCGAAGATCTCCTCGTTAGAAATAATAGTCGTATTCGTATTACGGTCTACAACCGAATACATTCCGTTGTTTTCCTTGATATACCATTGTCCCTTCGGTTGATAAATAGAAGGTTTGAAACCTGCCGCGGTTACCAACTTATCGGAAGCGGCACTCTTATCGTAAGCGACAGCGTATTGTCCGCCCTTATCGCCCTTGCTCGCGCTCTTCAAGAAGTATACGCCTGTACCTGTAGCGATCGTAGAAGGAGTTCCCTTCGTTACGGTAATAACAGGAGCGGCTCCTTGAGCAGGTTGAGTAGAGCCGGACTGCAAGTCAGATACGGTCAAGGCTTTCGTCTCGATTACGCTGGCATATACGACACGTACGTTCGGAACGGAGGTCATCGGACTTGCGTTCACGGTCGGAGCGGCAGCGGCATACATAGCCAAAGCATCGTTCTTCAAGTTGATCGTGAAATAGAATTTCTGGAAATCAGCGTTACCCAGTGTATGCAAGCCACTAGCGTCATAGGTGGAGTCAGCCGTAAACTTAGCCCCATATACACCGGTAGCACCGGCTATCACATTCTTCAATGTATCGACACCTAAGTATTTTGCTTTACCATCACTAAATACTTGGTCACCTTGGATCTGCAAGGTCACATATTTAGCGTTCGCAATAGCGCCTGTAGCGGGAGCCGCCGTATTCTTCGCTATCAAGTTCTTACCCTCGAAGATATTTCCTTGATAATTTCCTCCAAACGTCAATTGAAAGACTTGGAAACCATCCCCTAGCTCACTTGCGCTCAAATACATAGCGTCGCTAGGAGCCTCTACGGTAAATTTCGTAGAAGAGGCAGAAGAACCTAAGCTCAAGTCTGTCCCAGCTACATCCAACGCCAAGATTTGATTGTTTCCGTAATAAGCCTGAATAGCGCTACCACCGGCAGCGTCAGAGAATGTCCACTGATTCACGCCCGATGTGATAACAGGCTTTGCCGTAGATGAAGCCGCAAACGACAAAACGGCCTGTGTCTTCTTGTTCTTGAATTGATACACAGGACCAGCAGGAGTCGTGCCCGCATTCGTGATTTGCCACAAGGCAGAATCAATAGCGGCTTTGGTAGCGTCTGACGCCAAAGTTTTAACAATTACTGAGTCGGCTTTCTCACCACTTAAAGACAAAACGGAAGAACCTGTCTTTAAATAATAATAGTTACCGGCTTTCCACTGAGCCTCCGGAACGGTCGTACTCGACTGAGCATTAGCCGAGAATACGCCCGCAACCATCAGGGCCGCAGCAATAAGAGTACATTTTTTGTCCATAATCAAATAGATTTTATTTATTAATCACAGTCTAAACAGGGGTTGTTTAGAAAAGGTTTTGAGGGGGTATGAGATTAACAATCGATTTAGCGTCTTATAACAAAAATCGTCCTATTCTCACGAACAGGACGACTATACTACTAAAAATGTAAACAGTGTATTTATATAGTAATATCATGAAACTATATATTTTGGAGAAAAACCGCTCCACCTTCACAGGCAAAACGGCTGGAAATCTAATCTACTCAATAAATATCTTCACAGGCTTACTCGAAATAAGCATGTTCTTTTACGACATGACCTCTGTCATCGAAATAAACCTTATATATCTTACCATTTCTGGAAAGTAATACTACCTTATACTTCACAAACGTGCTATTGTTTGACACCTCAACTGATTTCACCATACATCCCTCATAGGAAGTATTTACCGCATCACGCAATACTTGGGGCATATCAGTTACCTCGATCGGATAAAATTTATCCTGTGCCACTGTTTCCTTAGCGCTACCGGCCATCCCGGCTTGCGCTTCTACATCAGGGGCAATAAATAAGCCACATAAAGCGACAATAACCCCGTAAACAATCTTTTTCATACCTTAAAAACCTAAATACCTAAACCTTTTTTCTCTTACATCATAAATTCGCAGTATAGGGTGCAATCTCCGTGCCAAAACTCACCCTAAAAAACGACAAGAGAATAACAAGTTGTAAATCCGACAATTAACCAAAAGCGAAGAATCAATCATTCGGTTGCCAAAGTGTGGAACAAACCGTGGAATGTGGAAAATTTCCCCACGAGAGTGTGGAATCTCTACACACTACTATAAAAAACGAGGCCCACCCTTAATCTATATAAGGATGAGCCTTAAATCATTCTACTTAAATATAATCAAATAAAAATACTAAAGTAATAAAATAAAGTTCCGTAATATCATATACACTCTGTGTCTAATCTCTAATTTGCGATTCACAAAGATAAATCTTTTTGTTCAACCATCTATAAAATAACCGCTCATCTAACGAAACTCAAAGATTTTTGAACAAAGAGATTCCTTTTAAGGACAAGTCATAGATTATCACGAACTTCAATCCTTCGCTTGGTGTACGGTAAGTTGCGGGAATGGGAAACCGATACCTACCTCATTGAAGGTCGCATAGATATTCTTGTTAATATCGAAATACACGCCCCAATAGTCGGAACTGTTTACCCAAACACGTACCACCACGTTTACGCTGCTGTCCGCCAAGGCTGTCAAGGCGATAAACGGAGCGGCCGGCTCGGACAAGATGCGGGAATCCTTCGCTAATACAGACTCTATCACTTGCTTTACTTTCTCATAATCGCTGCCGTATTCCACGCCAAAGGTCCAGTCTACACGGCGAGTCGTCTGGTTACTGAAATTAGTCACAACGCCACTGCTCAAAGAGCCGTTCGGTATATAAATGACCTTATTATCAACCGTACCTAATACGGTATGGAACATCTGGACCTCTTTCACGGTACCGCCAACGCCCTGCGCCTCAATATAATCACCCACCTTATAAGGCTTGAAAAGAAGGATGATCAATCCACCGGCAAAGTTTGACAGGTTACCGCTCAATGCCATACCGACAGCGACACCGGCGGAAGCCAACAAGGCGGCAAACGACGTAGTTTGAACGCCTAACGCCCCTACGACTGAAATAATCAATAAAATGGTTAAACTGACATTCACCAAACTGCCGACAAAAGTCTTGACAGAAGGATCGATATCCCGTTTGCTCAATATCTTCCGAACCAGTTTATTAAGTAAGTTTATAACCAATCGTCCCACCAAGAAGACAATAAGGGCTTTAATAATCGTAAAACCCAATTGGGAGCCATGCTCAACCAAGGATCTGATAGCTTCCTCTAATTTAGAACTCGCTTCTACAGCTGCTAATAATACCATATCTCTTCTATTTTAATTAATCTATTAATTATATAACAATCTGATCTTCCAAAATATTATGAAATGTAGCAAAGGTATAAAGTTTTTTTAATCTGGTAAAACCATGAAATAATTACGTAGCTTTGCGATCAATCAAATAACACGTTAAATTCGACAGCATGAAAATCCTTGCGATACTCGCCGCCCTTTTCCTTTCAATAGGCTATGGCTACGCTCAGACATACGAGAAGTTTGTCGAGAAAAGTTTTGACTTCTTGGACAAGAACGACTTAGTCTCCGCCGAAGAGAGCCTACGAGCCGCCATGCGCCTCGAACCGGGAAACCCCAACAACTACGCCTTGCTCATGAATCTCGGGACGATACAGCGCAGGCAAGGGAAACTGGAAGATGCCCTTCTCTCCTATACCGCCGCCCTAAGCCGCCATCCGAATAATGAGGCCATACTGGAAAATCGTGCCGGCTTATATACGGAAATGGGTGAGATCGAAAAAGCGACGAACGATTACAATGCCCTGTTAATCTTGAACCCCCATCATCAAGAGGCGTTATATTGCAGGGCGATGCTTCATTTGCAACATAAGAACTATCTGTTGGCCGAGCAGGATTTCGATAAGATACTGGAAGTAAACGAGAAATCCGTGAAAGGACGTCTGGGACACGCGATTCTCGAGAAGCTACGGGGGAATTACGATGAGAGCGAACGCATCTTTAATTACTTGATCAACGAGATGCCCCGCGAATGGATCTTATACGAGGGCCGTGCCGATCTATACTTCATGATGGGCAAGAACGCCCGGGCTATGGCCGATATCAATCGCATTTTCGTGGAAAGTACCCCGACAGCCGCTTTATATGTATTGCGAGGCAAAGTAAAACTCGCCCAATATGAGAAGGCATCGGCCGCCTTAGACTTCAAGAAAGCTGAGGATATGGGATATGATAAAACGACTATCGACGAGTTGATGAAGATGGCTCGTTAAGGCTGTTTTTATACGTATAGTGGCATCGGCTCACGCGAGTAGTGGTATTGGCCTACGCCACTACTCGCGTGAGCCGATGCCACTATACGTGTGAGCCTGCGCCACTACTGGTGCGAAATCGGCCTATTTATACTACTTTTCCGTGATATAATTGACAATCCAACTACCCACTTCTTTCGTTCCATATTTCGCTCCACCTTCCACTTGGATTTCCGGCGTACGGACATTCGCGTCGAGGGAAGCGTCTACGGCCTCACGGATCAAGGCGCCCTCTTCTTTGAGGTCGAAATACTCGAATAACATCGCTACCGAAAGGATTTGCGCCAAAGGATTCGCTATATTCAGCCCTTTCGCCTGCGGCCAAGAGCCATGAATCGGCTCGAAAACCGGTGTGCTCTCTCCGGTAGAAGCGGAAGGCAGCAAGCCCATAGAGCCGCTGATGCAAGAACCCTCGTCCGTCAAGATATCACCAAACGTATTCTCGGTTACCATTACATCGAAGAATTTCGGCTCTTGGATCATACGCATAGCGGCGTTGTCCACATACATATAGTCTGTCGTTACTTCCGGATAGCTAGGAGCCATCTCTTGAGCGATCTGGCGCCATAGACGGGAAGAGGCAAGTACGTTCGCCTTGTCAACAACCGTCAGGTGCTTATTCCGTTTCATCGCATACTCGAAGCCCACTTTCAAGATACGCTCGATTTCCGGGCGGGTATACATATTCGTATCGTATGCCTTATCGTTGTCTTGATATTTCTCACCGAAATACATACCACCGGTCAACTCACGGATACATAAGAAATCCGCGCCATCCACCAATTCGGCACGCAACGGCGATTTATGCAATAGGCATTTGAAGGTCTGCACCGGACGGATATTAGCGAACAGGCCCAACTTCTTACGCATCGCCAAAAGACCTTGCTCCGGGCGTACTTTCGCTGTCGGATCATTATCAAACTTAGGATCGCCCACAGCCGAGAAAAGAACAGCGTCGGCATCCTTACAAATCCGATAGGTCTCCTCCGGGAAAGGATCGCCTACCTTATCGATCGCGTCAGCGCCACAAAGGGCATACTCATAGTGAACCTCATGTCCAAATTTCTCACAAACGGCACTCATTACTTCCACGCCTTGCACGGAAATCTCTGGTCCGATCCCGTCTCCGGGAAGTACTGCTATATTCAGTTTCATCGTAAATGTTTGTTATTATTCTCTGTTAAAATGTACATACTTAGGCTCCGTGGGGAAATACGTGTCATCATCCCACAGGGAACTTGTAATCATCAAGTCGGCGCTATAACGGTTACAAGCGATAGGTACGTTATGAACACGGCACTGGCGAAGCAACATCTGGATGTCGGCCTCGTGCGGTTGCGGATTCAAGTCGTCTATCAAAAAGACCGCCAAATCGATCTCCTTACGGACAACCATAGCGGCAATCTCAGCATCGCCTCCCATCGGACCGGAATGCATGCAAGCAATATCCGCATTCACCCCTTTTTCCTCGAGAGCTTTACGAACCAAATTTCCGGTCGTACCCGTACAAACAATATGGTGGTGAGACAAGAACTCAGCGTTATGTACCGCCCATTCTACCATTTCCGCCTTACGATTGTCGTGCGCTACAAGCGCGATAGTCAACTTTTTCATACCCTTTACCTTTTTAATTATTAATCCTCTATCTTGTTCAGCATCTTCAATGTCGCCTTGATCGCCGCCTCAGTCTGGTCAGCGTCCAGACCACGAGTCTTGAAATCGACCCCGGCATAATTCCAGCTGATGACCGTCTGCACAAACGCATCCGTACGTCCTCCCGGCGGGATGGATACCGAATAGTTCGTCAACATCGGGAACGGGCGGTTCAAACGGGAATAAATCCGGCGTAGGGCACGAACGAAAGCGTCGTATTGGCCATCACCGGAAGCCGATTCCTCGTAAGCCTCGCCATTGATCTCGATCTTCAAGGTAGCCACCGGTTTCAGCCCTTGGGCCAAGGATAAGGAATAGTTCAAGATCCGTATTTTCTGATCCTCCAGCGCATTATCATGATGAAGCACATCGCTGATAATATAAGGAAGATCCTCCGGGGTAACCATTTCTTTCTTATCCCCTAACTCAATGATCCGTTCCGTGACCTTACGCATCGAGCCCTCATCCATGTCGATACCGAGCGCTTCCAGATTCTTGCGGATATTCGCTTTTCCGGAGGTCTTGCCCAAGGCGTACTCGCGAACCCGTCCGAAACGCTCGGGAAGCAAGTCGTTGCAATACAAGTTATTCTTGCTATCACCGTCTGCGTGAACACCGGCGCACTGCGTAAACACATGCTCTCCGATGATCGGCTTATTGGGCGGGATATGCACCCCGGAATAGGTCTCAACCAAACGGCTAGCCTTGTTTATCTTTTCCTCCCTCAAGTTCGTCTCCTCTCCCAACTGGTCCTTGATAACGGCAAGTACGCTACTCAAAGGAGCGTTACCCGCACGCTCTCCCAAACCGTTCACGGTCGTATGGATTCCCTTGATACCCGCACGGATGGCGGAATATACATTCGCTACGGCAAGATCATAGTCGTTATGCGCGTGGAAGTCAAACCGTAAATCCGGGTAGCGGTCCACCATCATCTTGCAATACTCGTAGGTATTTCCGGGATTCAAGACTCCCAAGGTATCCGGGAGCATGAAACGGCAGATCGGAAGTCCTTTCAACGCATCGATTACCAAGAATACGTAATCCGGGGAATGCTTAATACCGTTCGACCAGTCCTCCAAATAGATATTCACGTCGATCTTCCGTTTCGCCGCTTCCAATACGACCGTACGAATATCGTCAACGTGTTGCTCGGGAGTCTTTCGAAGCTGTTCGGTGACATGCTTATAAGAGCCCTTGCAAAGCAAGTTCACGACACGGCAACCTGCGGATTCAATCCAGTCGAGAGAGACCGTACCATCCACGAAACCCAAGACCTCCAATTTGTCTAGGTTCCCGGAACGGGCGGCCCAAGCGGCTACACGCTTCACGGCCTCAAACTCTCCGTCCGACACACGGGCGGAGGCGATCTCCACCCGGTTCACGCCTAAGTCGCTCAGCAGCACTTGCGCTATGCTAAGCTTCTCGTGAGCGGCGAAGGAGACGCCCGAAGTTTGCTCCCCATCTCTGAGGGTTGTATCCATTATTTCTATCATAATCAGCGTGCTGCCTCGAAGGCTTCTATCTTTGATTTATTTGCCAGTAAATAGTCGATATCGTCCAATCCGTTGATCAGGCAATCCTTTTTATAGGCGTTGATCTCGAAATGCTCGCTTTTGCCCGTAGCCTTGTTCGTGATCGTTTGCTCCGGTAGATTTACCTCGACCTCAGTTTTCGGGTCCTTGTAAATCGAATCGAACAATTCAGCGAGGAACTCTTCAGTCACAACAACCGGCAGCACGAAGTTGTTCAACTCGTTGTTTTTATGGATATCGGCGAAGAAACTGGAGACCACGACACGGAAACCGTAATCGGCGATCGCCCAAGCCGCATGCTCACGGCTGGAACCGGAACCGAAGTTCTTTCCCGCTACCAATATCTTTCCGCTATACGTAGGATCGTTCAAGACGAATGATTCGATCTTATTACCTTCCTTATCATATCGCCAATCCCGGAATAAGTTCTCGCCGAACCCTTCCTTGGTAGTCGCTTTCAGAAAGCGCGCTGGGATAATCTGGTCGGTATCCACGTTCTCTAAAGGAAGAGGCACGCAAGTGCTTGTGATTATATTGAATTTTGTTTTCATCTTATGCTACTTTATTAGATTAGTCTTTACATCAGTTCTCTCGGGTCCGTGATCTTACCTGTCACAGCGGCGGCGGCGGCCACAAGCGGCCCCGCCAAGATGGTGCGAGCACCCGGTCCTTGGCGGCCCTCGAAATTACGGTTGGAAGTGGAGACCGCATATTTACCCGCCGGAACCTTATCCTCATTCATCGCCAGACAAGCGGAACATCCCGGTTGACGAAGGACGAAGCCGGCCTCGGCCAAAACCTTGTCGATCCCCTCGGCACGAATCTCCCGTTCTACCTGCCAACTGCCGGGAACCAGCCAAACCGTTACATCATCCGCTTTCTTCTTTCCTTTCACCAAAGAGGCGAAAGCACGGAAATCCTCGATACGGCCATTCGTACAGCTACCTAAAAAGACATAATCCACTTTCTTACCCAACATAGACTCGCCTGCCTTGAAGCCCATATAATCCAAAGACTTCTTATAAGAGATACGGCCTGCCTCGGGCACGCTTTCTAAGGAGGGGATATCTTTGCTGATACTCATACCCATGCCCGGGTTCGTACCGTACGTAACCATCGGGTCGATATCCTCGGCGTGGAAAACGATCTCCTTATCGAACTTAGCGTCCGGATCACTATACAGCTGACGCCACTCGCTCACCTTCCGCTCCCATTCCTCGCCTCTCGGGGCAAACTCACGGTCTTTCAAATAATCGAAAGTAACATCATCCGGAGCGATCATACCGCCACGGGCACCCATCTCGATCGAAAGGTTACAGATCGTCAGACGTTCCTCCATGGTCGTATTACGAATCGCCTCGCCAGCGTACTCTACGAAATAGCCCGTAGCACCGCTGGTACTCATCTTACTAATAATGTATAAGGCAAAGTCCTTCGCCGTAACGCCCGGTTTGCGTACGCCATCGATCGTGATACGCATCGTTTTCGGCTTACGCTGCATGATACATTGGGTAGCCAAGGTCATCTCCACCTCGCTCGTACCGATACCGAAGGCGATAGCGCCCATGGCACCGTGCGTAGAAGTATGGGAGTCGCCACAAACGATCGTCATACCCGGCTGCGTCAAGCCTGTCTCCGGACCTACCACATGGATGATACCATTCTTCGGATGTTGAAGACCGTAATACGTCAAGCCGAAATACTTCGCATTCTCTTCCAAGGTATCCACTTGATTCTTGGATATAGGGTCCTCGATAGGCTTATCTTGGTTCAATGTCGGGATATTGTGGTCCGGCATACAAGTGATTTGCGCGGGACGGAAGGGCTTCAATCCACGTGCACGTAATCCGGCGAAAGCCTGCGGGCTAGTCACCTCATGACAATACAGACGGTCGATATACAATTGTATGGTTCCGTCGGGCAACGTGTCCACCACGTGTTTGTCCCAGATTTTCTCAAATAATGTCTTGCTCATTGTCTTGTCTATTTTTAGTCTACTATAAACTTATTGATGGCGTCCACGAAAGCCTCCACGGAAGCGGCGATAATATCGGTATTCGCGGAGAACCCATAATAGGTAGCCCCGTTATACTCTACCTGCATATGCACCTTGCCCGTATCATCGCTACCTTTATTAATGGCTTGAATCAAGAATTCCTGAATCGTCATGTCACTATTACTAATCGCTTTTTTCACCGCCTTGATGCCTGCGTCAACCGGACCGTTACCAGCCGCGGCCTCGTATTTTCTTACTCCCGACAAATTTAAACAAATACTTGCGACTGATTGTACTCCAACACCACTAGTTACCTGTAAATATTCCAATTTAATACGGTGTGTGGCCGTACGATCCTTTCCGACCAACATCAAAACATCATCATCATTAATATCTTTCTTACGATCGGCCAGTTTCAAGAACTCATCATACACCTTGTCCAATTTCTCCTGCTCCAGATCCACACCTAAAACATGCAAGCGATGCTTCAACGCCGCACGACCACTACGAGCAGTCAATACGATTGCATTATCATCAATACCCACATCCTTCGGATCGATGATCTCGTAGGTTTGCGCATTCTTCAAAACGCCATCTTGGTGGATACCGGAGGAGTGAGCGAATGCGTTACGTCCGACAATAGCCTTATTCGGTTGTACCGGCATATTCATCAAGCTAGAAACCATACGGCTCGTACTATAGATCTTATTCGTCGTGATATTGGTGATGATATCACGTTCTTTATGGCTCTTGAAAACCATGGCGACTTCTTCCAATGACGTGTTACCCGCACGCTCACCGATACCGTTTACGGTTACCTCCACCTGACGGGCTCCGTTCAACACGCCTTGTACGGTATTCGCGGTAGCCATACCCAAGTCATTATGGCAATGAGTGGAAAGAATAGCGTTATGTACGCCATCCACATGTTCCATCAGATACTTAATCTTCGCCCCGTACTCATCCGGCAAGCAATATCCTGTCGTATCCGGGATATTCACTACGGTAGCCCCGGCCTTGATCACGGCCTCCACGACACGGGCCAGATATTCATTATCCGTACGCCCGGCATCCTCACAGTAGAATTCTACGTCCTCCACGTACTTTTTAGCGTATTTCGTGGCGGCGATCGCACGCTCTATAATCTCCTCTCTCGTGGAGTTAAACTTGTATTTGATATGAGAATCAGAAGTACCGATACCCGTATGAATACGTCCTCGCTTAGCGAATTTCAACGCCTCGGCTGCCACGTCGATATCTTTCTCCACCGCACGGGTCAAGGCACAGATGGTCGGCCAAGTCACGGCCTTTGAGATCTCAACCACACTCTTAAAATCCCCGGGACTGGAGACAGGGAAACCAGCCTCGATCACATCAACACCTAGCTGTTCCAACGCCTTAGCTACTTGAATCTTTTCCACTGTATTCAACTGGCATCCCGGAACCTGTTCACCATCACGTAAGGTGGTGTCGAAAATAAATAATCTGTCTGACATAATCTTATATTCTTAATTTACTAATATCCTATACTAACTAAAAAAGCCTCTCTCACAAGGAAGTGAGAAAGGCTCTTTCATCTATCGTAATGCTCGCAAAGCATACAGTCTCACTTCCTATCCCGTTCCCAGAGTAGAATAATGTTTAGAGAAATAATGAGACTATTTTGCAAGTTGCGTGTCATTGTTCTTGTCTTTATTGTTTTTGTTTCAACGTTGCAAAGATACAGCCTTTTTCGAGACCAGCAAATATAATTCGAAGTTTTTTACAGGATATTTCTTATAAAACGTAAGATAAACAATTACATCTGTTACTAAATAACACTGCCCATCGTTAGGTCGTAACGATGGGCAGTATAAGCTGCTTACGATGCCCATCATAAAGACCTTATGATGGGCAGTGTTATGATACGATAAAAACGGCTCGCACTAACGAACCACGACCTTCTTCACGAACGAGGCATCTGGAGCGGTACACTTCAAGAAATAGACACCGGCATGACCTACCGGAATCTCCATCTTGCCGCAAACCTTTCCTTCGAAAATAACGATACCGGCTACGTCAACCACCTTCAAGGCAACCTCCTGCGGCATATCCACGAAGATGGATTGGTTGGCCGTATACAGGCTCATACCCTCCTCGATGGACTCCACGCCGGTAGGCACGTCCGGGTTCTCCGGGTCTACGGGATCCACAGGAATGACCGGGGTTTCCGGATCGGTGGAGGAAGAGGTAGAGGAGACAACCTTCACCTCTATCTTGCTACTAACCGGCTTATAATTCGGATCGGTCGGCGTGAAGGCAATCTCTTGCATTCCCTTTTCGGTAATCTCCTTATCCGGATCGCTCCAAGCGAATGTTCCGGCTACGATACCGGCGTGACCGCCTTGTAAAACAGACTCGGATAGTTTTTGACCGGACAATATATCGGAAGCCGCAGGCCATGTAACCGTAGGTGTACCCAAAGTAATCTCATAAGTAAACACCTTCGTATAAGATTTATAAGTTTTATCTTCCGGACGATCAACACGTACATAATATGTACCCGGATTCTTCAATGGCACTTTATTAACCTCGGCATTACAATCTTCTTCATTCTGGTAGAAAGAGATCACGCAAGAAGTATCACTACCTTTTACCTCCACGGTTTGTGCCATGCCATTATATTCAGATGACTTAGCCAATGTACACGCTGGGTATTCATCTTTAGGAGCATATATAGGATAAATCTCGACATCTCCCGTTACTTGGTATACCCTTGGATTGTCACTATTTTTGTCTGACCACTCAACGAAGTGCTGACCTACAGGCGCAACAGCCTCCAATGTGATCGTTACCCCTGCTCGAATATCATTCAAATCACAAGGAAGACCACCATTCGTAATCCTCACACCCTCCGGTTGCGATCCATTACTCGAACGTAAAACAGGAGTGCTATTACCTAAAGAGAAGTTCACAACAGGATTCGTTGAATAATAGTAAATAGTCGTACCCTCGTAATTCTTAAGAGCATCACCTTTCGGTGTAATCTTGTATGTCGTTACATTATCCTTCGTCTCTGATATAATATTCACGAACTCAGTACCCGGTCGAGTGCCAGGATTCGCTCCATGCGATGTAGGAGCCTTCGTTATCGTCACTTTAGACTTTTTAATTTTCAAGCCTACACGTCCTTCATCCGGCTTATTAGGATCCGGATAGATCTCTTCAAACGCCTCATACAAGCCATCCTCGGCACGCCTCAATACGACCGTATAATCGCCCGCATCAATAGCCGTCGAAGTTTCCTCACCGTCATTTATCTTATACTTGACATCGAACGAGAAGCCTGCGTAAGTCTGCGAGGCGAAAGGCGTGAAGGGGCGGGATACGCCACTGTAGTAGTATTCTTGATACGGACAAAAGATGTATTCCCTCTTGATCTTCACCCGATGGTCAAACACGGCCGTCACGGTCAAGGGGCCGGTTACGGTCAAGATATCACTCTGGGATATTTCCTTGCTGTTCGCCAAGATGGTAAGCAAGCTTGCGCCGGCTTGCCCTTCCGCTTTAGCTATGCGCACTCTCGTTCCATATGCCAGTTCTTCACCACTGCCTACTTCAGTCCAACTACCATCCTCACCCTCTTTACTCAAGGTGATCGTACCGGAGGCGGTCTGGCTCGGGTTGCTGCTTACGGCGGAGGCGGTCACAGCATATCCTTTCGCAACGAAAGAGGCATTTACCAACGTGATATCGCCGGTCACGGCGCATAGATTGTCGGTGCCGGGTCCTGTCACGCCGGACAGACCGACGTTACCCTCCAGCTTATACCCGGCATCCGGAAGGGAGATTACCCGAATCTTCGAGCCTACCGCTACGGTAGAGCCGGAAGTGATCAGCGTACCGTCTTCCTTATATAATAAGATAGAGCCGTGCTCCATGTTCTTCTTTTCGAGGGTGACAAGGGCCATGTTGACCGGTTTAGGCTCGAATACGGCTTTGATCGTCAAAGGCCCGGTCAGCGTTACCTTGTCGCCCTTGAGCGACTCCCCGTTTATCTGCAATGATTTCAGCTGGGTGTTCACGCTCGGGATTGCCGCAATCTGTAGGATCGAGCCTTGCTGCAATTCATCACCATTTGAGACCGGCTTCTGCCCATCCGCCGCCTGATCGTCCGGCGTGGTCACTTTAAGGTCGCCGCTGGCATCGCCGAATGTCTCGATAGATACCTTATGCAGGATCGGGGTAAAGTTGGCGCTATAGGTTCGATCCGCACCTACCGTAACCGTGAGCGTGTCTTTCTTGCCCAAGTCTACGCTCTCGCCCGCGATCGACCAGCTTGAAAGCTGATAGTTGGGTAGAGGGGTCGCTACCAAGGAGATCTTTTGACCCTTTACATACACGTTATCCTCAGCCTTGCCTAATACGTTTACGGCACCACCCGTTGTCTGTACAGCGGTGACCTTATAGGTCGTGTCTACCTTGACCGCCACGGACAACGCCGCCGTATTGTAATAAGAAGAGTTATCCGGATAGAACGTCACGGAGTACTCATGCGTACCTGCCGGCACCACGGTGTTTCCGTATGTCCAAGCGAAGGTACCGGCTACCAGATATCCCTCATCTGTAACGCTACCGCCGGACAGCAAGGAGGTTGAAAGCGATTGGCCCGCCTTGATGCTTGCGGCAGTCGGGGGAGTGATGTCGCCCTCGGCGATAGCCTTCTTGCTTGTCAGGCTCATGGTATAGATTTGCTCGAAAGCCTCGTATTCAGCGTCTTCCGGATAGGATACCTTGACAAAGAAGATGCCTTCTTGCTTCCGGTCTGATTCGCCTGCGACTTCTGTGCATTTCTCGTCCTTATAGTACCCGATCGTCAAGGTCTTGCCATCAGGAAGGGTCGCCGGGATGGTCTTACAGTCCAATACAGCGGCTTTCTCCGTATTGACCACCTGTTCCAAGCCCGATACGTTCACGACCAGTTTGGCCTTTTCCTTATGAGAGGTCAAGGTAGCGGTGAGATCCGTGACTGGCTGTCCCTTGGATGCCTTGTCGGACAAGAGACCGTTCTTCGCCGTGAACGTCCCTTCCACGAAAGAGACCGCCAGCTCTACCGGAATGCGTAGCACGGCACCCGGGGCCTTCATCTCGGTATTCCTCACGCTGTATACCACGCAGCGGAAGCTGCCATCGGTGCGCTTGCTCCACGTGAGCGCATGATCGTCCGCCAGCTCGCCGAGGATAGGCGTACCGCTCAGCAATACGCCCGCCGGCAAGGTGAAATCCACTTGGAATGAGGAGAAATCTACCGTATTATCGGATACCTTCAAGGTGAGCGTATCCTTGCTACCAGCGGCGTTCAGGTTCGTCTTCGCCAATTTCCACTGGGCGGCGGTAGCCGTTCCCGCTGATAACAGCAGGAAGAGGGCTACGAATAATTGTTTTATATGATTCTCTTTCATAATTTACTTACAGATAAAGATGTTAGTATTACTTGCCTTCACACCATGGCCTGTCTTCGCCGTCAAGCGGTAGTAGTAAACGCCCGCCGGTAAAGGAAGGGCAACCGTATAGCGGTTCTCGCCTACCTCGCCGGGCAAACCGTTCAGTACCGCAGTCAACGCACCGTTCGCGGAGAATACATGGATCATAACCGTCTGGGCGGGTTCCTCCAGTTGATAAGAGAAGGTCGTGCTGCCACGGAACGGGTTCGGATAGTTGGAGACGGCCTCCAAGCGGCTGATCGCCTCGATCGGGGCATTGGAGGTTACGATCGCGTCGCCACCGGACCTCAGGCTGTTGGCCCTCGCGTCGGAGAAGGAGGCCCCTACCAAGGTAACGCCCGCCGGCAGACGCATGATACGGCTCTTGCCCGAAGGAATCGTACGGCCATCCAAGCTATAAGCGATCACACGCAAGGTATCCCCGTTCAAGCTGGAAGCCTGCATGAACTTGGCGGCGTCGCCCAATAACGGGATCTCGTCGATAGCTCCCACCAACTCCAGATAGATACCGGCTACCGGCACTTGGCTGTTCATGGTGAGGAAGTTGTCAGCGTCGAGCTCCATTTGTACGGGAGCCTCAGCCTCGGAACGCAGCGCGCTAGCCTTGGTAACCGGCTCATTGCGAATGATATTGGCGATGCCGATCACGTCGGCGATCTCTACATTATTATTATAGTTCACGTCCGCCTCGGCGAAACCGAAGTTGGAGATCATGTTATCCTTGTCCTTCAAGACGTAACTTACCGTAGCCGTCACGTCCTGTACGTTCACGGACTTGTCGAGGTTCGCGTCGCCATCGCGGGTGTAGATCCATGCTCCATATTGGACTGTCCAGCCCGGAAATAACGGATTGGTTACGAGACCAGCCACTTGATAGTTAGCGGGCAGATCGTCCGTGATCGTGAGACGATTCTCCGTATGCGCAATCGTATCGCTACCAACCGTCCAAACGAAGCGAGAGGCGGAAGTTCCCACGGTCTTTTGCGCGGAAAGATCGATAGTCTCTCCATAGGCCGCAAAACCGCCCACACGGGCCTCACCGACCGGCAACGTCACGAGACCATCGGCAGACTCCAATTGCCGCGGGTTCTCCACGCCGGTAAATTCCAAGAGCGATCCGGAGGCGCGTAAAGCCTTCAACACAGGGAACTTGGCCAAGTCGATCCGCATAGTAGGCATCGGCACGCCATAGGAGATCAATCGAGCGGCGATCTCATCGTCCATCGCCTCAATCATTGTCCAGTTCAAGAATAGCTCTTTCAAGTTCTTGTTGTTAGACAGGTCGATAGCCGTTAGGCCAGTATTGGCCACATCCAGATACTCCAAGGCAGGATACATAGAGACGATCAAGGTAGAAAGCGGCGTATTGCCGGCAAGCATCAAGGAGCGCAATACGGTATTATTCTTCGGCAAGGTAAGTTTCTCCACCCGGTTGCCGTAAAGCGACAACTCTTGTAGCTTATCCAAGGCAGATAGGTCCACCTCCTTAGCGAAGTTATTGCCCATTTGATACATATATAAATGTGTCAAGCGGCGGGGGTTCTCATCGTTCCAGATCGCTTGTGCGTACTGTGAGTTCTCGTTCGTCTGCCATGCGCCACTGCTCCACCACTCGCTCAACGCCTTGTTGTTGGAAGCGTCTACGATACGTACCAAGGTAGCCACGTCGCTTTCGGCGAATACTTGGGGTACGGTGGTCTCCACATGGATGCGCGAGGTCTCGATCTGCCAGCCGGAGAAATAAGTGATCTCCGTGATCTCACAGAACTTCGGATTCATCAGTTTACAATAATAGTCTCCATATTTTTCCTCCTTGCTATCCAGCACGAATACACCCGGACGGTTTAGCACGGGCTTCAATGCCTCTTTCTCCTCTGTCCTATATTTGGCGTTTACCCACAAGAATACGGTCTCTATACCATCGATCACGGCCTCCGAGGAGAGGTCGATCGTATCGCCGTTCTCGAACCAATATTTATCTCCAGGATGGGAGGGAGAAGTAAGCTGGAAGACACTTCGTCCATCATAACTTACATTTTGCCGATAATTCTTCAAGCCCGTATATTTCAAGAGAGATTGCCCATGCCCTACCGTCATGTTTTTTAAGCTCGGATACTGGGCCAGATCGAAACTTTCCAGATACTCCGGCAATCCCAACGACTCCAGATTCTTTCCCTCTTGCGCAGAAGGAAGCTCATACTCCGTATTTTGCAAATATAGATGACGGATAAACGCCGGCAAGTTCTTTATCAGATCTGCGAACTGCTTCGTATGCGGCAAGGCCACATAAGTCAAGCTTGTAGCCTTATCGAAGCCTTGTACCTTTAAGTCTGGGCAATACTCGATCGTCAGCCTATTTAATCGCTTAAAGGAAGAGATATCCAACGAAGTCAAAGATAAATGCTCTAGGTAAAGCTCCGTCAACTTCGAGCAACCAGTCAAGTTCAGTCTCGCCAACTTCGTTTTTTGGTAAGATCCCTCGCCCGTGTATCGCGTGCCAAATCCGAAATATTGCAGTTCCGGACATTTAGATAGGTCAAGAGACTCCAGATTCTTACTATATACATGCAGGTGCTCCAGCTTCGTATTCTTCGATAGATCCAGCTTCTCTATATTCATGAAATTCTCACAATCGAAATACTTCAGCTCGGTGAAAGCGCTTAGGTCTAATTGAGAGATCGTATCCTTCGAGCTCCAATCAAACTCAATAGCTAGATGTGTCAACCGGCCGACCTCGTCCGTGCTCCAGTCCGTACGGATCACGTCTTGATACGAGTTCCAATTCTCGCGTTCCCAGCCCTTGCTATCCACGAACTCCTTTAATTGGGTGATATTCGGGTTATCGGCAGCCAACTTCTTCAATCCGGCGATGTCTGCAGGGGAGTAGTTGTCCGAGTTACGGGCTACCTTGATCTGGGGTGTCTCCATACACCAATTGCCGTAATTCGAATTGGTAATCGAACACATATAATATTCACCCGGCTTTCCGGTAAAGACGAAAGCACCTTCCTTGCCGGATACCGCCGGCATAGTCGCTTTCGTCCGTTTACCAGTAGCCCGATCAATAAGGTACCATTGATATACCGATTTCACGCCACCCGCCGTAGCGTAAGCGGATAGATCGATCTCCGTACCTGCTGCGGCGTAAGCATTGTTATTGTCTACTTGCGTACCAGCCTTGATTGTAGTAAAACCATAAACGTTCAAATTTTGAGGTAACGGAGTAGGCAACGTCACCGTAGCCCAAGTAAGCGAATTATTACCACTCAACCCCAAGTTCCGCAGTCTCGTCAATTTCGACAGATCCAATTTCTCAACTTGGGTACCATCCAAATCCAACTCTTCCAGTCCGGATAACGCCGATAAATCCAACTTGGAAACCGTACGGGTTCTATAGTCTTTGATAAAGAAGGATTTCACCCGGCTCGTGGATTCTTCATTCCATGTCACGCCCACGTTATAGCCATCACCCTGCGTCCTGTCTTTCAGGTACTCCTTGTTGGAGATGAAGTTCTGCAAGTCCGAGTTCAGCGGATTGGCCTCGGCGATCGCTTTCAAGGCGGCTATATCGTCCTGCGAGTTATTGGTTGGGAAAGCGAACGGTGCTTGGCTACCATACCCTACCCTATTGCCGTCCGCATCACAAATATCCACTTGAACCGTTCCGTTCCATTCCTCCGTGGCGTGAGCCATCAACGTGAATTGCGTAGCGGAGAAGGAAGGGATATCTAATACGTATATGGGCTCATTATATAGACCAGTCTCTTTACTTAGGTTCTGCCCGGAAAGGGTCAAGCCTTCAGAAGGGCCATTCAGATAAATCTTCATCTTAGCGTGTTGCCCCTGCAGGAAACCCGCCTTCGTCACGTTGATCGCAAAAGGGATATCCTCGTTCAAATCACCGGATGTACGCAACAACTCTCCCATAGTGGGAGCCTTATCACCCAGCATAAATCGTATCGTTTGCCCGGTGGAGACTAAAGCAGCCGTGCTCATGTCTCGCGAGCTGTACACTTTCACGGTATAGCCAGCCTCGCACTCCTTCGAGCTATTCATTTGCAGACGAAGCCCAACGCTATATCCATAGTCCGTCAACTTCTCGTCCGGTATCCAAAAGCCGCCATTGTCTAACGTTTGCGCCGGCTCAGAATCCTCAAAGCGGAACTCTACCCCGTCCGGATTCGCCGTGTTCGCCAGCTGTACACGTACAGCCATGCCCTTCGTGAAGTTCTCGATATTGAAATTCAAGCTCCAAGTAGCCATCGGATCCCACTTGTAGATAAAGCTATAAGCTACAGGATCCAGAGTATTGGAAAACCGTACCTCCCCTTCCGCCTGGCTCTGTCGAGCCCCGGGTGTCATTCCCGCCGGGCTCGCCGACCCGGCCATACCCCAAGCCAGTCCATGCCCCGGCCATGCGGCGCATAAACATAAGACCATCGCGATGAGCGACAACCTCATACTAATTCCTCGTAAAATTGTTTTCATAAGCAATAAATTTATAGATAGGTGTTTTTACATTCGTAATGCGTATCGACATCTCCCCTATGATAAGACATCGATACGCTAGCCAGAAAGATATTCCCGCCGGTGGCCCGGATACGCTAGCCGTCCCAAGCCCCGGCGGGGATATGCCAGAGGAGCCGGATCAGATCTCATCCGGGCTCTCGGAATCGCCGCCACCGCCCTGTCCGGGATCGGTGGTCTTTGCGTCGGCCGGCAGCTCCACCCAGAAGATGTTGTCGCTGATCAGCGAGCGGACCATGTTGCGTCCGCTGCCGCTCCTGCGAGCCTCGGGGATGAAGCGCACGCGTACGCCGGCGATCTGCGCGGCGCTCACGTCCTTCTCGTCCGCTACCCCGTTCTTGATCGTATTGGCGGTGTAGTAGAACGTGCCCAGGCCGTCCATCTTCACTGTACGGCCTTGCGCCATATAATCGGCCAAGACACCCGCGAGGTCCTTCAAGACGGCGTACGTGTCCGCACGGCTCACGGTGGAGATCTGCGCCAAGCGGTCCGCCACCTCATCGGTGTTGACCGGCTTGCCTACCGTAACGGCCATGGGATACCACAGTCCGTTGACTTTCTGCTTCTTTTTCTTATAAAATGCCATAATGTCATTTTTAAAGGTTAATGGCTACCTGCCGGAAAGGGGAAAATGAGACTCCGGCACCGAACCCCGTCCGGTCCGACACCGAACGAGGTCTGGTGTCGGACTGAACAGGGTCTGGTGTCGGACCTGTCAAAACAGCCTTTTTCAAGGCGGGAGACCACCTTCCCGGCTTGCTGCCAAGATGTCGTGCGCCGGGATTCTCTCGCCATTCCCGGCTTAGCGTGTCGTGTCGGTGGGATGACCTTTCCCGCATAGGCTGTCCGCAAACACGACGAGCCGGTCCGCGGAGGAAATCCTCCACGAACCGGCTCGTCGTACAAACAGAATATATATAGGTCAGCTTGCTTGCTACACAATTATTCCGATTTATCAAGTGCGTACTGATAAAAAAGGTTAACATTATATATCCATCACACATTATCATATGATTTTCATATACTCTTTTAATGAATAAGACGTAGTAAATATAAGAAATAAAAAAATATGTAATAAAGGCCTGCACGCCCCACCCCCCAAAATTCATGCTTATTATGTGTATATAGCGGATAAGCGATTAAAAATAGCGGTTATGTGACATAAATAAATTTGAATACCATTTTAAGGGAATGGAGGCGGGGCATGCCCCGCCTCTACAACTGGGTAATAAGTTAATCCTATAGACCTACTTTTTTCCTTACCAAATATCTTATTACATGGAAATTATTCCATACATTTGCCACAGTACTAATTAATAACGATTACGACTATGACAAAATTAAGCAACATCCCCGCCAAGGAAACTACGGCCAAGACCGCAAAGACACGTAAGACCAAGACCGGACCCGCAAAGCTCAAGTGGGATCCTACCAAGCCGATGCAATTCACCCAAGAAGAGATCTGGGAACATATCCATGAGATTGAGAAGGGACCGTTCCTAACCCTAGATGAAGGTTTTAAACGTTTTGAGGCATGGAAGCAAGACCTACTCAAAAGCAGGTTATAACCAGTAGTTTATTTTGGGAAAGTTACGATAATGTATATGTTCAAGGCCTTGACTTATTTGGATTCTACCAAGCGGAATTATACGCTAACAAGATAAAATCCATCTTATACGAGTTAGACCAAACCTATCCTTATTATCCCGAATGCCGACACCTAGCCACGAAAAGCCGCATGTACCGGAACATCATCCTAGATTCACACCTTATCATCTACCGCATCACCGAGGAACGCATCGAGGTGCTGGACATCGTCCATTCAGCATCCAGCATGCGAAAGATCAAGAAAACAAAGAATATCCACATCGAATAACACAAAGAAAGGCGAGCCACCCGTAAGTGACCCGCCTCTTTTTGCTGATATATAAGGATTAAGATTGGATTAGTTGTTCTCCGGACGAAGCTTGCGTACAGTAACAGCAGTCTGCCACATCTCGCTCTCGCGCAACGCCTTCAATTCAGCCTCCAATTTCTCACGATAATCCGGCTTAGAGTTTGAGTCGATAGAGATCTGAGCCTCGTTACCGCATTTTACGTTCGCATACAATTTCTCGACAACCGGCTTGATTGCGTCGTGGAACGGACCCATCCAGTCCAAAGCGCCACGCTGGGCAGTCGTAGAGCAGTTAGCGTACATCCAGTCCATACCATTCTTGGCGAATAAGGGCATCAAGGATTGAGTCAACTCCTCGACCGTCTCGTTGAAAGCCTCGGAAGGAGTATGTCCATTCTCGCGCAATACCTCATACTGGGCCAACAACAAACCTTGGATAGCGCCCATCAAAGAACCACGCTCACCAGTCAAATCGGAAGTAGCCTCACGGATGAAAGTCGTCTCGAACAAGTAGCCGGAACCGATACCGATACCCAACGCCAACGTACGATCCATCGCCTTGCCAGTAGCGTCTTGATAGATAGCGAAAGAAGAGTTCAAGCCACGACCCTCAAGGAACATGGAACGCAAAGACGTACCAGACCCCTTCGGAGCGACCATGATCACGTCAATATCCGCAGGAGGAACAACGCCCGTACGATCGTTCCAAGTGATCGCGAAACCATGAGAGAAATACAGGGCCTTACCAGCTGTCAAATAAGGCTTCATCGTAGGCCATACAGACATTACGGCAGCGTCGGACAACAAGCACATGATGATCGTGGCCTTGTCGCAAGCCTCCTCGATACCGAACAGAGTCTCACCCGGAACCCATCCGTCCTCAACCGCTTTATCGTAAGTCTTACCTTGGCGCTGGCCAACGATTACGTTGAAACCATTGTCACGAAGGTTCAATGACTGTCCCGGTCCCTGTACGCCATAGCCGATAACAGCGATTGTCTCATCTTTTAATATCTCTCTTGCCTTTTCCAACGGAAATTCCTCGCGGGTCATTACATTCTCTACAACACCGCCAAAATTCATTTGTGCCATTTTCTTTTTAACTATTAATGTTTAAAAACCTATTTATGTATCTCTTTTATTATCTCCAAGTAACCGCCGCACGACAGATCGCCTTTCCCTCATGGCAAATAGCCATGTCTTGCTTATCGGGATCGGACTCCGCCTTATGAAGCGTAAGCGGCATACCTTGTTTACCCTCGGATTGGTAGGCGATCTCCAGACGGCCGATCTCACGGGTCTTGAACTGGTCGATATCGAACAAATCCAGCAGATGCTCGATATACTTCACGCTATTGAAGTGACCGTTGATATCCAAGTCGCTGTATTTGATCGAATACGGGATTCCCTCCGCCTTATTCTCCGCCGGCATGATCTTGCCCGGCTTCTCGATCGGGCACGGACGCTCGTCGATATATTTGCCCAATGCCTCTATATCCAATAAGGTAGGACGGCGGGTCTCCACGTCGATAGCCGCCCAAATAGAACGGGCGAATCCAAAGGTTTTCCCATTCTCATCCGCCAGCTCGAAACAACGACTGGTGAAGAGGCGTCCGACCTCATCGATCCAAGTGTATAGATTAATCTTATCGAAGGCGGTAGGATATTCCTTCATCTCGATAGCCAGACGGGACAACACCCAAGCCGTATGACGCTCCGACATATCATTGAAACCGAACCCACGCTCTCCGGCATGGCTGGAAGCGGCGTGAATCAAATAGTTACCAATCATAGGGAGCGTTACACGTCCCCTAAAATCCATCAAATACGGCTCCGCCACGAAATGAAATAATCCTACTTTCTCCATATCTTATTATTGTTGCTTTTCATGTAACTTTCGCTCCATATCGGCCAACATATCGCTCAAGCGCTCCACCTTGCTCTTCGTGATAGCCACACGTCCGGAGCGGATGAATTGCAGGACACCGATCGTCTCGCTCAACTCATTGAACAAGGCTTGTGTCTCGTCATAGTGGCCACTCTTCTCCAATACCACGCAGGTCTCGTTCATCTCCAAGATACGAGCGTTGTATTTACGGATCAATCCCTCCACGGTTCCCATCTTGATGAAAAGCTCGGTACTTAGCTTATAAAGGGCGATCTCTTGATAAACCAGATCCTCATCCGTATTATAATAAGCCTTCAAGATATCCACACGTTTATCGATCTGTTTCACCACCTTATCGATCATATCCTCATCGGCGAATGTCGTGATCGTAAACTTATGGATGCCCTTGATAGCGGACGGAGAGACGGACAGAGTCTCGATGTTCAGCTGTCGGCGTGTAAAGATAATCGTTATCTGGTTCAAAAGACCTACGATATTCTCTGAAAAGATAATAACGGTATATAATTTCTTTGTTGTCATAGCTTCATCTCCTCCTTATTTCTCGTCTCCCATAATCATGTTTGTCACGCTTCCCCCGGCAGGAACCATCGGATATACCATTCCGCAAGTCTCCACGTTAGCGACCAACACGTAAGCGCCGTCGTGGTTTAGCATCTCAGCGATAGCGTCGTCCAATTCCTCCCGCTTTTCAACGGCACGGCCGGCGATACCATAGGCCTTGGCGATCGCCACGAAATCCGGATTCTCCATGATGGTGTTTGAATAACGCTCGTGGAAGAACAATTCTTGCCACTGACGTACCATACCTAAGAAGTTATTATTAAGAATGATAATCTTCACGTTCAGTTTCTCCTGCATGATGGTACCCAATTCCTGAATCGTCATCTGCATACCCCCATCACCGGTAAAGAAGCAGACCGTACGGTCCGGAGCCCCGAACTTTGCGCCCATAGCGGCCGGCAGACCAAATCCCATCGTACCTAAACCTCCGGAAGTCACCACGCTACGGGTTTGTTTATATTTGAAATAGCGGACGCCCATCATCTGGTTCTGCCCAACGTCGGTCACCAATACAGCGTCGTTACCGGTCGCCTCGGAAACCTTACGGACTACCTCGCCCATTTTCAGTTGGCCCTCGGTCGGATACAATTCCTTCTCGATTACCTTATCGTATTCCTCTTTCTCGTCCCGATCGAACTCGGCATTCCATTCCGGACGTTTACGTTCTTCCAACAACGCCGTGATCATCGGTATCGTGTGCTTGGCATTACCCAGCACCTTTACATCCACGGCAACATTCTTGCCGATTTCCGAGTTATCGATATCCAGATGGATAATCTTGGCTTGCTTAGCGTATGTCTTTAAATCGCCAGTCACACGGTCGTCGAAACGCATACCGATAGCGATCAATACATCACACTCATTCGTTTTCCGGTTCGGCCCTACGTTTCCATGCATGCCGAGCATTCCCTTGTTCAATGGGAAATCGGTTGGCAACGCGGATAAGCCCAATACCGTAGATCCGGCAGGTATATCATTCTTTTGGAGAAACGCTTTCAATTCCTCTTCCGCACCGCCTAACAATACTCCCTGTCCGACCAGACAGAAGGGTTTCTTCGCCTCATTGATTAAATCGGCGGCGGCCTTGATACGATCCTTATTGATATCCGGCTCCGGTTGATAACTACGTACGTAATCGACCTTCTTATATTCATATTCCACCAACCCTACTTGCGCGTCCTTCGCTAAATCCAGCACAACTGGACCCGGACGGCCTGTAGAAGCGATATAAAAAGCACGAGAAACAGCCCATGCGATCTCCTCCGGCTTGCGGATTTGATAAGCCCATTTCGTGATCGGTTGCGTGATGCCAATCACGTCGACTTCCTGAAAAGCATCGGTTCCCAACAACGGCGAGGGTACTTGACCGGCGATTACGACCATTGGCGTACTATCCATCAGCGCATCAGCGATACCCGTGATGGTATTCGTAGCGCCCGGGCCGGAAGTAACCAACGTCACTCCTACCTTGCCAGATACACGGGCATATCCTTGAGCCGCATGGGTAGCGCCTTGCTCGTGGCGCACCAATACATGCCTCAACTGGTCCCTATAATCATATAAACTGTCGTAAATAGGTATCGCCTGTCCGCCGGGATAACCGAAGATAGTATCTACTCCTTCAGCAATCAACGCTTTCAGCAAAGCTTCCGAACCGGTTATCTTTTGTTTCTCCATAAAAAATAACGTGTTTAATGTATATTATTGGCTTTAATCTTCAACAATCCTTACACCTCCCTTATCGGCGGAGCTAACCATCTTCCCGTACGCTCTCAACGCTTTCGAGACCTCACGCTGACGCGTCGGCGGCGTAAAGGCTTTCTTTCCACGTGCCTCTTCCGCCTTACGGCGCTCGGCCAACTCCTCGTCGCTCAACCGCACGTTGATGGAACGTTCCGGGATATTGATCTCGATGATATCCCCGTCTCTCACCAGTCCGATAGCGCCACCGGAAGCGGCCTCGGGAGAGATATGCCCGATAGAAAGACCGGACGTACCGCCACTGAAACGACCATCCGTGATCAAGGCGCACTCCTTACCTAAGTGACGGCTCTTTATATAAGAGGTAGGATATAACATCTCTTGCATTCCCGGCCCCCCTTTCGGACCCTCATACGTGATGACGACCACATCGCCTGAAACGACCTTGCCTCCTAAAATGCCCTCGCAAGCGGCATCCTGTGAATCGAAGACTTTCGCCGGGCCGGAGAATTTCCAAATACTCTCATCCACACCGGCGGTTTTTACGACACATCCGTCCAAGGCGATATTCCCTCTCAAAACAGCCAAGCCGCCATCCTTGGAATAAGCGTGCTCCACGTCACGGATACAACCTTCGGCACGATCCGTATCTAATTCCTTATAATAAGATTCTTGGGAACCCATCTGGATACTGAACCGATGAGCGGGAGCGCTCTTGTATTTACGGATCGCCTCCTCCGTTACGTTCGGGGAAGTGACGGCGTATTTATCAACAGCCTCGGCCAAGGTCAGGCCGTCCGCACGTCTCGTGCTGCCATCCACAAGCCCGGCTTTCATCAACTCGTTCATGATACCGAGGATTCCACCGGCACGGTTTACGTCTTGTACATGATAAGTGTGCGTATTCGGGGCTACCTTACACAGGCAAGGAGTCTTGCGGGATAACATATCGATATCCTCCATATGAAAATCGGCGCCGGCTTCTTGTGCCACGGCCAATAAGTGAAGCACCGTATTGGTAGACCCCCCCATGGCGATATCCAGAGACATGGCGTTCAAGAAAGCCTGACGGGTAGCGATGTTGCGAGGTAACACGGAATCATCCCCGTCACGATAGTATTTGTAAGCGTTCTCAACGATTTGCTTAGCCGCGTCACGGAAAAGTTGGATACGGTTCTTATGGGTAGCCACGATCGTCCCGTTACCCGGAAGCGCCAGACCGATCGCCTCGTTCAAGCAGTTCATAGAGTTAGCGGTAAACATACCGGAACAACAACCGCAACCCGGACACGCATGGCGTTCCACCTGCTCGATACGCTCATCGCTTACCGATGTATCGGCAGACTCAATCATCGCATCGATCAAATCAAGATGGCGGCCATCCAGCTCACCTGCCTCCATCGGGCCACCGGACACGAACACCGTCGGGATATTTAATCGCATGGAAGCCATAAGCATACCCGGCGTGATCTTATCGCAATTGCTGATGCAAACCATAGCGTCCGCCTTATGGGCATTTACCATATATTCCACGCTGTCCGCGATAATGTCGCGTGAAGGAAGCGAGTAAAGCATCCCATCGTGCCCCATAGCGATACCGTCGTCGATAGCGATCGTATTAAATTCAGCGGCGAAACAACCTTGTTTCTCGATCTCGGCCTTGACCAATTGCCCGATCTCATGCAAATGCGTATGCCCCGGCACGAACTGGGTAAATGAATTTACGATAGCGATAATAGGCTTGCCGAACTGTTCCTCTTTCATCCCGTTGGCACGCCATAGCGCACGGGCTCCGGCCATCCTACGACCTTCGGTGCTAAATGAGCTTCTTAACGGATTCTTCATCTCTTTCCTATTTTTTGTTCGTAGAGCGCTTTATCCACGCCTCTACCTTGATTTATTTATAATAAAAAAGCCTTTCCCTATATGGAGAAAGGCTTAAGAAATATCTCTACGACTTCACAACTTCTTACACACCTTTCTCCTTACCTACTAATGACTAGAAGGACCACCACGAGAATAATATGCAATACGTTGTTCATCATCTTTTCTTATTGTCTTTGTTTGTTTGACGCTGCAAATGTAGAACAATAATTGATATGCGCAAAGGATTTAAAAGAAAATTCTTTATTTTTCTTTCAATTCTCAAGTAAATACCATTTTAGGATTGCATTTTAACAGGAGCAAGAGTGTATTACTTAGGAATCGGAAGGTATAGAAGGGAAAAAACTTCGATTTCCAAACAGAAACAGTAAAAAGACAAATGTTATCTAAAACAGATTCCAGATAACATTTTTATCAGATAACACGACTTACGATAACACGTATCTCATAAGAAAATCCTATTCTAGCGATAAAAAAGATACATATAAACTCTAAATCACATATTTATTAACACTTGTAGACTATAAATAGCCTTGAAAAAATTCATAATAGTGTTCTAGAAAAAACATAAGGAAGTTTTCTGAAGAACATAAGGAATAAATTTCATCTAGTATCGGACTAAATTTTGTTAACATTCGAATGAAAATCACCTAAAATCAAGACTAAATCCGGCATAACCCACGCTAGAAGCAGCTCAAGCAAAGACATTTTCAAAATGACTTTCAGACAGAGAAAGCCTTAAATACTCAACCGATAGACAGCTATTCAAACATCAATCATAAAAAAGACCAACAACACCTGCATTCAAACATCATTCTGATTTACACAACCATCAAATGCTTGCGCTTTTTCCGTGCGACCAAGCCCCCGCCCCATAATTCATCACCCACAGAGAGCAATAATAACACTTTGACATTTTGCCAGTTCACGGTTTGATAAGCCATTTAAGTAAACGATTCATTAAATATATCGCCGATTTCCTAATATACAGCATTTCATACTTTGATTTGGATAAACAATAAATATAATAATTTGTATCTTTGACCCCAATAGCAATTAAGAAACTGATCGTTAATAAAAATATGAAACACTACAACTTCGACGAAGTTATCGAACGGCATGGGACGAGTTGCGTGAAATTCGACCGTTTGAAAGAGATGTTCGGTGACGAGAATCTGATACCACTATGGGTGGCGGATATGGATTTCCGCACACCGGACTTTATTGTAGAGGCCCTGAAGAAACGTTGTGAGCACGAGATATTCGGCTATACATTCGGCTCCGACGAGTATTACGAGAGTATCATCAATTGGGTACACTACAAACATAACTGGAAAATACAACGGGAATGGATCAGCTATATCCCGGGAATCGTAAAGGGAATCGCTTTCGCTATCCAATGCTTTACGCAAAAAGGAGATAAGGTCATCATCCAGCCCCCTGTTTATCATCCGTTCCGCATCGTTCCGGAGAAAATGAAGCGTGAGGTCGTTTATAATCCGCTAAAGATGGTAGACGGCATCTATGAGATGGATTTCGATCATCTTGAATCTATTATAGATGATAAATGCAAGGTATTGATCCTCTGCAACCCTCACAATCCGGGCGGGATCGTCTGGAAAAAGGAAACCTTGGTCCGATTGGCCGAGATTTGCACCAAGCACAATATTTTGGTTATCTCCGATGAGATTCATGCGGAAATGGCCTATCCTCAGTATACGCATTATCCATTTGCCTCCGTATCGGATACTGCCGCTTCTTGCAGCGTAACTTTCATGGCACCGAGCAAGACGTTCAATATCGCCGGTATCGTGACTTCCTACGCAATCGTACCCAATGATCGCATCCGGGAAGAATTTTACTCTTTCCTTGAGGCCGGAGAGTTTGGCGATGGCACGATCTTCGCTTATACGGCGACAACCGCCGCTTACACCTATGGCGCCGAATGGTTGCAACAAATGCGAATGTATATCATGGAGAATGTACGTTTCGTGGAAGAGTTCATGAAACTACATCTCCCCAAGATAAAAGTTTACCAGCCCCAAGCCTCCTTCCTCGTTTGGTTGGATTGCAGGGAACTGGAATTAAGTCAAGATGAACTCGTACACCTGTTCAAAGACAAAGCCGGACTAGCGCTGAACGACGGAAGTATCTTCGGTCCCGGGGGAGAAGGCCATATGCGTTTGAACATTGGTTGCCCCCGCTCTGTTTTAGATAAAGCGATGAACGCTCTTAAAAAGGCGGTGGATAAGAAATAAAATCGTATCTTTGCGAGCATTTCTATACATATTTAAAATACAAGACAAATGAAAATTACAGCAAACAAATACGTTGCGGTTACATACGACCTGAACGTTGGCGAAGGTGAAGAACGTGAGTTAATGGAAAAAGCGACGGTCGAGGCTCCTTTGAAATTCATCTACGGAACAGGCATGATGCTTCCGGCATTCGAGAAAGCCTTGAACGGGCTGGAAGTAGGTGGCACGTTCAACTTCTCCATCGAGCCAGCCGAGGCTTATGGCGAATATAACGAGGAGCACGTATTGGATCTTCCGAAGAATATCTTCGAGGTGGACGGTAAATTCGACGCCGAGATGATCAAGGAAGGTAATACCGTACCGATGATGGATTCTAATGGCAACCGTATGAACGGCTCTGTATTGGAAGTGAAGGATGATATCGTGGTAATGGACTTCAACCATCCGTTGGCTGGCGAGACTTTGCATTTCAGCGGCGAGGTAATCGACGTACACGAACCGACAGCGGAAGAGATCGCAGCCTTCTCCGCTCCCGCAGGTGGATGTAGTTGCGGTTGCGACGATTGCGGTAGCGATTGTGGCGATAACCACGAGGGTGGTTGTGGTTGTGGTGGATGCCACTAAATAATGGGAAATTGAGAATTGAAAATTGAAAATTAGGAGAAGTGCCTAATCATCGGCTTTTGATTCTCAATTTTCAGTTTTCAATTTTCAATTAGACAAAACGGTGAATACTTTTGGTAATATTTATAGATTAACATCGTTCGGCGAATCGCACGGCCCCGGTATCGGCGGCGTGATCGACGGATGCCCAGCCGGGATCGAATTAGATACGGCATTCATCCAGCAAGAGCTGAACCGTCGTAAACCGGGACAATCCCGTATCACGACCCCCCGTAAAGAGGATGATGAGGTACAATTTCTTTCCGGCATCTACGAGGGAAAGACAACCGGTACGCCGATAGGTTTCATCATCTGGAACAAAAACCAACATTCCTCGGACTATGACAATATGAAAACGGTTTACCGTCCTTCCCATGCTGATTATACCTATCAAACGAAATATGGAATCCGTGATCCCCGTGGAGGTGGACGTTCGTCCGCCCGGGAAACGATCGCTCGTTGCGTGGCTGGGGCCATCGCTAAACTCGCCCTTAAGCAATACGGCATACAGATCCAAGCTTATACCTCGCAGGTCGGCCCGATCCAATTAGCGGGTAGTTACCAAGATTATGATTTAAGCTTGACGGAGGAGAGCGACGTACGTTGCCCGGACCCGAAGACCGCCTCAGAGATGGAAACCTTGATCGCCGAGGTCAAATCAAAAGGAGATACGATCGGCGGTATTATTACCTGTGTGGCGAAAGGGGTTCCCGTCGGATTGGGAGAGCCTGTGTTCGGCAAGTTACATGCCGCGTTGGGACATGCGATGCTTACGATCAACGCCGTGAAGGGCTTCGAGTATGGAGACGGATTCAACGCCGCCTTCTTCCGCGGATCGGAAAGGAACGATCGCTTTTTCAATGATAACGGGCATATCAATACTCGTACCAATAATTCCGGCGGTATCCAAGGAGGGATCTCCAACGGACAAGATATTTATTTCCGGGTAGCCTTTAAATCGGTCGCTACGATCTTGATGGAACAAGAAACGGTTAACATGGAGGGAGAGGATACGATATTAAAGGCACGCGGACGTCATGATCCATGCGTATTGCCTCGTGCGGTACCTATCGTCGAGTCTATGACCGCCATGACTTTATTGGATTATTTATTGATCCAGAAGACACGGGAAAACTTTTAAGACTAATTCTATATGGCTTGGATTCTGTTAATTATAGCCGGATTATTCGAGATCGGCTGGCCGCTGGGCTTTAAATTAGCAAGTATGCATTCCAAATATTTTATTTGGTTTATAGGTTTATCGATCTTATCCATGGGCTTAAGCGGTTATTTCTTATATCTCGCCCAGAAAAGCATCCCGATCGGTACGGCTTATGTAATCTGGACCGGGATCGGGGCTATAGGGACTGTTCTTCTTGGAATCTTGTTTTTCCATGATTCCGCGAATATATTCAGATTATTGTTCTTATCCTTGATATTGATAGGGATCGTCGGCCTGAAATTAGTCCATTAATCCGGGAGAAAAACACCAGTATTCGCATAGCCTCACGGCAGTATCGGTGTGAACTTACGCCAGTATAGGCGTAGGGCTATGCGGATACCGGCGTTAAACGATGCGGTTATTCATGATGGTAAGGCTCGTTATTCAAGATCGTCATCGCCCGGTAAATCTGCTCGATAAAGATCAATCGGATCATCTGGTGGGAAAAAGTCATCTTGCTCAACGAGATCTTTTCCGATGCCGCCTTATACACGGCCTCACTAAAACCGTAAGGACCGCCCACCACAAATACCAAGCGTTTCGGGACCGTATGCATTTTCTTTTCCAGATAAGTAGAAAATTGCATGGAGGTGAACTCCTTCCCTTTCTCGTCCAGCAACACCAAATAATCGCCGGGCTGCAAAGCCTTTAAAATCAATTCGCCCTCTTTCTCCTTTTGCTGCGCCTCTGAGAGGTTCTTCACGTTCTTTATATCCGGTATGACTTCCATTTCAAAGGGTATATAATGCGTCAAGCGATTTTTATACTCATTGATAGCCTCCACAAAATAACCGGCATCCGTCTTACCAATCACAATCAGTCCAATCTTCATCTACTTACATTTACAGGTTTAGAAAGGCTAAGTTACAAGAAAAATACATACCTTTGCCACTAATTACTCAATAAAATAAAGAAAGCTTATGAAACGACTCTTACTTACATTCGCCTTGATATTCGCATTCGCATGTGCGCAGGCGGCGGATATTACCAGTATATCAAATGCTTTCAAGGCAGGAAATGCCTCCTCTCTATCCGGTGCTATGGATAAGGTGGTGGATGTAGCCTTGCCCGGTTCCTCTAAGAAATGTAACGGAAGTGAGGCCGTCTCTATGTTGTCCTCATTTTTCAGTTCGAATAAGCCTTCCGGATTCTCGGTCGTACATCATGCGGATAAAAAGGAAAGCGGTTTCCTTGTCGGAAAGCTTCCGACGTCTTCCGGTGAGTACCGTGTAAACATCACGTACCGTGCCGAAGGGAATACAGCGATTATACAATCAATCAGAATAGAATAAAAGATGGACAAACTTATTGACGACTTAATCAAATTAGCGTTTGCCGAGGATATTGGCGATGGTGATCATACCACCTTATGTTGCATCCCCGAGACAGCGATGGGGAAAAGCCAGCTGATCATCAAGGAAGATGGCGTATTGGCCGGCGTGGAAATGGCTAAACGTATCTTCCACGACTTCGATCCGGAACTAAAAATGACGGTCTTTATACAAGACGGAGCCGAAGTGAAAAAAGGGGATATAGCGTTCGTGGTGGAAGGTAAGATCCAATCCTTATTGCAGACCGAGCGGTTGATGCTGAACGTTATGCAACGCATGAGCGGTATCGCTACTACGACCCGTAAATACGCCAAGGCGTTGGAAGGCACCAAGACACACGTTTTGGATACTCGCAAGACAACTCCCGGTATGCGTATGATCGAGAAAGAGGCCGTACGTATCGGTGGCGGCATGAACCATCGCATCGGTTTGTTCGATATGATCTTATTGAAAGATAATCATGTGGATTTCGCCGGAGGCATCGAGCAGGCGATCACACGTGCGCAAAACTATCTGAAAGAGAAAGGAAAGAGCCTAAAGATCGAGATCGAGGTTCGTAACTTCGACGAGTTGGAACAAGCCATGAAAGTAGGCGGTATCGATCGTATCATGTTGGATAATTTCAATATCGAGAATACAAAAGAAGCGGTTCGCCGCATCAACGGACGTTTCGAGGTAGAGTCTTCCGGCGGTATCACGTTCGACACATTACGTGATTACGCGGAATGTGGCGTAGACTTCATCTCCGTAGGGGCTTTGACTCACTCCGTGAAGAGCTTGGACATGAGCTTCAAAGCCTGCTAAAACGAAAAACGATCATTCTATAAAAAAACAGCCTTGAGAAGATCAACTTCTTGAGGCTGTTTTTCCTATATCTACCCTATTATCTTGATTCACTATCATTTCTGATAGAACTATTATCATTTTTAAAACATTGCCATTCCTTCCTTTCCCGTACTTTTAAGAACAAATTATTCAACCTAAAAATAGTATCATGAAAGAATTGAAAATGTTTATAGATGGCAGATTCATTGAGAATGAGTCTGGGAAATGGATCAAGGTATTGAATCCTTCTACCGAAGAGGTTATTTCACTGATGCCCGACGGGACGGTTGAAGATGCCAGAAAAGCAATCGATGCCGCAGAGAAAGCGCAGAATCAATGGGAAAGAACGCCCTCCATAGAAAGGGCGGCTTATCTGACAAAGATAGCGGCAGGCATCCGTAAGAGAGAGAAGGAACTGACCGACATCATCGTCCGTGAAGGAGGCAAAACCCAAGGACTCGCCAATGTTGAAGTTCTTTTTACCGCGGATTATATGGATTACATGGCAGGCTGGGCCCGTCGGTACGAAGGGGAAATCATTCCCAGTGACCGCCCTCATGAAAGCATTTTCTTATTTAAGAGACCGATTGGAGTAACGACAGGTATCCTACCTTGGAATTTCCCATTCTTTCTAGTCGCTCGTAAAGCCGCTCCGGCCTTGATCACCGGAAATACGATCGTGATAAAACCTAGCCAGCTTACGCCAGAGAACGCATACGTATTCGCACAGATCGTGGAGGAGGCAGGTTTGCCTGCCGGCGTTTTCAATCTGGTAAATGGACGGGGTAGCGTGATTGGGCATGAACTTGCGGCGAATCCGAAAGTAGGTATGGTTAGTTTGACAGGAAGCGTGGGAGCCGGACAACAAACCATGGCAGCTGCCGCTCCTAATATCACGAAAGTTTCTCTGGAGTTAGGAGGTAAAGCCCCGGCTATCGTGATGAAGGACGCAGATATCGATCTTGCTGTTAAGTCTATTATTGCCTCTCGTGTGATCAATACCGGACAGGTATGTAATTGTGCCGAACGGGTTTATGTAGACAAAGCGATAAAAGAGACCTTCATGGAAAAACTAGTCGCCGGCATGAAGCTGGTAAAAGTAGGAAATCCCAATGAGGTCGCGGATCTGGATATGGGACCGCTTATTGAAGCCAGCGCATTGGAGTCTATGGAGAAAAAAGTAGAGAGAGCGATCCAACAAGGTGCTAGGCTACTGTGTGGTGGCCATAGGATCGGTACAAAAGGATATTTCTTCGAACCGACCGTTTTGGATTGTGTTACACAGAAAATGGATATCATACAAGAAGAGACTTTTGGCCCCATACTGCCGGTTGTCGAATATTCAGATATCAACGACGCTATCGCATGGGCGAATGATTGCGAATATGGATTGACATCTTCCGTATATACACAAAACTTGGATAATGCATTCAAGGTAATGCGCTCCTTAAAATTCGGGGAGACTTATATTAACCGTGAGAATTTTGAGGCTATGCAAGGCTTCCATGCGGGATGGCGTAAATCCGGAATCGGTGGTGCGGACGGAAAACATGGACTTGAGGAGTATTTGCAAACTCAAGTGGTTTATCTTGAGACAAAGGAATAAAAAATAAGACTAAAGATCCCTTCTTGGGATCTTTAGCATATCTACTTAATCTAACGTCAAATTAAATTCATCCCTCAAACGACCCAAGGTAGGATTTATCTTCATCAGCAACTCTAGCTTCTCCGTGGATGTATAAGCCAAATGCTTCTCATTTCCCTCTACGATCCGGACACGCATCTGGATACGGCTATTAGTAAGATGCTGGCGGAGAAATGGCAGGATATGGATCGCATTATTGATCAATTCCTCTTGCTGCCCCGGGTTATGTACAGCTACCTCAAAATAGTAATTCTCTTGCAAGGTAGGCTTGCAATTGATCATCGTATTCTTAAGATACACTTTCTTGTCAATCGTTGCGGCGTAATTATCCCATTCACGAACCAAGGAATCATTGTCAAAGGGAGTTACTACCTCCTTTACGTTCGTTGTCGCTTGTTGAACGGTTTGTTGCTTAGGCTTCTCCACTCCGATCTCCTTCATGGAGATTCCCATCGGACGAACCGTTCTACGAACCGGATTAGGCGCTGTAGACGGAGGTGGCGCAGGAACCGAGCTCGGCATGTGCGTACTCATAACTTGTGGAGCACCGGCCGCTGCCGTAACTGAAGGAGCTTGAGGCGGCTGTTGAGGCTTCCCGCTATTCACCGCTTGAGAAGCTGGATTCGTCCCGGCGATCGGCTCAATCAGCGCTTTTTTTTTATCGTCGGCGGCTACCTGTGTTAATTGACAGAGCTGAATCAACGTCAATTCCAATAAAAGACGCTTATTGCGGCTGGCACGATAATTCAAATCGCACGTATTCGCTAGCTCTATCGCCTTGAACAGAAGTTGATCCGGACAATGTTTCGCCATCTCCTTATATCGTTCACGTATAGAAGCCCCCACCTCGAATAGCACCAAGGTGGACTCATCCCGGCATACCAATAAATCCCGGAAATGCCCGGCCAAACCGGTTATGATATTCTGCCCGTCGAATCCTTTGCCTAATATCTCGTTCAAGATCAATAAAGATGCCCGCACATTGCCAGATAAGATCGCATCCGTCAGACGAAAATAATACTCATAATCCAGCACGTTCAAGTTATCGATAACCGCTTGATACGTGATATTGCCATTCGTAAAACTTACCACTTGGTCAAAGATAGACAAAGCGTCGCGCATACCTCCATCCGCCTTCTGAGCGATCACGTTCAAGGCTTCCGGTTCCGCTGTTACCCCCTCTTGCGAAGAGACATATTGCAAATGCTCCACCATGTCGGCGATGGATATACGGGAGAAATCATAGATCTGACAACGGGAAAGGATCGTGGGAAGCACCTTGTGCTTCTCGGTCGTAGCCAAGATAAAGAGAGCATGATGCGGAGGTTCCTCCAATGTCTTCAAGAATGCGTTGAAAGCGGCGGTTGTCAACATATGGACCTCGTCAATAATGAAGACTTTGTATTTACCGATTGGAGGCGGGATACGCACTTGGTCGATCAAGGTACGAATATCGTCCACCGAGTTATTCGAGGCGGCATCCAGTTCATGAATATTATAAGAACGCTGCTCATTGAAAGCCCGGCACGACTCGCACGCATTACAAGCCTCGCCATCCGCCGTCGGATTCAAGCAATTGATCGTCTTCGCAAAGATACGGGCACACGAGGTCTTTCCTACTCCACGAGGACCGCAAAACAGGTAAGCATGCGCTAATTTGTTACTTTGTATCGCGTTTTTCAGCGTAGTGGTAAGAGACTTCTGCCCTACTACACTCCGAAAAGTGGACGGGCGATATTTTCTTGCCGATACAATATAATTATCCATTCTCTGCTTTTTATTGATAAGACAAAGATAAACAAAATAATTCATTATCTTCGCGAAAACGATGTTCCGATGTCACGCATAAAAGAGTTTTACATAAAGTATCTATCGTGGATCAACGCTTATTGGTTGGTTACCATCGTGTTCCTTATCGTCACCTTTACGGTGGGCGATAGCAGCCTGTATAAACGCTATACGTACGACGAGAAAATACGCGGCTTGGAGAAAGAGATCAAACATTACCAAAAGGAGATCGAAATCAACAGCAAGAAATTAAACGACCTTCATACGGACAAGGAGGGACTGGAACGTTTCGCCCGTGAAGAGTATTTTATGAAAAGGTCGAACGAGGATGTTTTTATTATCAAGGACAAATAAATGAATCAACAAATCAGATCGATTATTTTCGGCGCAGCGGGATTACTCGTATTAGCCGGTGCCGTATTGTTTCTTACTCATTGGGCTGTCGCCCCTTATTTATTCGCTGTCGGTGCGGCGGGTATAGCCGTTTGCTATCTGACCCTTCCGGTTAAGGACTTGGACTTTCGTCGCCGTCGGCTCCACCGTTTCAACGTATTCGCCGGACTTCTAATGATCGTATCTTCCGGCTTTATGTTCAACAACCGTACCGAGTGGATCCTTTGCTTGAGCGTAGCCGCTATCTTACAAGTATATACCGCTTTCGTTACTCCTAAAGAGTAATTGGCCGCAAAACGCAGTCTCGACCGATGAATATATACTGACCAGGCCAACGCAGTATATATTACTTTGCAGATACAGTATATCTTCTATAAAATCCCCGGTAAGTACCGTTAAAAAAGGGTGTATCAAACGTTCCTTTGATACACCCTTTCTTTTATAAATTCTATTAATAGCTTACTTGGCCGGAGAGGAATAATTCTTATTCAAGTATTCCAGCAATTCGCCTGTGATATCATAGGAATCGCCAGCCAAAAGGATATTATCTCCTACCGTATTGCTGAATACCACTTGATAGCCCCTACCCAGATTGAAAGCCTTCAATTGAGAAACAACCGTATCGCGTAATTGCTCGTTCAACTTCTGCTGCTCTTGCATCAACTCTTGAGCCAATTGGTTATCTAAGTTCTGCAACTCTTGTTGCTTATTCAATAAACGTTGTTGCTCTTGCTCCGCCCTCTCACGGGTAAGGAAAGCGTTATTTTCTACCTTACGCTGGAAATCTTGCATCTCGCCTTGTAAACTACGGGCTTTCTGGGTGATGTTAGCACGGGAATTCTCTTGTTTCTTCAAGATGATCTCGTTCAGATCCTTGGAATAATTGTAATTAAGTAACAGGGAATCCACATTTACATAAGCGATCGGAAGTAAGGCCGTTGTGTCTCCCGCTGACGCGAATGTTCTTGTTACGCTTGATTCTTTCTTGCCGGAAAATTGCATAATATACAAGATTACGACAGCCACCGCTAGCACACCGTTAATAACGTAGTTAATGTTCTTCATAAAGTGCAATTTAAATCTTATTTTTTTATTCTTTTATTTCGTTCATGATGTCATAGAGCCCCTTTTGCTTAACCGCCATACGATCCATGGTCTTCGCGCAAAATATACCTTTCTTACCCAACGCCCTGTTTCCTTCGATATGCGTATTCGGGAACCTTCCTCCCTTTTTCAACAGCACTTTTATCGATAGCAACACGACACTGATAACAAGAATTATGACCGTAAATAATAACGTTGTAAGCATTTTCTCTATATTTGTGGACGCAAATATAAGAGTTTAAGTGATTACTAAGTGTCTTTTTGGCATTTTATTCTACTTTTTTTCGAACTAAGCTCTTTCAGTTGCGGTTTTATTAACTTTAGAGTAACATCTATAATACATTGTAACATTATGAAGATTACTGATTTAAAGCCTACTATCGTATGGAAGTTCTTCCATCAAGTAACCCAAGTGCCTCGCCCCTCAAAAAAGGAAGGCAAAATGATTGAATTCCTAGAATCATTCGCGAAAGAGTACAAAATAGCTATCAAGAAAGATGAAGCCGGCAACCTTTTAATGTCAAAGCCTGCCACTCCGGGAATGGAGGATCGTCCGGTAGTCGTATTGCAGTCTCACATGGATATGGTTTGCGAGAAAAATAACGGTACGAAACACGATTTCGACAATGATCCGATCGAGACGATCGTCGACGGCGAATGGCTGCGTGCCAACGGCACTACTTTGGGAGCCGATAATGGTATCGGTGTAGCGGCCGAGTTGGCTTTGCTTGCCTCAGATGATATCCAACACGGTCCGATCGAATGTTTGTTCACGGTAGACGAAGAAACAGGTTTGACCGGAGCGAAAGCCTTGAAAGAAGGTTTCATGACCGGAGATATCTTGTTAAATCTCGATAGCGAGGACGAGGGAGAGATCTTTATGGGTTGCGCCGGAGGTAAAGACACGCAAGCGACTTTCCATTACGAGCCAGTTCCTACGTCCGATAAGATGCAGTATTTCCGTATCGACGTGAAAGGGCTGAATGGCGGTCACTCCGGTGGCGAGATCCACAAAGGATTAGGCAATGCCAACAAGATCTTGGTTCGTTTCTTATTCTTATTGAAAAAGAAATATGATTTCGTTCTTTGCTCTATCGATGGAGGAAACTTACGTAACGCAATCGCTCGCGAGGCACACGCCGTGATCGGCTTGCATCCGGAAAATAAGGAGGATGTACGTATCTTGCTGAACCATTTCGCCGCCGACGTTGAAAATGAGTTGAAACATGTAGACCCGAGCGTTCAGTTAGCGATGGAGTCCACGGATCGTCCGGAGTATCATATCGACAATGCCACCGCCGAGAAATTAATCTACGCCTTGCACGCTTGTCCGCACGGCGTAATCGGTATGAGCCACGATATAGAAGGCTTGGTAGAGACTTCTACCAACCTTGCTTCCGTAAAGATGAAAGAAGGCAATACGATCTTGGTCGGTACCAGCCAACGTAGCTCTATCGAATCATGCAAGATCGCTATCGCCAATACGGTAGCCTCCACGTTCCTATTGGCTGGAGCAGATGTAAAACATGGCGACGGCTATCCGGGATGGGCCCCGAACCCCGACTCTAAGATCTTGAAGATCGCACAGGAGACTTACAAACGCCTATTCAACAAAGACGCCAAGATCATGGCCATCCACGCCGGATTAGAGTGCGGTTTGTTCTTGGAAAAATATCCGAAACTGGATATGATCTCTTTCGGGCCTACTTTGCGTGACGTACATTCACCCAACGAGCGTATCGAGATCGCTACGGTCGGTTTATGGTGGAGCCACCTTCTTGAATTATTAAAGAGCATCCCCGCAAAATAAACCAACGTTTTTTGCGTTATAGGAAGAGGAAAGACACGATAACCGTGTCTATCCTCTTTTTTTATGTTAATGTCTTGCAACTTTTTTATGATAATTTTGTTTATCTATTGAAACAAGAACACAAGATATTTACAGTTAACATTTACGAAAATGAAAAGATTAACGATAACGCTATTTATACTCGCGACGCTTCTGTTGAACATGCTTCCGGCATGCGACGGTTTGGATGATCATTATTCCACCAACCCGACTTACCGGCTAAGCTTCTCGACAGACACGCTCGCTTTTGACACGATCTTCAGTACGATCGGTTCTACCACCCGTCAATTTATGATCTACAATAAAAATAGTGAACCTCTGAGCATTGAGTCCATCATGCTGGCCAGTGGAGAGGCAACCGGCTTCCGCATGAATGTGGATGGACGCAAAGGTAGCTCATTTAATAATGTAGGGATACTCGCCAACGACAGCATGTATGTATTCGTGGAAGTAACGGTCGATCCGAATGGGGGCAATCAACCTCTGTTGATACAGGATTCCGTACTTTTCACCGTGAATGGCATCCGTCAATCCGTATTATTGGAAGCCTATGGGCAGGATGTTAATCTTTACAAAGGCGGTGTTACGATTACAAAAGATTCTATCCTCACGGCTAATCGTCCTTATTTGATCTACGATAGTTTGGTTATCGCTAAAGGGGTTTCATTGAATATCGAGAAGGGGGCTACTTTCTATATGCATGATAAAGCGAGCCTGATCGTTCACGGCTCCATGAACGCTTTAGGCACCTTGGATGAGCCTATCACTTTCCGAGGCGACCGTTTGGATTATATACTAAATGATATATTACCGTATGACCGGACTCCCGGACAATGGGGAGGCATTACCTTTAAGGCGGATAGCTACGGGAATGTCTGGGATAATGTAATCGTACGTAATGGTACCTCCGGTGTATATTGCGAGCCTTCCACCCCGGACCGGCCAAAGATCAAGATAAACAACTCACAGATCACGAATATGGGGAGCGATCTATTCTTCGCCATCAATTGTGATGTTATCGCTACAAATACGGAATTCAGCAATGCCGGAGGAAGTGTACTCACTTTAGTCGGTGGTAAATATTACTTCGCTCACTGTACGATGGCTAATTACATGAGTTTAACCAAAAGGGAAATGGCCAGCGAGACTGTTCCTTTGGATAGTAAATGCCTGTACTTGCTCAATAACGTAACAGTAGACGGAAATGGCCCGTATCCTATCACGCAAGCTTATTTTGACAATTGCACTATCGATGGAAGTTACGATGTCGAATTAAAAGCAGATGGCAGTACAGATTTCGATTATCGGTTCAATCACTGTGCGCTTAAAGCCAAAGAATCCTCCAGCGATCACTTCAAGGAGGTCTTGTTTATCAAAAAGACTCCTTCCTATCGGAAAGTAGGAGGCAAGCAAAATAAATACACCTATGATTTCCGGCCAGATTCCGTATCGACTACCGGAGTCGGAAAAGCAGATCCCGAGATAACGAAGAATTATCCGATCGATCGTTACGGTGTCAACCGGCTAACCAGTTCGAACGGCCCGACCATAGGAGCCTACGAGTTTGTTCAGGAAGAGACCGAAGATTCAAACGAATAAGAATACATTACATATTAACAATTAATCAAAGCTTTAACTATGAAGATTTTTATGTTTTTTCTTTTATTCTTTGCCTCCCCTCCGTTATTTGCCCAAGCTACGTTCAAGGTCATGACCTATAATGTGGAGAACTTTTTCGACACAAGGGATAATCCAACCAAGAATGACGATGAATTTCTACCTTCCGGCAACCGGTACTGGACACAAAGCCGCTACTATCATAAGCTACAACAAATAGCGAAAGTAATAAGCGCTGCCGGGGAATGGAGCACACCGGCCTTAATAGCTCTTTGCGAAGTCGAGAATGACTCCGTCCTGTCTCATCTTACCCGTCGCACACCGCTCCGCTGGCAGGATTATCGATATATTATCACTCAAAGCCCCGATCCCAGAGGTATTAATGTCGCTCTTCTTTATCAACGAGATCAATTCTTTTATTTACGACATGAATCCATTCCAATTCGTTTTTCCGGGAACAAACACAAATTAACCCGAGATATCCTACACGTATATGGAAAGATCATAACAGGCGATACCTTAGATGTTTTCGTGTGTCATTTCCCCTCCCGCTATGGAGGAGAAAAAGAAAGTGAAAAGGATCGTTTTGACGCGGCCCGCACTTTACGGGGATCTAGCGATTCCCTGTTACTGATACGAGAAAAGCCGCAGATACTCATTATGGGAGACTTCAATGATACCCCTCAAGACAGAAGTATTTCCGAGATATTCGCTGCCCAAGCCTTTCCTGAAAATACGCAGATCACAGATTCCACATCTTGTACCTATTATAATTTGTTCGCAAGCCCCCATATAACTCAATTCCCGGGTAGTCATAAATACCAAGGCGAATGGAGCCAACTCGATCAAATAATCGTAAACCGGGATCTCATCACGCAAGAGTCTTCCATGCATATCATTCCGGAAAGCATCCACATATTCGCTCCTGATTTTTTATTGACTAAGGATAAAACATGGCGGGGGGTACGTCCTTTTCGAACCTATTACGGCTTTAAATATGAGGGCGGTTTTAGTGACCACCTGCCATTAGTCATCGATTTCCAAATATGCCCGTAAAAACACGTACGTGTTTTCCATAGACACAAAAAACACTATCTTTGTATCACAAAATACGTAATACCTATGAATATTAGATCCATATATCTAGCCGGTCTATTCGCAATCATCGGCTCCCACATAATCAACACAAACGCCCAGCAACTTAGGAATCCTTTCGATTTCCCGATCTTACTGAGCGGAAACTTCGGTGAGTTAAGAAGTAATCATTTCCATTCCGGAATAGACTTCAAGACACAAGGGGTAGAAGGTAAATCCGTCCATACGGTACAAGAAGGATACGTATCACGTATATCCGTAAGTCCATGGGGCTACGGTAACGGGCTTTACATCACACACCCGGATGGAACGACCACCGTATACGGCCATCTACAAAAATTCTCGAAGAAAATAGCGAATTATGTAAAAGAGCAACAATACGCACAAGAAAGTTTCAATGTAAATCTCTTCCTTACGCCGGATTTGCTTCCTGTCGAGAAAAATGAAGTCGTAGCGTTAAGCGGCAATACCGGAAGCTCTGGTGGACCTCATCTCCATTTTGAGGTACGAGACACCGAGACCGAGGAAGTCATGGACCCCTTGGATTATTTCTCGGATCGGATAACCGATACCCGTCCTCCTAAAATCCAAGGAATACAGATCGTCCCCATCGAAGGAAAAGGCGTAGTAAACGGCAAAAGCAAGAAGCTTGAGATAAAACCCGTCACGGCGAAAAACGGGAAACAGACAATCACTGGAAAAATCGAGGCATGGGGAGAAATAGGGCTCGCTGTAAAAGCCTATGATTATATGGATAATACGACTAACATTTATGGCGTACGAGAAATCACGCTCACGGCAGACAGCCAAGTGATTTTCCATAGTAATCTCGATAAGTTCGCATTTGACGAGACCCGTTATCTGAACACATTCACAGATTATGAAGAATGGAAAGATCATCGCTCTTTCTATATGCGTAGTTTCATCGAGCCGGGAAACCGTCTACGCTTCCTTGAAAGCGTAAACCGGGGAATCTTGCGTATAGATGAACCTCGTACCTATCATTTGACGTATACACTTGCTGACGCTTTCGGCAATGCCACCCGTTTATCCATCTGGATCGAGGGAAAGAAACAAGAGATCCCCCAGATCGATACGACTCATACAGAATTATTCCATTGGGGTGGCGAGAATAGGTTCGGCGCTAAAGGCATCCGTCTCGTCATGCCTAAAGGTAATCTATATAATGACCTCTACTTCCGCTATTCGGTGAAAGAAGATAGCACCTCATTATCAGCCACCCACATATTGCACGATAAGCCAATCCCTTTGCATGGAACGGCCCAGTTATCACTATTCTTGCAAAGCGATACGCTTGAGAATAAACAACAATATGGTGTGGTTCGCTTACAAAACGGACGTGCCTCTTGGATGGGCGGTACATACCGTAATGGCTGGATCGACGCAAATATCAAGGAATTGGGCAGTTATAAGATACAACAAGATACAAAGGCTCCGGTTATCACGCCGATCAACCAACAGACGTGGATCAACAAACAGAACTTCATATTCCGTTTGTCCGATAACTTAAGCGGGGTACAAACCTACCGGGGAGAAATAGACGGGCAGTTTGTCTTATTCGAGATGAATAATAAATCGGTTATTACCTATCGCTTCGATAAAGAGAGGTTGCAAAGAGGCAAGCATGAACTTAAATTAATCGTAACGGATGCTTGCGGAAATGAGTCGATTTATACACATCCGTTTACTTGGTAGGACGATTTATCGTATTTTTTAGGCAAAATATAAGTCCTTTGATTGCTTTACTTTAAGAAATTCGTATATTTGTTTCTTGTATATTTATCGTATTGAGTAGATTGCTCAACAATAAACACAATAATATTATAAACATGGAAAACAACGACTTATTAGAAATGGTAAGAAGTAAGGCACAAGGATGGCTTACGAAAAGTTATGATGCGGAAACTCGTGCTCAAGTTCAAGCGTTACTTGACAACGAAGATCCTACTGAGTTAATCGAGTGTTTTTATAAAGACCTAGAATTCGGAACAGGTGGATTACGCGGAATCATGGGAGTAGGTTCAAATCGTATGAATATATATACGGTTGGTGCGGCCACCCAAGGTTTATCCAACTATCTGAAAAAGGAATTCGCGGATTTAGAACAGATAAAGGTTGTCATCGGCCACGATTGCCGTAACAACAGCCGTAAGTTCGCGGAAATATCAGCCGATATCTTCTCCGCTAACGGTATCAAGGTTTATTTATTCGAAGACCTGCGTCCGACTCCAGAAATGTCATTCGCTATCCGTAAACTGGGATGCCAGAGCGGTATCATCTTGACGGCTTCTCACAATCCGAAAGAATACAACGGATACAAGGCTTATTGGGATGATGGCGCACAAATGATCGCCCCGCACGATAAGAATACGATCGCCGAGGTTAACAAGATCCGTAACGCTAGCGAGATTAAATTCAAAGGAAATAAAGAATTGATCGAGATCATCGGACAAGCGATCGATGATGAATATATCAAGGAATTAACAACGATTTCTTTGTCTCCGGAGGCTATTTCCCGCCATAAGGATATGAAGATCGTATACACTCCGATCCACGGAACTGGTGTTAAATTGGTTCCTGCCGCTTTGAAAGCTTACGGATTCACGAACATTATCCATGTACCGGAACAAGATGTTGTTAGCGGTGATTTCCCGACGGTTATCTCTCCGAACCCGGAAGAGCCGGCTGCTTTAGCTATGGCTGTAGAGAAAGCAAAAGAGACTGACGCTGAATTGGTAATGGCTTCCGATCCGGACGCAGACCGTGTAGGTGCCGCCGTTAAGAATAACGAAGGCGAATGGGTACTTTTGAATGGTAACCAAACCGCTTTGATGTTCGTTTACTATTTAATCACCCGCTGGAAAGAGTTAGGTAAGATCAATGGTAAAGAATATATCGTAAAGACAATCGTTACGACAGAGACGATCAAGACGATCGCCGAGCGTAATGGCGTAGAAATGTACGATGTTTATACAGGCTTCAAATGGATCGCTAACGTTATGCGTGAGAACGAAGGCAAGAAAAACTATATTGGTGGTGGCGAGGAAAGCTACGGATTCCTTTGCGAGGATTTCGTCCGCGATAAAGACGCTGTTTCCGCTTGCGTTATCTTAGCCGAGATCGCAGCTTGGGCAAAAGATCAAGGTTTGAGTTTGTATCAATTGCTTCAGAAGATTTACGTGGAATACGGCTTCTCTAAGGAGAAAGGTATCTCTGTCGTGAAGAAAGGCAAGAGTGGAGCGGAGGAGATCGAGGCTATGATGAAAAAGTTCCGTGAGAACCCGTTGACAGAGATCGCAGGCTCTAAGGTAACTTATTTCTACGATTACTCTACATTGAAAGGTAAGGACTATGCAGAGAACGAAACCGTTACATTAGATATGCCTACTACCTCTAATGTGCTTCAATACTTCACGGAAGATAATACGAAAGTATCTATCCGTCCTTCCGGAACAGAACCGAAGATCAAATTCTATTGCGAGGTTCACTCCAAGGTAAAGAGCATCGATGAATTGCCGGAGGCAGAGAAAGCGGCAGAAGAAAAGATCAATCAGATCAAGGCTTCTTTAGGGATCTAATCGAACTTAATTATTACATATAGAGGCAAGAACGATTCTCGCCCTTGCCTCTTTTTATTCTATCAGATCAAATCAGACTTACTGAAACAAAACGGCAACAAGGCCGTCGCGCTCGGAACGAGATACGCTTCCTCTTTTCCACAAAGAAGGACTTTCATAGGTTTGTTATAACGTTGCTCGGTTTCCAACATCACTTGCCGGCAGGCACCACAAGGCGTGATAAGATCCACACGTTCCCCATCCTTCATAGCCGCAATCGCCAAAATCTGAACTGCCGCATCCGGATAACGTGCTCCCGCATAAAATAAGGTGGTCCGCTCCGCGCAAAGCCCAGACGGATAGGCTGCGTTTTCCTGATTATTTCCGGAAAGTATCTCCCCATTCTCCAATAGAACCGCCGCTCCCACATGAAACTTGGAATAAGGAGCATAAGCTTTTTTCGAGGCTTCAAAAGCGGCCTCGTACAATTGCCTATATATATTGTCCAATTCTCCTACCGCATAGACCTCTACCCGGGTCTCTAATTTCAATTCTTTCATTTTCTTGATTGTTTTAATGTTTTGAAAGAAACATAACTATAATTCTTATAGGCTATAAATATAAAAAGAATATATTAATTTCGCACCCACATCATAGAATATACCTTAATATAGAACAAAGACATATGCATTCAATGCTTCTTACATCCGATAAAGACCCGATGGGCGCCGCTATCATCGATTATCTCGCACATGGAAAAGCGAGCAAACTCCGTGTATTCTCCTCCATGTTCGATGAAGATGAGATTCCCGTGAATCAATTATTCCGGACTTTCCAAGAAATGCCCTCCTTGGAACAGAAAGCCCTTCAACTCAGTACAGGTAAAATATTGGATGTTGGTGCCGGAAGTGGATGCCACACCTTGGCTTTACAGGAAATGGGTAAAGAGGTTACCGCTATCGACATATCCCCTCTTTCCATAGAGGCCATGAACAAACGGGGCGTAAAAGACGCCCGCTTACAGAATTTTTTTGACAGGAGCTTAACCGGACCATTCGATACCATTCTTCTCTTAATGAACGGTTCCGGGATTATCGGTAAACTGGAAAATCTCCCGGCTTTCTTTCACCGCTTAAAAGAGGTTCTAGCCCGGGACGGACAGCTTTTACTTGACTCTAGCGACTTAAGTTATTTATTTGAAGATGAAGACGGGAATCTGGATATCGCCCCCGAGGATGATTATTTCGGAGAGATCGATTTCCGCATGCAATATAAAAGTATCAAAGGGGATTCATTTGATTGGTTATATATAGATTTCAACACGCTGAATCTATACGCAAGGCAAGCCGGCTTTAAAGCGGAAAAAATAGAAGATGGGGAGCATTACGATTATCTAGCCCGTATCTCCTATTTTTAACCCATCAATTCCCAGTAGATATGTATTTTCTTTTATATATTTGTCCGGTAAAATCGGATCGAAAAGAACAGTTATGCGTTTATCCCTTCATTTTTTAGGTATATTATTATTGTCCCTCGCCTGTTTAAGCGCAGGGGCAGAAAGCCAGCGGAAGCTGACTTCCTATCAAAAATACATCAGTAAATACAGTGATTTGGCGATTCAACACCAAAAGAAATATCGCATTCCGGCAAGTATCACCTTAGCGCAAGGATTACTGGAATCCGGAGCTGGGCAAAGCGACTTGGCCAGACGCTCCAACAATCACTTCGGTATCAAATGCCATTCGGACTGGCGAGGCGGCAGGGTCTATCACGACGACGACCTGCGGGGAGAGTGCTTCCGGAAATACAAACGAGTAGAGGATTCTTATGATGACCATTCCCGCTTCCTCGCCGAACGCTCCCGCTACGAACGCCTGTTCAAATTAAACATCAAGGATTACAAAGGCTGGGCCAAAGGACTACAAAAATGCGGTTACGCCACCGATCGTGCTTACGCAAATAAATTAATCAAGGTTATCGAAGATTATGAGTTATACCGCTTTGACTCCGGTAAGGGAACAAAGAAGACCTCTACCAAGAAGCAAAATCTTCCGGTGTTCAATTATCAAGTCTATCGTACCCACGGTTTGATCTATGTATACGCTAAGGATAACGACAGTTTCGACCAGATCGCCCGAAGCATGGGATTCAAGGCCAAGCAGTTGATGAAATTCAACGAGGTGCCCGAGGACTTCCCGTTGCAGGAAGGCGATATCGTATATCTGGAAAAGAAAAAGAAGAAAGCGGACAAGCCGAATTACGACCACGTGGTACAAGTCGGAGAGTCTATGCACAGTATCGCACAGATGTACGGAATCCAGATCAAGAGTCTGTATAAAATGAATAAAAAAGACAAAGATTACATCCCGGAGGAAGGAGATGTCTTAAAACTTAGATAAGTAACATAAAAAAGTATTACCTTTGCGGTTCAAATAATATAGTACAATGAGTGATCAACGTTATAACCTGCGAGGCGTTTCCGCTTCAAAAGAAGATGTTCACAACGCGATAAAGAACATCGATAAGGGAATTTTTCCGAAAGCGTTCTGTAAGATCATCCCCGATATCTTAGGCGGTGATCCTGAATATTGTAATATTATGCATGCGGATGGCGCCGGTACCAAATCGTCCTTGGCGTATATGTACTGGAAAGAGACCGGAGATCTTTCGGTGTGGAAAGGTATCGCCCAAGACGCTCTTATCATGAATATCGACGACCTGCTTTGTGTAGGTGCCGTAGACAATATCTTGGTCTCTTCTACAATTGGACGTAACAAGCTGTTGGTTCCGGGCGAGGTGATCTCGGCGATCATCAATGGAACAGATGAGTTGCTGGCAGAGTTACGTGAGATGGGCGTTGGTTGCTATGCGACAGGTGGCGAGACCGCAGACGTTGGCGACTTAGTTCGTACCATCATCGTAGATAGTACAGTCACTTGCCGCATGAAACGTTCGGACGTAATCGACAATAAGAATATCCAAGGAGGAGACGTGATCGTAGGTCTGGCATCTTCCGGACAAGCCACTTACGAGAAAGAATACAATGGAGGTATGGGTAGCAATGGTTTGACCTCTGCCCGCCATGATGTCTTCTCCAAGTATTTAGCGCAGAAATATCCGGAAAGCTACGATGCCGCCGTTCCCGAAGAATTGGTTTACTCCGGAGGATTGAAACTTACGGATAAGATCGAGGAATTAGGGATAGACGCCGGAAAGATGGTGCTTTCGCCGACACGTACCTACGCACCGGTAATTAAGGTATTGCTTGATAAACTACGCTCCCAGATCCATGGCATGGTACATTGTTCGGGAGGGGCCCAGACAAAAGTCATGCATTTCGTAGAGAACAAGCGTGTAACCAAGAATAACCTCTTCCCTATCCCACCGTTATTCCGCACGATTCAGGAGCAGAGCGGTACGGACTGGAGCGAGATGTACAAGGTATTCAATATGGGACACCGGATGGAGATCTACATCGCTCCCGAGCATGCGGAAGAAGTAATCAGCATCTCAAAAAGCTTTGGTATTGATGCGCAAATCGTGGGTTTCGTAGAGGAAGCTGATAAAAATGAATTGATTATCGAAAGCGAGAAAGGTCGCTTCACCTATTAATAAAGATAAATGGCCGAAAATAGTTTACTTGGTAAATTAGACGGATTAGTGAGCCGTTTCGAGGAAGTCGGTACGCTTATTACCGACCCGGCGGTGATCGCCGACATGAAACGGTTCGTAAAACTGAACAAAGAGTACCGTGATTTGGAGAAAATCGTGGGAGCTCGTTCGGAATACGTGAAAGTATTGAACGGGATCGAGGAAGCGAAAGCCTTGCTTGAGTCCGAGCAAGATTCGGAAATGCGGGAAATGGCTCGTGAAGAGCTGGATACCTGCAACGAACGTATTCCCGCTTTGGAAGAAGAGATAAAATTATTGCTCGTTCCCGCTGATCCGCAAGACGACAAGAACGCGATCGTTGAGATACGAGGAGGAACGGGAGGTGACGAAGCCGCCCTTTTCGCCGGTGATCTATATCGTATGTACGTGAAGTATTGCGAACTGAAGGGATGGAAAATAAGCGTGTCTAGCTTTAGCGAAGGCTCATCCGGCGGCTTTAAGGAAATCATCTTCACGGTATCGGGCGAGAAAGTATACGGTACGTTGAAGTATGAGTCCGGTGTACACCGTGTACAGCGTGTACCGGCTACGGAGACGCAAGGACGTGTACATACCTCCGCCGCCACGGTCGCCGTATTGCCTGAGGCGGATGAATTTGATGTTGAGATTAATGAAGGGGAGATTAAATGGGATACCTTCCGCTCCGGTGGTGCCGGTGGTCAGAACGTAAACAAGGTGGAATCAGGTGTTCGCCTGCGTTATGTCTGGAAGAACCCCATTACAGGTGTGAGTGAGGAAATCTTGATCGAATGTACGGAGACACGAGACCAACCGAAGAACAAAGAAAGGGCGCTTACCCGTCTTCGTTCGTTTATTTATGACAAGGAACACCAGAAATACTTGGACGATATCGCCAGCAAGCGTAAGACCATGGTATCTACCGGTGACCGCTCCGCGAAGATCCGTACGTACAATTACCCGCAAGGGCGTATCACGGATCACCGTATCAATTACACGATCTATAATCTTTCAGCCTTTATGGACGGTGAAATTCAAGATTGCTTGGATCACCTGATCGTAGCGGAGAACGCTGAGCGACTGAAAGAGTCTGAATTGTAAACACATCCAATCATTTCATACTGAATAAGAAAATGAACAAACAACAGCTATTCGAGAATATTAAAAAGAAACAATCCTTCCTTTGTGTCGGATTAGATACAGATATAAAAAAGATCCCGCAACATCTATTGTCGGAAGAAGATCCTATTTTCGCATTCAATAAAGCGATCATCGACGCTACCGCCGATTATTGTGTCGCTTACAAGCCGAATCTGGCTTTTTACGAGAGCCTCGGCACAAAGGGTATGATGGCTTTTGAGAAGACTGTGGCTTACTTACGGGAGAATTATCCCGATCAATTTATCATCGCCGACGCGAAACGTGGTGATATCGGAAATACCTCCGAGATGTATGCCCGTTCTTTCTTCGATCATATCAAGGTAGATGCCGTAACGGTCGCTCCCTATATGGGCGAGGATAGCGTAAAACCATTCTTGATCTACCCGGAGGCTTGGGTAATCTTATTGGCCTTGACCTCCAATAAAGGCTCACATGATTTTCAAATGACGGAAGACGCGAATGGTGAACGTCTTTTCGAGAAAGTATTAAAGAAATCGCAAGAGTGGGCAACCGACGAGCAAATGATGTATGTAGTGGGCGCTACCCAAGGCAAGATGTTCCTTGATATTCGTAAACAGGCTCCGAATCATTTCTTGTTAGTCCCGGGCGTGGGCGCTCAAGGCGGAAGCTTGGCGGAAGTAGCTCAATACGGGATGAACGACCAATGCGGTCTTTTGGTAAATTCTTCCCGTGCGATTATTTACGCGGATAAGACGGAGGCTTTCGCCAACGTAGCCCGTGAGGCGGCACATGCCGTACAGAAAGAAATGGCCGGTTATCTACATGATAAGGGAATTATTCCCTGCAAAGCATAGGCTATATAAAGAATTTTCACCATTTTTGCAAACTAACTGTCTATAAACAGCGGACAGTCAACGAAGATACATATATAATTGAATAAGTAATGGAGTTTTCAGCCCAACAAATTGCCGGCTTCCTGAACGGAACGATTGAAGGAGATCCGAACGTTAAAGTCAGCAACTTCTCTAAAATAGAAGAAGGAAAGCCAGGTACATTGACCTTTTTGGCGAATCTTAAATATGCGCATCATATTTATAATACCGAGGCAAGCATTGTTTTGGTGAATAATGATTTCAAACCGGAACAACCGATAAGAGCCACACTTGTAAAAGTAGAGAACGCTTATGCGGCGCTCGCGATGTTATTAAATTTGGTAGAGCAATCGAAGAGCAAAAAGAAGGGGGTTGATTCTACCGCTTTTATCGCCGCTTCCGCGACCGTGAGCGACGATTGTTATGTCGGTAACTTCGCCTACATCGGAGAAGGCGTAAAAATGGGTAAGAACTGTATGGTATACCCGCACGCTTATATCGGTGATCACGTGACGGTAGGAGATAACTGCGTATTCTATCCGCATGCCACCGTTTACGAGAATTGTACGATCGGCAATAATTGTATCCTTCATGCCGGTAGCGTAGTCGGGGCTGACGGTTTCGGATTCGCTCCCGAAGGTGAGACTTACAAGAAAATCCCGCAATTAGGCAACGTTATTATCGAGGATGATGTAGAGATCGGAGCCAATACGACAATTGACCGTGCGGTGATGGATTCTACGATCATTCGCCGAGGCGTTAAGCTGGACAATCTCGTACAAATCGCTCATAACGTGGAGGTAGGCGAGAATACCGTGATGGCGGCGCAAGTCGGCATCGCCGGTTCCGTAAAAGTAGGAAAGCATTGTATGTTTGGCGGACAAGTTGGTCTGGCCGGACATATCCATGTGGCGGACCACGTCGTATTCGGAGCTCAGGCTGGCGTTATCAGCGACGTGAAGGAAGCGACGACATTGCTCGGGGCGCCGGCGATCAACGCTAAGAACTTCATGCGTTCCAGCGCGATCTTCAACCGTCTTCCGGATATATACCGCTCGCTGGGGCAAATGCAACGGGAGATCGAACAACTCAAGAAAGAAATTAATAAACAATAAAGACCTATGCAAAAACAGAAAACGCTTGCGGCAAGTTTCTCCTTGAAAGGAAAAGGGTTGCATACCGGATTAGATATAGAGATTACGTTTAATCCCGCACCCGAGAACCATGGATACAAGATCAAACGTGTCGATATGGAAGGCCAACCGACGATTGACGCCTTGGCCGAGAACGTGGTTAATACACAACGGGGTACGGTGCTTAGCAAGAATGGCGTTCAAGTAAGTACGATCGAGCACGCGATGGCTGCTTTATACGCTTACGAGATCGATAACTGCTTGATCGAGGTAAACGCACCCGAATTTCCGATCCTAGACGGAAGTTCTCGCTTCTTCTCCGAGGAAATCCAAAAGACAGGGGTCGTTGAGCAAAACGCTCCGAAGGATTATTATATCGTAAAGCACAAGATCGAGGTAAAAGATGAGGAAACCGGTTCTTCGTTGATCATCCTTCCGGATGATAAGTTCTGCGTGAACGTATTGATCTCATTCGATTCGCCCGTGCTTTCCAACCAATTCGCCACGTTGAACGATCTCAGCGAATTCCCGACAGAATTGGCGGCTTCACGTACGTTCGTATTCGTACGCGAAGTGGAGATGTTGCTCAACCACAACTTGATCAAGGGTGGCGATTTAGACAACGCGATCGTTATCTACGACCAAAAGATACCGCAAGAATCTTTGGACAAATTGGCAGATATGCTGAACATCCCTCACAAGAACGTGCAGGAATTAGGTTATATCAATAACAAGCCGCTTGTATTCGATAACGAACCGGCACGTCATAAATTGATCGACGTGATCGGAGATATCGCCTTGATCGGTAAGCCGATCCGCGGACGTGTGATCGCTACCCGTCCGGGACATAAGATCAATAACCAGTTAGCTCGTATGATCCGCAAGGATATCAAGATGAACGAGGTGCAAGCCCCGGTATACGATCCGAACCGTGAGCCGGTGATGGATATCAACCGTATCCGTGAATTATTGCCGCACCGCTATCCGTTCTTATTGGTTGACAAGATTATCGAGGTTGGCGGGAACTATATCGTAGGCGTAAAGAACATCACGACCAACGAACCGTTCTTCCAAGGGCATTTCCCTCAGGAGCCGGTCATGCCGGGAGTTCTGCAGGTTGAGGCTATGGCACAAACAGGTGGTTTGCTAGTCTTGAATTCCGTAGATGAGCCAGAGCGCTATTCTACCTACTTCATGAAAATAGATGGCGTGAAATTCCGCCAGAAAGTCGTTCCGGGCGATACGTTGATCTTACGTCTGGAATTATTGGCACCGATCCGTCGCGGGATCTCTACCATGAAAGGGTATGTATTCGTTGGTGATAAATTGGTTAGTGAGGCCGAGTTCATGGCTCAGATTGTAAAAAACAAATAATAAGATAAAGTACGATAATGAATATATCTCCTCTAGCAGTCGTTCATCCAGAGGCCCAGATCGGCCAGAATGTAACTATCGATCCGTTTGCCGTGATTGAGAAAGATGTCGTAATCGGTGATAATTGCCGTATATATTCTCACGCCGTTATCTTGGATGGCGCACGGATTGGTAAAAATTGCAATATTTTCCCGGGAGCGGTCGTTGCCGGTATCCCTCAAGACATGAAATTCGCGGGGGAAACCACGACGGCGGAAATCGGAGATAACACGACGCTTCGCGAATGCGTGACGATCAACCGGGGTACCGCTTCCAAAGGTAAGACCGTGGTAGGTCGCAATTGCTTAATCATGGCTTATTCGCACGTGGCCCATGATTGCGTCTTAAAAGACCATATTATCATCGGTAACGCTTCGCAAATCGCCGGGGAGGTAGAGATTGATGATTTCGCTATCGTAAGCGGAGGTTCCTTGGTGCATCAGTTCACGCGTATATCCAAGCACGTGATGGTACAAGGCGGTTCTCGTATCGGAAAAGATATCCCTCCTTATACCTTGATCGGCCGTGATCCGATCGTTTATTGCGGTATCAATATCGTAGGTTTACGTCGCCGGGGATTCACGAATCAGCAGGTATTCTTGATTCAAGACATCTATCGCACGCTGTATACCCGAGGCTTGAATAATACGGAGGCGCTGAAAGCGATCGAGACCGAGTACGAGCCTAGCGAGGAACGGGATTTGATCCTCAATTTCATCAAGTCTTCCAGCCGGGGTATCGTAAGAGGTTCGATCGACGAATAAGCGACACGGACATCCGAACAACCAAAAACAAATCGGCGCAAATCCGCATCTTACGATGAGGGGTTTGCGCCGATTCGCTATTTATGTCGCCAAAAGGTTATTTATAGGGTAATTCCCGTGATCTGCCGGATCATTTCAAGATCGATCCCCATAGCTTTCATCTTCTTGGCGTTTTCTAGATTCGCTTCTGCCTTACCTTTCGCCTCGCCTTCCGCCAGTCCTTCCATATGTCCTTCCATATGTCCTTCCATACGTCCCTCAAGCTTCGCCGAATCCAACACGTCATTTTGTATCATGACCGCATTCAAGTGTTCGTCATAAGCGTGTCTGTCCTCAGGAGTCATGGAGTAGTATTTTAATTTTTCTCGAGCTTCGCCTAATCCCGGAGCCATGGTGCCGGGACGGATCGTTCTGTCTTTAAGGTAGTTCATCCATTCCTCTAAGGGAGTGACGGCTACCTTATCGAACTCGTTGACCCGTATAAGTATGTATTCGGGGAAAATCTCGGAAGGTAGCCGGGAAACAATCGCATTCCTCTCTTTCGTGTTGACTACCAATTGATCCTTGGTATGTACGCCGATGAAATGATTCTGCCCGTGATAAAGGTAGTCCTCGCCCAGTGATATGTACTCGGTTATGGTTTTCGCCACGCCATAGAGTACCTGTTCGAGATAATATAGCTTGCGAATATTTTGTATTTTCACGATGATGATCTCGCCCTTGTCGTTAAGCGCCTTGGCGTACACCCTGTTGAACTTGTCATCCTCATGACAGTTGATTACCCTCGCTCTCCAGCAGCTCCACGATGGTAATCTTCTCTCCAAGAAAAAACCGTGAGAAAACCCTCCAGCACACCGAAGTTGGCTTTTTGCCGGAGCAGTCTCTTGATCGCCCAATCGAAACGTATGTATCGGTCTTTTAATTCTTTTATGCGTTGATCCTCCTTTTTTTTATCCATAGTTGATAGGTTTTAAGTTACGGCCCAATAGCGGGCGGTGCCATAAAGATATGTCATTTCGGGCGAAAGACAAAAGATTGATATCTGATACTGTGATTTTTATTATTTACCCATATTACAATTACCTATTCAAGGTGACAACTGCCGCTAATATCTCAGCCGCAGATTCCGTCTCTTTGACGAAGGTTGAAGACGAAGCTACGACGGTCGCCTCAGATACAGGGATCAGACGCGCACCCTCTTTCATTATTTATAGCGACGTATATTGGGTATATCCATATTTTTACTACTTTTGAGGCGATAATAAAACTAAACGACTATGCTATTTAGATTTCTAATCCTATCAGATGAAGCAGATGACTTCAAGCGCGAGATCAAGATTGATTCCGAGTCTACTTTCTTGGATTTGCAAAACGCCATCCTCGACTCTGTAGGTTATACAAAGGATCAAATGACCTCTTTCTTCATATGTGACGATGACTGGAGTAAAAAGACAGAGATCACATTAGTGGAGATGGATACCTCTTCCGAGGAAGACAGCTATGTCATGGCCGATACTCAACTGGAAGAATTGTTGGAAGACGAGCACCAAAAACTACTTTTCGTTTTCGATTATATGACCGAACGTGCCTTCTTCATGGAACTTCGTGAGATCGTTCCGGGAAAAGACTTGGATGCTCCTATTTGCAGCAAATCGGTAGGTACGCCTCCCGCCCAAATAGTTTCTTTCGATGAGTTCGAGGCTAAGAACGGCAGTACGGACGTAGGAGAAGATTTTTACGGGGATTCCGAATACGATATGGACGAATTAGACAAAAGCGGCTTCGACGGTTTAGGCGAAGGCCCGATGGATAATCCTTACGACGACGAGCGCTTTTGATGAATTCCCTCGTTATATTACTTGGGCCGACAGGAGTCGGAAAGACCGAGTTAAGCCTCCAAGTGGCGGAACGTTTCGGCTCTCCGATTATCTCTTCCGACTCCCGTCAGCTCTATAAAGACCTTCCGATCGGCACGGCTGCCCCTACACCGGAACAAATGGCTCGTGTCAAGCATTATATGGTAGGCACTCTCTCGCTTACCGATTATTACAGCGCCAGCAACTTCGAGGAAGACGTGGTCTCCCTCCTATCCGAATTACATAAAACGATCCCGACCGTCGTAATGACCGGAGGCTCTATGATGTACATCGATGCCGTATGTAAAGGTATTGACGATATCCCGACAGTTACACCGGAGATCCGGGATGCCCTATACATGCAATTTGAAACCGAGGGACTAGCCCCTATCCTCGCTGAATTAAAAGAAGCAGACCCTGTCCATTATGAGGAAGTGGACCGGAATAATTATAAACGAGTGATCCATGCCGTAGAGATTTGCCGGATGACAGGCAAGCCTTACTCCTCCTTCCGCACGAACATTAAGAAAGAGCGTCCGTTCCGGATCATCAAAGTAGGGCTTAATAGAGATCGCGACGAATTATGCGACCGCATCAACCAACGTGTAGATCTAATGATGAGCGAAGGATTATTGGAAGAGGCTCGCCGGGCTTATCCCTTCCGTCATTTGAATTCCTTGAACACGGTAGGTTATAAAGAATTATTCAATTACTTCAGCGGAGAATGGACATTAGACCTCGCCGTGGAGAAAATCAAACGAAACTCCCGGGTCTACGCCCGGAAGCAAATGACTTGGTTTAAACGGGACCCAGAAATAACATGGTTCCATCCGGATGAGACCGAAGCTATATTTACACATCTGAGCCAACAGATCATATAGCGTTTTAACAATGCCCATTATAAGGTGTTTACAATGGGCATTATAAACATGCTTGAATAGGCATTGTAAGCATCTTACAATAGGCATCAAGGTTTTCCGCTGATTATCAAAGCCAAATGCAACGACTTTATTTCTTGAAAACCAGATAAACCGCCGCTACCAAGAATACGAAAGCAAGCGCATGGTTCCATTTAAACGACTCCCCCTTAAAAGCGATGGTACTGAAGGCCACGAATACCACCAACGTAATCACCTCTTGGATCACTTTCAATTGAATCAAGTTGAACGGTCCCCCGTTATCCCGGAAACCGATGCGATTCGCCGGTACTTGGAAACAATACTCAAAAAAAGCGAGAAACCAACTAAACAGGATTACGCCAAACAAAGGAAGATGCTCGAACCAGCTAAACTGTTGCTTCATCTTCAAATGACCATACCAAGCGCATGTCATAAAAATATTAGACACGATCAACAATAAAATTGTATAAACACTTTGCATATTATCTTATTTTTCGAGGTAAATAATCTTCTTGTATATTCGTCATGCTCCCCCAAAGGCTGTAACGAGCCTCCGGATTGATCGCTTCCAGACTTCTCAGCAGCTCTTTCATATCCGAACGACTGGAACCCGACTCATAAGGACAGTTCTTCAATTGTTTCCGGTACCCTTTCCATACGGCGACCTGAATCAACTCCCTCTCTTCCACCAGACACATCGGACGGATAATCTCCATATCAAACTTATCCATTCTCAACCGGGGAGGCATTGTTCCGAAAGCCCCTTGGTGGGTCAGGTTCATCAACAGTGTCTCTAGGATATCATCTTGATGATGCCCTAGCGCAATCTTATTGCATTTATGAGCCTTAGCGATCTCAAACAAAGCTTTCCGGCGAGTCCAAGAGCATAAAAAGCAGGGGGATTTGCGAGTGTCCGTAGAAGGATCGAAACTTGTCTCATGGACAATGAAAGGCAAATCATGCTCCTCTGCGCAACTTCTAAGATATTCCCGATCCGAACAATAAGGGATATTCGTCATCACGATATGTGCTACCACGACCTCAAACCGAGGACAATAGATTTTCGACCTGCGCCCCAGTAAATCCACCAAGGCCAAGGAATCTTTTCCTCCGGACAACCCGACCAAGATCCGGTCGCCATCATTGATCAAGCCATAGTCGAAAATCGCTCTCTTTACCTTATCCTCTATCTTGCGAAACAAACGTTCGTCCTCTGTCAATTTTGCCATATACTTCCTTTACGGGCGCAAAATTATATATTTATCTTTTCGATTTGTATGCCTCTACAAAAATATTCTTATCTTTGAAACTGCATAACTATATAATCTAGAATAGACAAAATGAAACGGTTATCCAAAAAGCTGCTTTATACGCTAGGAGTTACACTCCTATGCGGAGGAATGCAACTACATGCGCAAAGTCTTGATCAGGCAAAAAAATTATATAACGACGGGAAATACGCAGAAGCAAAACCTGTGTTCGAGAAACTAGTGAAACAAGCGCCAAGCAATGCCTCTTACAATCAATGGTATGGTGTTTGCTGTTTCGAGACCGGAGATTTAGCAGGAGCGGAGAAACATCTTAAGGTTGCCGTAAAGCGTAGGGTACAAGACGCTTATCGATACCTTGGAGAAGTATACTACCAGACCTATCGTTTTGACGAAGCCGAGGAGATGTTCGACGAATACATCACCCTCCTAACAAAAAAGAAACAAGATGTGGAGCCTTACCAGATCCGTATGGACTTGGCGAACAAAGCAAGCCGTATGCTTGATAAGGTAGAGAATGTCCAGATTATCGATAGCTTGGTCGTTGATAAAGATGATTTCTTATCAGCCTATACCTTAAGCGAGGAAAGCGGTACGTTGACCACTTACCAAGATTTCTTCCAGACTAACGATCCGGGCAACTCATCGGTATACATGAACCAGAAGGGGGATAAGATTTATTACGCCCACTCGACAGACGGTAACCACAATTGTCTTTTTACCCAATCCAAGCTCATGGATCAATGGGGAGACGAGAAACAGTTACCGATGAATATCAATAGTGACGCCGACGATGGGTATCCATTCGTGCTATCCGATGGCGTAACGATTTATTACGCATCCAAAGGGAACGGCTCTCTGGGCGGATATGATTTATTCGTCACTCGCTACAACATCAATTCCGATACTTATCTTACACCGGAGCAATTGGGCATGCCCTATAACTCCCCGTTTAACGATTATATGATGGTGATCGACGAAGCCAAGCAATTGGGATGGTTCGTTTCCGACCGCTATCAACCGGAAGGAAAAGTCTGCGTATACCTATTCATCCCGAATGACAACCGCGAGCGAGTAGATAGCGAGGATATCGAACTAAAACGTGCCCGGGCCTCTATTGCCTCGATCAAGGATTCATGGAAACCCGGATCGAATTACGAAGAGCTTATTCATTTAGCTCATACCGAGATTCCTTATGGACGTATAGAAATAAAGAAAGATTTCACGTTCCCGATCCATGATGATATCGTTTATTACACCTTAGACGATATCCAAAGTCCGGAAGCGAAGAACTACTACGAGAAAGTAGTTTCCATCCATAGACAGATCAAGGAGCTAAATGAGAAACTAGAGAGTTTACGAGCCAGCTACATCAAAGGGAATAAGGCGAAGCGAGAACAACTGAAGCCTACGATTCTTGATGCGGAAGAAAAGTTAAACAACCTGCTCGCTCAACCGGACGAATGGGAGAAAAAGGCACGTAACGCAGAGATCGTATACCTAAGAAACAACCATAAATAAGAAGAACTATGCTACTGGACATAGCCATCATCGTCTTCCTCATGGTAGCGGCCATCCTACTGATACTGGCTGAGATATTCCTTCTTCCGGGAATAACACTCGCGGGTATAGGCGGGGCTATTTTCGCTATCGGCGGAGTCGTTTTCGCTTATACGGTAGGTATATGGGTAGGGCATCTGACTTTATCCTTATCAATCATTACATTCGGAATAATCTTCGCTTGGTTATTGCGTTCCCGGTCTTTTAACAAGATCGCTTTAAAGACAGATATCGATTCCAAGCTGATATCCAGCAGGGATCTCGGAATAGAACCCGGAGACGAGGGGATCACGCTCTCACGCTTAGCCCCTATCGGCAAGGCCCGGATTAAAGGTATTAACGTGGAAGCGAAATCTCAAGACGAATTAATCGATGAGAACACGCCGATCGTAGTGATCAGGGTAGACAGTTACAACGTAATTGTCCGTCCTAAAGAAGAAACAAATATTCACGCTTAATTTTATATATATGGAAATAACCTTTTTGCCACTTATCCTATTGGGGGCCGCAGTACTTCTGCTGGCAATCTTTTTCTATTATGTGCCGTTCCTGTTATGGATCTCGGCCAAAGTATCGGGAGTCAATATCTCCTTGATCCAGTTATTCTTGATGCGTATCCGAAAGGTTCCTCCCTACATCATCACTCGTGCGATGATCGAAGCGCATAAGGCAGGAATAAAGACGCTTACACGCGACGAGCTGGAAGCGCACTATTTAGCGGGTGGACATGTCGAGAAAGTAGTGCATGCGCTGGTTTCCGCGTCGAAAGCGAATATCGACCTTCCTTTCCAGATGGCTACCGCTATCGACTTGGCCGGACGTGACGTATTCGAGGCTGTACAAATGTCGGTAAATCCGAAAGTGATCGATACCCCTCCGGTAACAGCGGTAGCAAAAGACGGAATCCAGTTAATCGCCAAGGCACGTGTCACCGTTCGTGCGAATATCAAGCAATTAGTGGGTGGTGCCGGAGAAGAGACGATCTTAGCCCGTGTAGGTGAAGGTATCGTATCTTCCATTGGTTCATCCGAAAGCCATAAGACCGTATTGGAAAATCCGGATTCCATCTCGAAATTAGTGCTTCGCAAAGGGCTTGACGCCGGAACAGCTTTCGAAATCCTTTCCATCGATATCGCCGATATCGATATAGGTAAGAACATCGGCGCTTTCTTGCAAATGGATCAAGCTCAAGCGGATAAGAATATCGCTCAGGCGAAAGCCGAGGAACGCCGTGCGATGGCTGTCGCCCTCGAGCAAGAGATGAAGGCGAAAGCACAAGAAGCCCGTGCCAAGGTGATCGAGGCAGAAGCGGAAGTTCCCAAGGCAATGGCAGACGCTTTCCGCACAGGAAACCTAGGCGTAATGGACTATTACAAGATGAAGAACATCGAGGCGGACACTTCTATGCGTGAAGCGATAGCTAAACCGACCGGTACTCCATCAAAACCATTAAAGGACTAAAATAGTTATATACATGGAACTATCTCCAAGGGCAGGGTCGCACCTTGCCCTTTTATGATTAAAAGTAAACTTAATTAGCTGATCGAATATGAGAACAATCCCCGCTTCAGAATTAGCGATCCATTCAGATGGTAGTGTTTTCCACCTGCATTTAAAACCAGAACAACTCGCGGATCGTGTGGTACTTGTTGGTGATCCCGCACGAGTTACAACCGTCGCTTCCTATTTTGAGTCTCAGGAATGTGAGGTTTCCAGCCGGGAGTTTCATACCATCACAGGCCAATACAAGGGAAAACGTATCACGGTTGTATCCCATGGCATCGGTACAGATAATATTGATATCGTATTAAATGAGTTGGACGCTCTCGCTAATATTGACTTCTCAACCCGTACGATCAAGCCGGAATTCAAGCAACTTTCCCTAGTTCGTATCGGGACTTCCGGAGGGTTACAGCCATTTGTCCCGATTGGGACTTACGTAGCTGCGGAGAAATCGATCGGATTCGATGGAGTCATTTATTTCTACGCAAATAGTAATTCCGTTCGTGACGCAGACTTGGAATCTGAATTAATAAAACAGCTTGATTGGCGGCTTAGCGGCATATGGCCTTATGTCGTATCGGCAGATCCATCGTTGATCGAGCAAATCACCCGTAATGATATTATCCGGGGAACGACTATCGCAGCCAATGGCTTCTACGGGCCGCAAGGGCGCGAGCTCCGATTGCCCTTGACTGATCCGGAATTGAACCGGAAAATAGAGGCTTTCGAGTACAACGGGCGAAAGATTACGAACTTCGAGATGGAGAGCTCCTCTTTAGCTGGTCTGGCCGCTCTCATGGGACACCGGGCAATGACCGTATGTTGTATTATCGCCGGACGTGTGGATAATCATATGAATACGGATTATAAAGGTTCTTTGGAGGAACTGATTGAAACTGTATTAGACCGTATATAATAATATCAAGACTATGAAGTGGGATCATTCACTAATCGATACGTTGGAATGGGGGAATCAGATCTCCCATAAGGAAGATAAAATAAAGATAGCGGACCTTATCGCATCTAAAGTCGAAAACGGACAAGTCATAGGTGTTGGCTCCGGTTCTACCTCCTATCTAGCGTTGATTCGCATAGCGGAACGTATCCGGACGGAACGTCTTTCCATCTTGGCGATCCCCACTTCATTAGAAATCCGGATGACTTGCGCCCAGCTAGGCATTCCGGTTACCAGCCTGTTTTCCCACAAGCCGGACTGGACCTTCGATGGGGCTGATGAAGTAGATTCCCACTTTAACTTGATCAAAGGGCGTGGAGGCGCCATGTTCAAGGAAAAGCTATTAATCAGTTCCAGTCCGCAGACCTATATACTGGTCGATCCTTCCAAGAAAGTGGAGAGGCTGGGAGCTAAATTCCCGATCCCGATAGAGATTTTCCCGGAAGCTCTCACCTATGTAGAGGACAGACTCCAGCGTTTGAATCCCGGTGAGATAAAACTTCGTATGGGGCAAGGTAAGGATGGACCGATCATTACCGAGAATGGCAATATGATCCTAGACGTATGGATGGACTATATCCCTGAAAATACAGAATCCACTCTCAAGTCGATTACGGGCGTACTCGAGAGTGGACTCTTTATGAACTATAAGGTAGAAGTATTAGGGCTTACTTCATGAATCCTTGTTGTTTCAATACCTTCAAGAGCACCTCGGAGAAATGTTCACTATTTTTCTTCGTATAGCGTACGTCCGTAAAGACCTGCGCCAGTGTTTCCTTATTATTCTCCCTTACAAACTGCTTATTCACCTCTAATGCCTCTTTCTCACTATACAAGGCATCGATGGAAGCCGGAGTAAAGTCCGTATAAGTCTCGTTTTGTACCACAGCCGCCAATGGTAAACGTTCTACTTGAGCGGGTATAGGCTCTGCCGGATAACCCACCGTAACCGTAACGATCGGGACAACCAGACGGGGAAGAGAAAGCGCCTCAATGATCTGGTCCGCATTATAAGCCGTCGTACCCAGATAGCAAATGCCTAAGCCTTTTTCCTCAGCGGCATTGCAGAAACTCTGGGCGAACAACATCGCATCTATCGTCGAAGCGATAAACGTTTGTAAATTATCGAATCCGGCCTCCGCTTTCCTGCACTCCGCCCATTTCACGAAACGGTTCGCATCCGCACAAAAAGTAAGTACCACCGGGGCTCCCGTAATCATTGGTTGGTTAAAATGAGCCGGAGCCAGTTTCTCTTTGTTCGCAGGGTCGCGGGTAACCACGACACTATACAATTGCATATTTCCTGTATTCGAGGCACGAGTAGCCACTTCCAATAATTCATTCAGCAAAGACTCCGGGATATCCTGATCCGTATATTTACGGATACTTCTTCTATTCTTCATGCATTCTAACATAGTAATCCTATTTTTAAATTCTCAATAACTAAATCCTAATATCCATGCCGGCATACGGTTAAACACGCTTTTCGGTAACCCGTAGATAGCCGCATAAGCGTCGGGTACGAAGCGGAGACGATCATATCCCCTTAAGGGATCACCTACGGCGAAGATATATTTACCGCCAATCAAGAAATCTCCGTTCTCCATGAATTCCACGTTCGCCACGGAACGCATCTGGCTTAAGAAATAGGTTTCACACATCAATTGCCGATTCTCCTTATCTCCGAAAAAAGAGATCAGCAAGTTGGTATCCCCCATAAAGACTTTCTGCTTGGCCGGAGTGGTTCCCAGTTGGTCTGCCGAGTAATAAATAAGCCTCACATCGTGAAAGAAACGCAACAGGCTATCGCTTTGCTGACGAAGCATATTTGTCTTACGGGTTACATCAATCGATTTCGGACGTAAAGGAGCCGACTCAGCCACCATCATAAAATATTTTTGAGCTCGTTCCAGATTACTCATCGAAATAGAAACCACCGAAGGCAAATCCCGGCAAATCTCTTTTCTCACTAATTCTTGCAGACGGAAATAATACATATCCGGGTCTTGCCAATAAAAAGGATAACATCCATGTTCCAGATAGTTCCGGTAAATCGGCACAATATTCATCTCCGCATTGATCTCCTTCACCAAATCATGATGGTTCGCTAAGATATCCTCCAACGGAATGGGATCTTTATCCAGAATGCTTTCGTAAGAAAGGAATTCACGGAACGACATCGGATGCATGGTATAAAAAGCAGCCTCATGCCTTAACCCGTTCCGCACCTCTGTCTGCGAGTACAAAGAAGTGGTAGCGAAAACAATCTTTAAGGCGGGGTTGGCATCCAATAAAGTTGAGACCTCTTCCATCCAGCCCGAATAGAAATGGATCTCATCCAAAAACAAATAATGCCCCCCGGCTTGCAGGAACTCCTTAACCGCATCGGTCAATGAATGTGTCTCAAACCAGAAATCATCCAGATTCACATACAGGGCTTCCCGTGAATCTTCAAATTTCAACTTAATATGCTGTAACAACAAGGTAGTCTTACCAACCCCTCGAGAGCCGAAGATGCCGATTAACCGATCCTCCCACTCTATCCGTGCATGCAAATAACGCAGGAATGTACAATTTATTCCTTTCAACAATAGCTGATGATTCCGCTGAAGCAAGTCCATATACAAATCTGTTTTACGCGAATATAAAAAATGTTCCGTGTTTTTCGTACCTTTGTCAACACTAAACCAATAAAAAGATGAATACATCCAAAGTCTACTTTACTAATTTACGCACGACCCCCAGCAGCAACCTGCTGGATAAGATGGAACGTCTGGTAAAACGTGCCGGTATCGCCAATATCGACTTCAAAAATCAATTTGTAGCCATTAAGATCCACTTTGGCGAACCGGGGAATTTGGCATACATTCGTCCTAATTACGCCGCTCGCTTGGTAAGCCTGTTACGTGAATTAGGCGCGAAACCGTTCCTTACCGATTGTAACACCTTATACTCGGGCCGCCGCTCCAACGCTGTCGATCATCTTCAAAGCGCCATGGAAAATGGGTTCAATCCCATGTCCGCCGGTTGCAACGTTATCATCGCCGATGGCGTGAAAGGTACGGACTACCGGGAAATCGAGATCGACGGACAATATTGCAAGGCCCCGAAAATAGGTGCCGCTATCGCCGACGCCGATATCATCATTTCCATGAACCATTTCAAAGGTCACGAGCAAGCCGGTTTCGGCGGTGCGCTGAAAAACCTCGGGATGGGATGCGCCAGCGTAGGCGGTAAACTGGAATTACATTGTGCCTCACAGCCTCGTATTGATACGGAGGCTTGTAAAGGCTGTAACATCTGTGTAAAGCACTGCGCTCACGATGCCATCCATTTGAATAACAACCGAAAGGCCGAAATTGATTACGAGCGTTGTGTAGGTTGCGGGCAATGTGTGGCTCTTTGCCAGTACGACGGTGCCGTAATGGGCGAAGGTGATACTTCCGAGCGATTGAATTACAAGATCGACGAGTACACGAAAGCCGTATTAGCAGACAAGCCCCATTTCCATATTAGTTTTATCATGAACGTATCTCCGGAATGCGATTGCTGGAATCATAACGATGCCGCCATCATCCCTGATTTGGGGATCGCCGCATCTTTCGATCCGGTGGCCTTGGATAAGGCTTGCGCCGATATGGTTATCAACGCTCCTATCATCGGAGGTAATAAATTAGCCGAGACTCATCCTCACGAACACCTTGAGGGAGAGGATAAATTCCATTTGATTCATCCGGATACGAACTGGCAAGCCGGCCTACGTTATGCGGAGGAAATCGGACTGGGTTCTCAAGCGTATGAATTAATAACGGTTTAATAGACGGAATGAGTACAATTTGCGCTATATCTACAGCTCCGGGAGTAGGAGGAATCGCAGTGGTCCGTGTCTCCGGGCCGGATGCTTTCAAGATTTGTGATCGGATATTCCGGCCGAAGAAGGCAGGTAAGAGTTTATCTACCCAAAAGGCTTATACCTTAACGTATGGTTCCATCGTCGGTAACAATGACGAAACCATAGATGAGGTGATCGCCGCTGTTTTCCGTGCCCCCCATTCTTTCACGGGGGAGGATACGGTGGAAATCACCTGCCACGGCTCGACGTATATCCAACAACAAATCCTGCAATCCCTTATCTCCAGCGGATGCCGTATAGCGCAACCGGGTGAATATACGCAACGTGCTTTCATGAATGGCAAGATGGACCTTAGCCAAGCGGAGGCCGTTGCGGATTTAATCGCCTCCACTTCGGCCGGCCAACATCGTTTGGCTCTAAGCCAGATGCGAGGTGGTTTCAGTAGGGAACTCGCCGAACTTCGAAACCAACTGCTCCATTTCACCTCTCTCATGGAATTGGAACTGGATTTCAGTGACCATGAGGAATTAGAGTTCGCTGATCGTAGCGAGCTTCGCACGCTTGCGGATCATATCGAACAGGTCATCTCCAAACTCGCCCAATCTTTCAGCGTAGGTAACGCTATCAAAAACGGTATTCCCGTCGCCATCATCGGTGAGACGAATGCCGGCAAATCTACTTTACTAAACGCCTTGTTGAACGAGGATAAAGCGATCGTCAGCGACATCCACGGAACGACCCGTGACGTTATCGAGGATACGATCAATATCAACGGCCAGCTCTTCCGTTTCATCGACACCGCCGGTATCCGTGAAACAAGCGATACGATCGAAGCTCTTGGTATTGAACGTAGTTTCAAGGCTCTAGACCAAGCACAAATCGTCATCCTCATGTACGACTTAACCCGTGACCTCAAAGATTTCGAGGCTTTCTATCAAGAAATAGCTCCGAGATTAACGAATAAGTCTGTTATCTTAGCGATGAACAAATGCGATGTATTACCCGTATCCTCTCTCCCGACCTTCTCTTTCCCCACCGAAGGCTGGCATCAAATCGCTATTTCCGCCAAAGGCAAGCTGCATATCGCAGAGCTACAACAACTCCTCACGGAAGTATCTTCCATCCCCACCCTCCACCAAAGCGACATCATCGTAACGAATGCCCGCCACTTCGAGGCGCTTACGCATGCGCTGGAAGCTATACATAGGGTACAAGAAGGTTTGAACTCCAGCCTTTCCGGGGATTTCATCTCGCAAGATTTACGGGAGTGTATATTCCATTTATCGGATATCGTAGGAGAGGTTACGACGGATCAGGTGTTGGGGAATATATTTCAGCATTTTTGCATCGGAAAATGATATATCGCAATTAACCGCAACGAATTAGAACAAACCATAACGAAGTCGCTGAATTTCAGCGGCTTTTTTATTTATCCAAAATCCAGTTCATAGCGATTGGATAGTGTTGTTCACCATATTTTTCTACCGTATTTCTACCGCGAAACAAATTGGGGTTTGTCCCCGATGTCACACTGAGGTAGTCAACAACATGTGTTGACAATGGTTTACATAGGTAGACAAAAAGCGAAATTAAAATTATATGGTTTCACTAAAAATATGGAGAAAACAACATGGAAGTAAAAAGAATTTGCCAATGGTGTGGAAAACCATTCATTGCGAAGAAAACAACCACTAATTATTGTAGCCACCAATGTGCCAGTCAAGGCTACAAACACCGAATGAGAGAACGAAGACTCGAACTTCGTGAGTTACAGGATTTGATAGAAGTAAAAAGTAAACTTGACCATCAAGACTACTTTACTTTTGCACAAGCCGCACAGTTGATGGGCGTTTCTCGCCAATACATTTACAAACTCGTCAAAGAGGATAAGTTGAGAGCTTCAAGAATCAGTGCAAGAATGTCAATCATTCGCAGAGCCGATATTGAACTGATGCTCAAAACCCGCCCCTATGAACGAAGAAGAGTAAAAGATGATCTTGATATAACTGAGTACTACACTGCCGAGCAAATTTCCGAAAAGTACAAAGTATCGCAAAAATGGATTTGGGCATATACAAGAGAGAACAATATCCCCAAAATCCGTATTCGCCAGTTCAACTATTACAGCAAAAAGCATATTGATACTGCGTTTGCCAAATACAAGACAGACGATGCACTGACCGAGTGGTACACTCCTGATGAGATTGAACAAAAGTATGGGATGAGTCGAGTTGCCATCCGCTCCCATGTCTATCGTAACAACATCCCGTCCAAAAAAGAACACGGTCAGATATTCTACTCGAAGCTACATTTTGACCTATCCAAGCAGACTGCCGAAGATAATGCTTCGGAGTACTACACCGTGCAGGAAGCCATGAAGAAATACAATCTCACACGGGATTCTGTCTATGGTATTCTGCAGTTCCACGAAATCAAACGTAAGAAGAAAGGTCGTTTCGTGAGATTCCTGAAAGTAGAATTTGATCATGTAATGGGTGTCAGAAAATAAGCCTAAGTCTGAATTTAGGCAGACCAGAAAATGATTCTAAAAATGAGCATTGTCTGTGTCAAGTCATTACGGACATTTGCAGCAAATCAAGTATAAACTAATAATAATTGTAACCATGTTAGAATGTAAAACAGTAACATTGAGAACACGTCCTTTAAAAAACGGGATGCTTTCTTACTATCTGGATTATTATCCAGGCTATCGTGACCAGGAAACAATGAAAACCATCCGCCACGAAGGATTGAACATTTATATTTATGCCAATCCTAAGAACGAGCGCGAACGTAACTTCAATGCCACTATGTCTGAAAAGGCAGAAGCCATCCGATGCAGACGCTTTGAATCTATCGTAAATGACAGGTATGATTTCTTTGACAGGCACAAACTCAAAGCGGATTTTTTGGAATACTACCGCAGACAGCTTCGTAAGCATGACCAAAAATGGGAATTTGTGTACCACCATTTCTACAACTTCGTTCATGGCAAATGTACTTTTGAAGAAATTGATATTGACCTTTGTAATAAGTTTCGTGAGTATCTGCTAAATGCCAAGCAACTCAGGCGTGACGGTCGCATTTCAAAGAACTCTGCTTCCGGCTATTGGTCAACATTCAGGGGACTTTTGAAAATCCTTTATCGCAATCGGCTAATCACAACCAATATCAATGACTTTTTGGATAAAATCGCAACAGAAGATACTCCAAAAGATTATCTAAGTGTGGAAGAACTATACAAATTGGCAGAAACACCTTGCAAAAAGCCGATTCTGAAAACAGCGGCATTGTTCTCATGTCTGACCAGTCTTAGAATCAGCGACATACTATCGTTACAATGGCATGAAATCGTTGACTTTGCAGCTGGAGGAAAATGTGTCCATACAATTACCCAAAAGACCAAAACAGAGGACATCATTCCAATCAGCGACGAAGCCCTGCAATTAATCGGCTATTCTCCGGAAAAAAACGGATTAGTATTTAAAGGATTGAAACGAAGTTGGACACAGCAACCCATGAAAGAGTGGATTCGCGAAGCCGGTATTACCAAGAATATCACTTTCCACTCCTACCGAAGAACATACGCAACACTTCAAGGAGCAGCCGGCACAGACATACGTACCATTCAAAGTAACATGGCACATAAAAGTATTACCACGACACAACGGTACATGAAAGTTGTGGACAGCAACAAGCGTGAAGCCAGCAACAGAATTTCTTTAATCCGCAAGTAAGAGTTAAGGTTCAAATAATCCCGTTTTTATTGCTCAGAATATGATATTTTGCTCTAAATCATACTCTGAGCATATTTTTTCTTAAATCCTGAACGATTATCCATTACAAACAGCGACTATTTGGAAATCTGCATATACATTTGTCTTATTGTAAAACTCAAACAGTATCAGTTTATGACGAATAGTATTAAAATCACTCCTCAACAAACCAGTTTCATACTTTCAGTAAGTGTCATCCTTTATTGGTCAACAGACTCCTATTTATATCTTAATTGCCATATCGACATGATGGAGTATTCCACTCCAGTTATCCTATATATTACGGCAATGATACTCGCTTGTGGAGTACTTAAGCATTTCTTCTTCCGATTCATTACAAAGAATGAATTAAGTTTGTCTTTTGGCAAGCAAGCAAAACCTTTTCCTGCTAAACTAACTGAACAAATTAAGGAGATTGAACCGGAGTGTCCAAACGACAAGGACATAAATCCGGTAAATTTAGTTGCAGAAAGTGTTGTAAAACAAGATTATATGGATAATTATGAAGAACGTGTGGCTGAGGTTGAACGTAAAAAATCCGAAAGACAGGCAGACATTAAACGTGTCATTCATGAATACACCACCTTTGTAATGACTGAATTTCTCTCAAAAGAAAATCTTGAAATTCTGCATGAAAACATAGAGTATTTCGCACACGGACAATCTGAATTATACAAGCCAATCCGTTCAAGATTAGATAATCCCCTCCGTTCTATCGACCTGATGCACTTTGTGTGGAACATCGGAGAGAGATTGAACATTTCTCTTATAGACAGAGCTACATTCATACATATTATATTCCCACATGAATTAAAAGATGCTTCGATTAAATATCTGTCTAAAAATCTCCGGACATGCGGAGTCTGCAAAATAGCACTTGATATTCCCGAAACCGGAGATTATCACTTCAAATGTATGAAGAATGACCTTGAATCGGACTTAGATTCAAGCAATTAGGGTTATTCAACGCAGACCGAAATATTATTGCTTTCTGAGGTTTGTCAGCGTTATATCATTGTGTTGGTTTGCAGCATGTTAAACAAAACAATGTTATATTATGCAAAGAAACAAATTAACATTCAATGACCTACCGGAAGTGGTAGGTGAACTCTGCGAGAGAATCTCAAGTATGGAAAATCTGCTGACAGAAAAACTTCATCAGCAGCATAACGAGGTAAAAAAGGATACCCATGTTCCAATGACTGTTGATGAAGTCTGCGAGTATCTAGGTATCTCGAAATCATCCTTTTATTACAAAGCCAAACATGGAGGTATTCCAATCATTAAACAAGGCAAGCACCTATTTGTCTATCGTGATGAATTGGACAAATGGTTGGAAAGCGGACGAAAAGGAGACACGCCTATAAGCATAGAGGAAGAACACGCCCGAATGCTTGCAGCTACACGGCGCAAAGCCAATCCTAAAAACTGGTGAGTATGGAAACGATAGCACCCAATCAAGATCTCGCTCAGGTCGCCACAAAATGGCAAGACACCATGCTCAGTTTGGAAAAGGTGTACGAACAGGAGCCGGAAGTTCTGAAAATAGGCGGAGTGGCTATCGGGACATTGGGAAATTTCAGTGCATCCATTGGCAAGGCAAAAAGTAAAAAGACTTTTAATGTATCGGCAATGGTGGCAGCAGCTTTGTCCGGAAAGGAAGTCCTTAACTACACAACGGATTTTCCCGATGGAAAGAACCGCCTCCTTTACATTGACACAGAACAGAGTCAAAACCACTGTATGATTGTGATGCATCGCATCATGAAACTGGCAGAGTTGCCTGCCAATCAGGATTGTGACCGTTTCTATTTTCTCGCTTTACGCAAGTTCAATCCGAAGGAGCGTTTGGCCATTATAGACGATGCCATCAGTCAGATTGAGGGGCTCGGCTTTGTCGTGATTGACGGAATCCGCGACTTGGTTTATGACATCAATTCACCAAGTGAAGCCACCTGCGTAATATCCAAACTTATGCAATGGACTGACGAATACCAGATTCATCTTCACACCATTCTTCATCAGAACAAAAGTGATGAAAATGCACGAGGGCACATTGGCACGGAAATCAACAACAAAGCGGAAACGGTCATTCAAATCGAGAAAGACAAAGACAACAGCAACATCAGCAAAGTGGAAAGTGTGCATACACGTTCCAAAGACTTCCTGCCATTCGCTTTTTGCATCAATGACCAATCACTTCCCGAACTTCTGCCGGACTATGTGCCGACAAAGAAGAGCGCAGGTCGTCCCAAGCAGGAACCATTCTCCCCTTATAAGAACATTCACGAATCCATCCATCGCAAGGCTCTCGAACTGGCTTTTGACGGAAAAGAAACTATTTTTGGATATAAGGTTTTGGAAGAAGAACTGACTACTGCCTACGAACTGGCAGGAACGAAATTGAATCACAACAAGATTGTGGAGCTAATAAAGTTTCTCACGAACAAACGGATGGTGGTTCAGGAAAGCCGTGGCATTTATCGGTTCATGCCGGATTACCACTATTGACGCTCCACTTGACTTTATTCTAAAAGTGTCTATTCGTATATAAATCAAAGTTTAAGCGCAACGACTGGTTTCATGATAATTCTCGAAACTGGTCGTTGCCATTTTATTTACCAACGCCCTTGTGGATCATTCCTTTGGAATAGGTTGTGGCAATCAATATGGAAAGATTGTTCCTCTTCTGCCATTTGTAGATTTTGACGCCTGTACAATTAAGGTTATGACAAAATAGCAATCTTTGTATTGGCATATAAAATGACACTTTACTTTGTCAATAATTTCTATTTTCGCTGTTTTTCAATATGAGCCTCTGTTATATTTCAGCAAACCTGCTGGAACAATTCATATTCGAGTACTGGCAAAACGATATGCCAAATGCCAAACTAATTTCGGCCTTTTCCTCACTTTCTCTGTTGGCCAAATGCTCTGATACAATTTAGAAATTCTGAATCGGCACTACTGTAACACCAAATGTGACATTAATGCCATTTAAGTTGCCATATAAATACACATTTATACGACAATTATTCTCTCTAAATCGTCTTTGACAGTCAATCAAAGCCATAAATATCAAACATTTTACTTCAAAGCACGTCTTTTTTAAGCCACGGGCTTGCCCGTTGTACAGACATTATCTTGTATGGGGAGCCTAATACCCCAAGCGACCAATCGGCCGTTTGAGAATGCCAATTTTCCAGCAAGCTGATTGGATGAAAAATAGCGTTATTTAAGCACTTTTTCTTTTCGCCAGCCTCTATCGTCTTTCTCGACAAAAAGCGAAATTTGCACACTTAATTGCGCCCTGGGCTTGCCCATTATACGACCTCTATTGAGTTAGGGTAACTCAATACCCCAAACGATAAATCGCTCGTGAGAAGTTGCCAATCCCAGACAAGCAGGATATGGCTTTATTGCGATTATAGAATACCTTAACTCTCCACGCAATCATGTTTTGGATGGGCTTGCCTCTGTTTGATAGCTGGCACGAATAAGCGCATTTCAGTAGTGCTTCAATTTCCACAAAAGATTTGTGGCTGTTGGCCTTCATAAAATGCAGACACCTGATGACTAATACAGGACTATTCCGAATGATTTCCAATTAACCGAAATGAATCTGCCATACGCCCAAGATTGATTTAGCCAACCTCAAAATGGCATCATAATCATTCCATATCCAATGGAGGAAGACTATTATCCTCAAATCTATCAAAATCAGATTGGAAAATACGGTCTTGAATGATCCTGTACTTTTCAAACTCAGATTCAGCAAACTCCTTAGCATATTCAGCAGAAACCTTTCCACTATCCTGCAATATCGGGCTATCAAATAGATTAATGAATTTGTCTATTCGATTTGCCCAATCTTCCATTGTCATTGGTATATGACGCATAGCCATACTCTCTGCCATATCAAGCGAAGCATTGACTATTCTGCCCATTTCTTCCAATTCTTTTTCTCGCAAATAGTTCTTTGCAACAGACACATCGGTTTTGACAATTTTTCCATTCGGAGCGTTTTCCCAAGTGGTCAATCCCATGTGCTCTTTATCTGCGTTAGCTCGTTCTACAATCAACTCCGCAGCGGTATGCCCATGTACGGCATAGTGTATTTTGTTCTGCACCTTCTTGAAAAATAGACGAGTTGTCGGAGCGTCCTTGTTATAGTCTATTGCCGTAGCATAGATATCCGTGAGTTTCTGATAAAAACGACGCTCACTCAGCCTTATCTCCCTTATTTCGGCAAGCAAATGCTCAAAGTAATCCACACCTAAGAAAGCCCCGTTCTCCATTCGCTTATGGTCAAGCACATATCCACGGATGGCAAACTGCCGGAGGATAAACGTACACCACTGCCGGAACTGAGTGGCACGAACTGAATTGACTCTATATCCGACACTAATAATGGCATCGAGATTATAATAGGTCGTGTTATAGTTTTTCCCATCCGAAGCAGTTGTTTCCATTTTGGAAATAACTGAATTTTCAACCAACTCTCCACTCTCAAAGATGTTTTTAAGATGCTTGCTGATTGCAGGTACTCCCACATCAAAAAGCTGCGATATAGCCTTTTGTGTTGCCCAAATGGTCTCATTCTTATACATCACCTGAATCCCATCCTCTTCGCCTTTAAGCATAAAGATGAGAAACTCAGCTGTACTATTTCGTATTTCTATATTCTTTGCCATAATTTAAATTATCATCTTTACGATTACTCATTTCGATTTGCTATAACTTTCAACGGGTTCTGCCACCATGTCATATTCTTCTTCAGTCGTCTCGTATGATTTGATTCTTCTATCCTCAAGATAGATATGGCAAAGCGTGTATTCCAAAGCTGCTAAAGTCTGTTGGCGAACTTTTGGTTTCAACTGACATTCCCAAACGGTAAGGCAATGCCATCCCATTGAAGTTAACTGCTGCCGTTCCTCTATATCCCTGCTCCGATTGCGTTCAATCTTATTCTGCCAAAATTCGACATTTGTTTTCGGAAGAACATAATATTTGCATCCTTCGTGACCATGCCAAAAACAGCCGTTTACGAAAATAACAGTTCTGTATTTGCGCAAAACCAAATCAGGATGTCCGGGAAACCTTGGGTGATTTAGTCTATATCGAAAACCACGGCTGAACAAGAACTTTCTCACCAATAATTCCGGCTTTGTGTTCTTGCCCTTTATTGCAGACATGCAACGATGACGCTGTTCTCTGGTCAGTTTGTCCATCTTTAAATGAAACCATTATATCCTACTATTGTTCCTAATGTATATTTAATACTTGGGGATTTCCATCACATTAGGGATTCCAAACAATTCTCGTGCTTTAGCTAAAACTGCAGCAGTTGGCTTATGATAATAGACAGCCAATTTCTCCTTTGTTCTAGTACAACACACATAGAAAATTTTCCTAGTACGTTGCACTACAGATTCCTGGAGTTCATCAATAGAAGCAGTGAACAATTTTTCAAAATTGTAGTTGTTCCACCTTCCATTATCAAGAATAACAAGAACATTATCAAATTCTGCCCCTTTTGTTTTATGCTGAGTGGAGAATGGTGTTTGTCCTTCAAGATAATCATACAAGTTTACAAATTCGCTATATGAAACCTCCATCATTCTGTCGTAAATATAAGGGTAACGCTCTTTATAATTATCGACCTTGTCATCAATCAAACAAATATTCTCTTTGTCTGCTAGTTCTATCATATCCTTTATAGTCTTATTATCCGCATTCTGTAGCTTATTAATAGACTCATTTAATTTTATCTTGTCTGCTTTACTCTTTATTTTTCTATCGTCACCAGAATAACGACTTTGCGTATATCCTGTTACTTTGAGAAATTCAGAGATATTACCTTCTTTAAACAGCCTAATAGCTTGTTCTATCTTGCAAAGATGTTTTACTAAGGGAGAACGTTTCGACCCCGTCTTGCTCTCTTCATCTTCACTCTGTTTCTTGTCATCAACCAATTGTGACTTATCTACATAAGTATGTATTAAACTCTCAAATTTATACTTCTTTGCCCTTTCGTATAAGAGAGCATGGCTTGTGATAAAACTTTTTTGAGTTTTAGTCGGTTCGTATTTATTTGATTCAATTCCTTTGGCTTGCAGATCATTCAAAATGTCAGCCAATGTTTTCCCCTCCATTTCATCCTCTGTAAAATGAGCTTCCACACATGGCTTAACTTTGTTTTTCACATACGCAAGAATTGGATCTCCATTATATATTTCAATTAAAGTTGCAAAACCGGCTTTTCCAGCAATGAGGTTATGAGTCAAATTCAGCTCTTTGGTTACTTTTGCATCATGGAAATTCCAACCTTTTTGTTGAGCAAGATATAATTTCACATTTGGCAACATGTTTCCTTCTTGCTGTGAAAATACAAACAAAATCTCACCACTCTTAACATGACCGTTTTCCATATTTGGCGCCTTATCATCATTAGAAGGTTTTTGTACCAACCCATCTGTGCGAATTTTATTAGCCAAATCAATAACTGATGAAGGATTTCGTCTGTTCTGACGCTTCTGAACTTCATACACATCTCCATTCGTACCATCATACTTATATTTATTCAAATCGCCAACACCTTTATCATAAATACACTGCATAGCATCTCCAAAGAAACCGATGATACTCTTTTTGTCGGACCGCTTCAAAAAATCGAGCATAATCTCAACTACCATAGGAAATGTATCCTGATATTCATCAATCAAAATAAAAGGATAGCGACTCTTTAAAATATCACATAGTTTCTTGTATCCTTTAAACATTTCATAGGCAACAGCTATCACTTCATCATGAGACAAAATTCCTTCCTTAAGATTGGTATGCTCTTGGTAACTTATGGTGACAGGTTTATCTCTATTACAAAAATAATCCACCGGGACTTCATTTAGACCAGAAATATGCAATCCGGAATCTGGCATATTCAGTAGTCTAATAACGGTTTTGGATAATTCTTTTTGATAATTTTTAATATTATCCCAAAGGAAGTCATGTATTGTAGAAACTACGAGATTATCATGATTCACCCGTTCAGCTATTTCTTTAACGGCCGCATTTGTATATGTAATACAGGCCACTTGCGATGATGGATAATGTTCAATAATCCACTTGACAACTTGCACAAGTGTATAAGTCTTACCACTACCTGCACCACCACTTAATAAGAAGTGATGACCTTTAGTTATTTGCTCAGTTATATTTTGTAATTCATCTTTTAATTTTTCCTTAGCCATAATAGTCCTTCTTTTATATATGTAGGAATCTTCCAATTTGAAAAATCGCAAGCACCTTCCTTTTTGCTGTTGAGCAATATTTCAATAGCAAGGGATGACTTTCCACTCACGCCATTGTTTGCTAATTCATAAGCATCTTTATCGCTTTTAAATTGCTCTAAGCTATTTGATTGTAGTGAAGAAAAGGTATTTTCAGTAATGAACTTTTCGTTTTCACTAAAGAAGGCATCTTCAAAACTACGTGGTTGATATGTTTTCTTACCATATTGGAATGCAAGTCTTAAATATCCTTTTTCATCTGTTTCCCACTTTTTATTCTCAAAGTTCCATGATAGAATGGCGGGGTGCATTGCAAGAATATCCTTGACTTTTTGAGTGTTATTCAAAAAGTATTTGATAGACGCATTAGAAGTAACTAGCGAGTCATCCGTTGCATCATATTTCGTTTTTTCAATATATTTCCTTTCTTTTCCGTTCTTGTCTCTTTTTGTCACAGGCTTGCAACAGTCAATATCTGTTATAACTAGACATTTTCTCAATCCAATAAATCTCAAGAATTTCTCAAATATATGAGAATATGCTCCAACTTCGACAATAGAAATGTTCTGCGACATGAGAAATTCTTCATTACCTTCCAACTCGCATTCTTGGTCTATTTTTTTCATCATAGCAGGAAGTAGCATTCTTTCCGTATCGCCTTCAATAAAGATCGCCTTATCCGCAAAGAATAATTCACTCCTATTCAGCGTCAGATATTGTTTTAGAAAGGCAAAATAGTGTTTATGGTCATCGTCGTATTCATTTTGAAGCACTTTTAAGTTTTTTGCTATGACTGCATTTCTTTCAACACTTCCATCGCAAATAGGGTGTGTCAAATACTTAATATCATCGAAATCACAATCAGATACGATATGAGAAGAATGAGAACTTATGATGTATTGTAGCTTTCGCTTTATGCCATTTTTGTGTTGTATTCCTTGAAGCAAAAGATTTTTGATATTCTTAATAAATACATATTGCATTTGTGGATGTGTATGTGCTTCCGGCTCCTCTATAAACAATAGATTGATATCCGCAGGCTTTCGTTCCTTATTTCTTTGCATTCTCTTTATTATCAAATCAATATCAAAAATCATCGAAATAAGGTTCATATACCCAAGTCCATTATAGTTTTCTGGAAGTTCTTTGTCTTCCTGTTGATAAACCACTGTAGTATTTCCTTTCAACATCTCTCGATGTTGTAAAGATGATACAACCTTAATGACCGTTTCGTTTTTTGACATGCCTCCGAATCTTCTGACTTTATCAACTATATCTGAAAACATATTGTCATAAATAGAAGATAGGACCTTATCAGTATCTTTTAAACTATCTTGAAACTTTTCAATGGCATCCTGTTGTTCATCTGCCGCTTCTTGAATTTTATATAATTCGGAAGTCTGAGATGACAAAGTTTTATCTACATCCTTGTTATCAACATTTCTTTTAGCATTGATATATTGGAAATTGATGACATCACATAACCTAAAGTTAGTAGCATCTTTCAAATTAATATATTGTTCCTCTATAAAGGTTCCGTCTGTTTTGTTTATCAAAATAGATTTACGAATAGTTACAAAATAGTTTGATTGTTTTGAATTCAAAAAATCATCAAGAGTTTTTGCTGTATATTCTCCTCCATTCTCACGTGATTTCTCTTCTTTACTCTTTTCGTGTTCAACAAACTTCTGGTAGGCATTCTTCAAATTGACATACATGTCATAAGTGAGGATGTAATCAAAGCCCAATCCCAAGAAATTATTGTCAGCATCCAAGTCCATAAGGATTGGACTAATATATTCCAAATCATCATGGTCATCATACTCAATTAAAAGCCTTAACTGAATACCAATCTCTTTATATTTTGTATCATCAACTACCTCCTTTTCTATCAAATCTTTCAATTGGCAACGAAAATCCAAATTGAAGTCATTGTATTGAAATCCTTTGCGGTCTCCTTGATTCAAGAATTTGTCAAGTATCACAAGTAACGAGGTCTTCCCGACATTGTTTTTCCCTATGACAAGAGAAAGCTCATTCTCCATTTCCATCGTGAACTCTTTCAACAAACGAAAGTTCTTAACTTGTATTTGCCTAATTACCATATCTATGTTATTTGATAGTTAAAATTTCATTTATTTCCGTATATTGAGCATCATACCTTGTTGTTGGAGTATATGCTTTATTCACTGAATGGATAGATGAAGTATCCAACTCGCTTAAATTATCAAAAGCAACTAAGACGTATATCTCTGTAGTAGAGACATTTTTGTAGATATTTGTAGGCACTTCCTCTGCAGATTTTACAAGACGGATATTCGTTGCTGGAAACAGATGCTGACCCATATCCTTACGCGTGTGGAATAGTACATATCCTATAGATTGAAGATTTTCTACAATTTCTATACTGTCTCTTGTATATTTGATACCAATAGCAATCTTCCCGGTAGGAAGGAACTTGGAACTTTTCATTTCATAATTTTCCATCATTACCATCAATACTCCAGATTTCTTTGATTGCTGTGGCAATTGTTCCAATGTGCCTACATTAGGAATATCTTCTATCTGCAATTCCGTAGTAAGTTCAAATGCTTCACTCACATAGAAATGGGGTTGCATGTTTTGTATTATAGATTCATTCTCTGCAATTTCATCTTTTATAACAGCATCCCTAACCTTTAGCCGTTTCCAAAGTCCCTTGCTTTCTTCATCATCTTTCATCAAAGCAAGAACCAAGTAGTTCTTATTCGACATAGAACGATAAAGCTTTCCGTTTAGCTGACTGAAGTTTTCTTTCAAGAACTGATAGCAATCCATTCCTTTACGTGGCTGGATGACACGAAAAGTATACAGTTGGTTGAGAGTGCCTTGAATCTTATTCCTGAATTCTTTTCGGACATATTCTCGCCATGCCGCTTGCGCACTCTTATTGTTGCGACCATACAACGATACAATGTACAGGAAGTTTACATCATAGTGACACAGCAACAGTGTATCCCTGTCAAACAAACGGTTCTCAAACTGGCGGTTAAGTTGCACTCCACCCTCCTGTACTTTCAATTCTCTGTCATCAAAGGACAGGAATTTACTGCTGCCTGTCTTCTTATTGGGAATACGGGCACTGATAAAGAAATTGGGGATGGGATTATATCCTTCAGTCAATGAATCTCTTAACTGAGGATGTTCTCCGTTTCCGTCACCATCCAAAAATAAATTCATATTCCACTGAATGACATTTCTGGCGTATGTATATTGTTTGTATATTGATTTGTCGCCGAGCTGTGTCTTGTCATTCTTGGAACGCTTGTAATACTTACTATCTCCGATATAATAGGTAAGTTCGGAAACCATGTCAGATTGTTCAATCAGGCCTTGCCCAATAAACATATGGTCAACCAGTTTTCCGTCTCTTTGCTCGGTAAGTTCCTTCGGCAGATTTTGCTTGTCATTGCCACTTACCAAAGTGTCAATCATGACTTCAAAGATGTGCTCGAAATCTTTCGCCAGCAGATAGTCCTCCGCCTGCCTGTTCATCGCAATCTTATACTCCCTGTCAAAGAATGCATAGCACAAATCCCATATTCTGAGAGCCTTGTCAGAGAAATACTTATACTTGATTTGTTTTAGTCTTCGGCATCCCAAATTCCTGCCTATATAGGACTTCTTCAACTTCTCGCAGCTGATAAGAAGATACTGGATATTGATTTCAAAAGAGAAACCATGTGTCTCTCGGATGTAATTCAAAATGGAGAAATATATGACAAGCAGCTCTTCGTCAAAATTCACCATTTTCTTCCTGTTGACAGGCTCGATGTAAACAGGACTTCCACTTTGTATGATGGCTTGCGATAAAGCCATGGTCTTGTTCCAATTGATTTTGTTATAACCGGAATGAACGTTCTTGACCACGAATGTAAAATAGTCTTGATTGTTTCTGTTGAAATCTCTCAGTGCTATTATTACATCAAGCAGTGTATTGTGTTTCTGTTTCTTGCCTCTACTCTCGGACAGATATTCCTTGCTTTCAAGTATATTGTCGTTGTGGGTCTGTCTATATACACTTATTGTCCGGTATATCCAAATCGAAAGAGTGGACAGAAACTCCTTGTATTCCTTACAGCCTTCTTCAGTAAATTTGGCTTTTACCGTATCGGACTCAAAGTCTATTATTTCCTGGGGTGAAGCACCGAATATCGTATCATCCCCACTCTCCTTGTTTATCTCACCAGTCAATACTACTTTGGGCAGGAAGAATACAACATCTTTTGCTGCCTTGCTATAGCAATACCCGACATACCCAAATGAATATTTGTCCTCCTTTACAGGAATAGACACGACATCCTTGAGTATGTCTCTTACCGTCAGATTATCCTTGACTATGTCATTCAGACTATATGGGTATCCTTCAATAAACAGCAGCATAGATAGATTATTGTAGTTTTTCTACTTTCAGATTCCAACTCTCAGGAATAGCACTTATTAGACTATCCATAATACCTTGTCCTCCCCATCCATTGGTGGAAACATAAATACTCTCATTACCGCACATAAGGACTCTAACTCTTGGCTCTTTATCTGTTCGAGTATTATATTCTTCCTGCGTCTCTATAAAATGAGAAACAAATTTTCCTAAAGACTTCCAGTTTCCAACTACTTCTGAAGCGGACAAAGTGGGATTCTGTGTGATATACAATTTTACCAGTTCAGCTGCTAAATTTTTCTTTGCATATTTACCAACACCATTTATTGCATACCGAGTCATATCTTTCCCCATATTGCCAGCTTCTATTTCGGTGTCATCGCTATCATCAATACCATCTTCGTTGTTATCGAATTTGAAAATGTTGAGATAATCCATCATGGAAATAAGTTTCGGTTTGCCTCCATTACCGTACAATTCAGAGAACGAAACTTCTTCCGTTTCGCTAATTTTGAATATATCCCCCTCTCCATCCTTACAGACATCATTCCACAGATAGAATAATATCTTGTTCAATAAAATTTTATCAGTAATTACTCCATCTGATGGATTTACGAAATAATCGCCCAACATCTTATCTTCAGAACTGGTTGCACTCAAGATTTTGTCATTGACTTTTCTTTGGAATGAAGTCCATGAATATTCTGTATTGTCAATGACAATTTTCCAATCAGTATTTTTATACTTGATAGGTTCATACTCCCAATCCCAACGACGTTTGAATGCGCTGTCTATCGGAAATAGAGATTGGTCGGAAGTATTCATGGTTGCATAGATATAGAGATTTGATGGCAAACAAAGTTCTCCATCTTTTATGCCCGGATTGTCTTCGCCAAGCTCCTCTTCTAAGAAAGATTTCAAATCAGCATCAGCCTTGATTGTATATTCTGATATACCGTTTTCATCCCTGTCAAGGAGTTGGAACAAGTCGCCGAATATTTGGGCACAATTACCCCTATTGATTTCTTCTATTATCAGATAGACATTCTCGTCTGTCTGATACGCACGGATATAGGCATTAAGGAATGACTGAGGAATGAATTTGTAGGTTATCATATCCTCAAACAAGTCTTCTCCATCTTTCATCCTGACTGTATCTTTTCCGAACAGACCATACAAAGGACGTTTCCCTCTTGTCGGTTTGTATGCTCCGACAAAGGTAGAGTAGTCGCTGTCCGGATGGAATGTGATCCTGAATATGTTTTCTTTAGAAACACCTTCAAGTTGCGCCTTTATTTTATGGGATTTGCCTGTACCAGGAGCACCATAATAAATAATTTGGCGGCACGTTGGTTCTATATTATCTGAGGATGCTAAATATTCAATATTTGAATCCACCTCAAAATCAGATATATTATCAAAACCTATCAACCAAAATGCAGCATACTCATTATTGTTGTTCTTATACAACGAAATTTTATATGCAGAGTTGGGAAGAAGTATTTTCCTAATTATTTTAGCAAACACCCCATTACTTTCGAATTGTTTAAAATATGGTCGCAATTTTGTTGCTCCAGTTGATAATTTGAATAATGATTTCGTAGAAATCATTCCTTCTGTAGCAGTTGATTGCGCGATGAAATTTAAAATTTCTTCAACTTGGGCAGCAATATCATAATGATGTTCATGATTGTATTGGCATACATATCCCAGCATACTTATGATATTACTTTTTAAAAAATAGTGCGTTATTTCGATTGCCCCATTAGTGGCATCTATCTCGTTTTGCACGGAAGCATAATACTGAGGGAACTCTTTACGGAGTTCTTCATCCGCCGCCCCTAAAAAAACGTGAATTGTTCCGTTTCCGCTTCCTCTTTTCCGTTCAGGAACTAACAATTCATCCTTAACATTTTCCCAATCTAGGAAAATGTCACAGACATGCTGGTCATAACCAACTGCTTGCATTTTGTTTTTATAAATCTGTTCCATATTGAGTTATATCCATTTGCTTTAATATTGCGATTAACACATCTACAACAATACTATTGCCTGCCTGTTGGTACATAGCAGTATCAGAAACGACTATTTTAAAGGAATCTTTAAACCCCATCAAACGCAAACATTCCCTTGGTGTAAGTTTTCGGATCCGTCCCTTATGCGTAACGTAATTATCAACGCCAGCCCTGTGCATTTTATGCATAGATTGCAAAAGAGGACGAGCAATATCCAAATCTGTTTTTGTTGATGTTTTAAAATTCTTTGTCCCCCCAGCAAGCACGTATTTTGCAACTTTATCTGAAAGATAATATTTTTCTTCTACATCCTTTACATCAAAAACGAACTCGTCAAACGCTTCATCTGTTGGTGTCAATTCTGAATCCGGATGAAAAACAAAGTCACCGTGCCAATTGAATTGTTGATTACGCTTTTGGCACAATTGTATATCACCATTGATCTGAGTGTAACTTTTATCTCGATTCTTATGGCTGGTCACAAATTTGACACCTTTTTCTTTTAGAAAGTATTTGGTATCAATATAATCCTCCAAAAAATCATACATTTTGTATTCAAGAGACACTGGAGCAGGATATTCAAATTTAGTTTTCTGTCTAAAACCAAGACAATACACTCGCTCTCTATGTTGAGGGATACCATAATCACAACTATTCAGCACATGAAATTTCACATCATATCCCAACTCTTCAAAGATGTCATGTATAATTTGCCAAGTTCGTCCTTTGTCATGATTTAATAGCCCTCTTACGTTTTCAAAGAGAAAAACTTTAGGTTGAGTTTCTTTTACGACTCTTGCAAATTCATAAAATAAAGTACCTCGCGCGTCTTCAAAGCCCAATCTATGGCCAACCATTGAAAACGCTTGACACGGAGCTCCCCCTATGATAAAATCAACTTGATGCAAATACTTCCTTGCATCAAAATTACGGATGTCATCAAACCAATCTTCTTCATTAATATTATAATTCGCGAAGTAACTTTGTTTGCATTTCGGTTCAATATCACCTGCAAACATTATTTGATGTTTTAATCCAAGTCTTTGGAAAGCATGTTCTATGGCTCCTATTCCACTAAAAACAGTCCCTATACGTACTGTCCTTCCAGGATGAGAAAACTTCAAATCCTTCCAAGGGACACCTTCTGATATAGGTGTCTGTAACAGCTCTTTTTCTTTGAGTTGTTCAGCCCGCTTCTTAACAATCTTCTTTACTTCGGTAATTTTTTCAGAAACTTCTGTAATATCTTTTTTTACTGTTGCCATTTTTACTACTCCACTACTTCATATAAATCCTTCAAATCACACTGCAATATCCGTGAAATCTCAATTAATTGCGGTGCACTTGGCTGTGTAGTATTGGTACACCAGCGACTTATTGTCATTTTCGACACGCCAAGCTGTTCTGCCAAATAGGTATTTGTAATCATCTTCTCGGCTAAAATGATCCGAATGCGATTCCTATACTCTTTCTTTTCCATTGAATTCATATCTACATTTATGTGCAAAAATAAACAATTTTGTGGATACCGCCAAGCAAATAGTCTGTTATATTTGATTTGAAATGAGACAGAGTGTGTTTCGGGGACAGAATGGATACATAGACCGATTATCAGCCATGTTGGTTTTCCCGCCCCTCTATATTGGGATAATTCACATATAGCCGCTTTTATGGTCGTTTCCAGTCGGATAGTTAAATTATCGTTTTTGGGAGATATTTCTGATCCCATATTCTTTCGCCAGCCACAGAATATTATCGTCCAACTGATTAGCATAAGTTCAAAAGCTACAACTTTAACGGCAAAATTCATTGTGGTTCGCCTAATTTATCGTACCTTTGTAATCTAATATAAAGAATAACAACGCAAAGAAACAAAATGAACATATTATCTATAACAACCGCAATTCAGAGTAATAAACGCGCTGAATCTGTGTCGAGTGTTCATGTTTCACGCATTGAACCTCGTATAACAAACACTTTCCAACGAACATAGCAAGTACATTATCGTACTTTGAGAGAATAGAAACTGAATAGTTGGAGAGTCCTTACCAAACTTTCCAACTATTGTTTTTTATGCCCATTTGTGACAGTCGCCTTTATGATGCTCTTCTGCCATTTCCGTCTGATGGGCTGTGGGTAACCAGATTATTAACGTGCAGTGATGCACATAAATCGAGAAGAAATGAACTATAAATTTGATGGCAGCAAAGTGTTCTTTACATCTGACACCCATTTTTATCATGGGAATATCATTCGTTTCTGCAACAGACCGTTTAAGGATGTGGAAATGATGAATGAGACTATAATCTCCAATTGGAATGATACAGTCGGTCAGGATGATATCGTTTTTCATTTGGGCGATTTCTGTCTTGGCGGTTCAGCCGAATGGACTAAAATCCTTGACAGGTTGAACGGTAAGATATATCTGATTATGGGCAACCATGATTTGAAGAATATACGCCAAGGCTACATTGCCAGATTTGAATATATGGCTATGCAGATGCACATAGAGGTCGGTAAGCAGAGGATATATTTGAATCATTATCCCTTTCTATGCTTTGATGGAGGATACAAAGATGTGTGGCAACTTTTCGGACATGTTCACACAAGAAAGAATAACACTGGAATAGACGCAGCTCGGCTTCAGTATCTCTATCCAACACAATATGATGTAGGAGTTGATAACAACAACTTTATACCCGTATCATTTGAACAGGTAAAAAGGAGGATTGAAAAACAAGTAGAGCAATTTCATAAGAAATAAAAAAGGAGGTTTAGGTATGAGTGAATATACAACGGTCTATTTAAGACACAAAGAAATGCCTTTGTTGAAAAACAAAGAGTATCCGTCTCATGAAGAATATCAAAGTCTTTCTAAAGAAGATTTTATGGAAGTCATTTGCGAAATAGATGAGTATAACAAACAGGTTGCAAAGCCCTTGAGGTGTAAATTGTTTTATCTTTCTACTACCCCAAGCCGGGAATTGACTGTGCTTCCATATAGTCCATCTCCAAGTGTGCTTACAAATGTCCTACTTGAGGAGGTTTTATGCTTTTACAAAGAAGAAATCAAACATTGTAAAAAGGCTATTGCAAAGAATAAAGAAGATATTGCCAAATTGGAAGTACGAATAACCAAAACGACCATCGATTTGTACGATAAAATCAACAAGGAGATAGACAACTGCTATGAGAACATAGACTTTGAGGAAGAAGAACTTGAACACTATCAATTCCTGTATAATAAATTTTCTTTCTTGGAGGGTATTATTGGCAATGAATCGAATTCAAAGAATTATGAACTGATTTATACAAAATATTAATAAACAAAAGATTATGAAGATACAATATATGAGCGACCTGCATTTGGAGTTCAGTGACAACAGCAGGTGGTTGAAGCATAATGAATTGCCTGTAACGGGTGATGTTCTAGTTCTTGCCGGAGATATATTCTATTTGAAAAACAAGGTTGCACCTTTGAGCAATTTTTGGAAATGGGCATCTGCAAATTATCGGCAAGTGCTCATTGTGCCAGGAAACCATGAGTATTACAATTATTGTGATGTGATGGACAAGGGATTGCAATGGAAATGGTTGTTCAAGAACAATGTAGGATATTATCAGAATCAAGTACTGCGGATAGATGACACCGACTTTATCATTAGCACTTTGTGGTCTCAAATACCTCCACCTGACGAGTATTTTGTGTGGAAAGGCATGAACGACTTTCGGCAGATAATGTATAATGGCAAATTGCTCCAAACAGAGGAGTTTAATCAGATGCACAGCTTCTGTTTGGATTTCATCAAACAAAGTCTGGTGGAAACCACCGCCAAACACATTGTGGTAATAACGCATCATCTTCCCACATTGGAGGTCGTTGCACCTTACCATAAAGGTTCAGTGTTGAATAGTGCATTTGCTACCGATTTGAACCAGCTTATAGCTGACAATCGCATTGATGCGTGGATTTACGGACATTCCCACACCAATATTGATGCTGAAATAGACGGTACGAAGGTCGTGTGCAATCAAATGGGATATGTTTTTGAAAACGAACATATCGCCAATGGTTTTGATTCAGGTAAGTACCTTGTCTTGTGAAATGCGTAAGCTAATCAGCAATACGCTTTAAAGCCTCAATATATCATATAGTAAACAAAAATACGCCTGTTTGCATATTATATGATATGTTGTGGCTTAACACTTTCAGTTATTCGAAAATTTCCAATAACAGAATTTTTGCTTGCCAAAAGAAAAAGATATAACTCCACTCTCAACTTGACTTTAATGACCGTTATTATATACACGGGCAATAAAGTCAAGTCAAACAGAGGGGAAGAAAAGAAAAAAGGCTTCAACTGAATATTTCTCTTTTGGTCAGCATACAATATCCGTGAAAATATCTTGCACTTAGTTGACATTATCGGCGAAAACGTCCCTAAATTTTGTACCTTTGTAACCGATAGGAAACAGGTGAACTTCATTGAGGATGCAATACTTCCTCATAGTTCTGATTCATTGGGAAAAAAGTGTAATACAGCCTTAAAAACAAGTCTAGGAGGCTCAAAAACAACTTTTCTACCAATTAATTTGCAATAATCTATCATTCAAGCAGCTATGTATGCTGCATCGGTAAGTAGGTAGTGATTACCAGCGATTAGCATATATCATCAATGATTATTAAGGCGTTCATTTTGAGCGCCTTTCTTTTTAGCCTTATAAGCGATGGTTATCGTTTATAGGGCTTTTTCAGCTCATTTTTGTACCGTATTTGTTACTCGCTTGTTACTCTCCGATTTTAGGTCGGAAAGGTCGTGGAGAAAGTTGACTGTGGTTGACTATGATTGACGATAGTTGAACAAAATGGAGAAATAACAAGAGAAATAAACCTCTAAAAAGTAACGAATATGGCAACAAGTAAAATGAAAATCAAAAAGGTATGCGAGTGGTGTGGCACAACATTTTATGCCCAAAAGCTAACAACACGCTTCTGTTCTCATCGGTGCAATAATCTTGCATACAAAGAAACGGTACGGCAGAAGAGAATACAAGAAGTAGAAACCAAAGTCCAAACGATCATCAGTGAACAACCCATATCCGATTTCAAGGATAAAGAATATCTATCGTTCAAAGAAGCTGCGACTTTATTAGGGCTGAGTAAACAAGCCGTATATAAAATGGTATATGCCGGAAAGCTGCAAGCATTCCGCATCAGTAGCAGGTTGTCTTTTATCCGTAAAAAAGATATTGACCGGATGGTAGAAGCTCGTCCTTATGAACAACGACATCCGAAGGACACTATTCCTATCACCGATTTCTACACCACAGCCGAAGTCAAAGAGAAATATCATGTAAATGAATCATGGATATTTGCGGTAGCCAAGAAGAACAACATTCCTCGCACTTTCAATCGTGGCAAGACCTACTGGAGCAAGAAGCACATGGACACTTACTTTGCCAAGAAAGCCCCGAGTCCAGACATCAATGAATGGTATAGTACACAAGAAATGCAGGAAAAATTCGGCATGACCTTATCCGCTATCTACACTTTCGTTTCTAAGAATGCCATTCCAAAGAAGAAAGAAGGTATCATGGTGTATTATTCCAAGAAACATGTCGATATAGCCAAAGGAGTGGAAGTACCCGAAGAACCTCAGTATTATACGGTAGCCGAAGCTATGGAGAAGTTCAATCTTACCCGTGACCAACTCTATCATTATGCGAAATATCATAATATCCCAAAGGTCAAGAAGGGCAAATACACGCTTATCTCCAAACCTGAATTGGATAAGCTACTTGCAGCCCCAAAAATTGAATAAGTTATTTATCGATGAATGTTCTCACCATTGAATCACCTTATTCCTTTGCACCAAACAAATGTAAAACTCTAAATATTAAACAGTATGACACACACGTGTACAAAAGTAACAGTTCGTCAGAGAGCGATTCGGAATAATCGCATCTCCTTGTATCTGGATTATTATCCGGCAGTTCGTAACCCCGAAACCATGCAGATGAGCCGTCGGGAATATCTCGGCATCTACATCTATGCCCATCCTAAAAATGAAATGGAACGGGAATTCAACAACGATATGCTAAACAAGGCAGAGGCTATCCGTTGTATCAGAGTGCAATCGCTCATCAATGAAGAGTTCGGTTTCTTAGACAAGACCAAACAGAAAGCCGACTTTCTCGCCTACTTCAAAAAGATGTGCCGAAGCAAAGACCAGAAATGGATGTTTGTCTATCAGCATTTCTACAACTTCGTCAAAGGGCAATGTACCTTCGGCGAAGTGAATGTGGATTTATGTAAGAAGTTCCGTGAGTACCTGTTGAATGCCAAGCAGCTCAAACACAGCAATCGTCCCATATCTCTCAATTCGGCATCCGGCTACTACTCTACTTTCAGAGGATTGTTGAAGATTACTTACCGAGACAAATGGCTTCGAGAAAACATCAATGACTATCTTGACAAGATTGAACCACAAGATGTGAAGAAAGAATACCTGACACTGGACGAAGTGAAACAACTTGCCGCCACTCCTTGCGACATCCCCGTTCTGAAAGCCGCCTCATTGTTTGCTTGTCTGACAGGTTTACGCATCAGCGATATTCTCAATCTTCAATGGGAAGATTTTGCCATTGCTCCCGACCAAGGCTATTGCTTGCGTATCAGAACTCAGAAAACCCAAACGGAAGCGACACTCCCCATCAGCTACGAAGCCTATGAACTATGCGGTATGCCCGACACAGGTAAGGTATTCAAAGGGTTGAAACGAAGTATGATTAATTATCCGCTGAAGAACTGGCTCAAAAAGGCAGGAATAACGAAGCCGATAACCTTCCACGGATTTCGTCACTCCTACGCAGTTATCCAAATCTCTTTAGGCACAGATATTTACACTGTCTCAAAGATGCTAACCCACAAGAACGTTTCCACTACTCAAATCTACGCAGATTTGGTCAATGTAAAGAAACGAGAGACAGCCAATAAGATTTCACTGAAATAAATTACAGCTATGAAACGAGGAATCATAACAAACAACGGACATGGTATCCATATTTCTGATGGAGAAGTATGGATGACCGTTTGGGAGATTGCCGACTTATTCTATACAACAGTTGGATCAATCAATTCCCGTTTAAAAGCAATATTGAAAGCCAATGTCTTAAAGAAGTATGACATCTGCCAATGTATAAAGTTGGAAAATAGGAATAGTGCCGATGTATATAATCTCAACATGATTATAGCTCTATCCTATCAAATAGACACTGGACATTCTGCAGCATTCAGGAGATGGTTAATAAACAAAGTTACTCATAATCAAGATTACAACATCCTGTTATATCTCAACAAAGGTACAAACCATACATTGTATTGCTAATAAACTATACCTCTATACCCTATTGATTATCTGCATTGTTTATCCCAAATGATGCAGATAATTTTTATTTTTGAGATACACAAGTTTGTTGCACCAACTATTTTCATCTAAAAACAAGAAATTTGCAATACGCTTATTATTAAGCATGTAACATGATGAAAAGTGATGAAATATATCGTCAAAAGCCCATTGACAAGCAAAACTATGGATTTTCTCAAAAATTAATCCTATATATTTGCACACAAACGATTAATACAACTCACTATGGAGCAGAAAAAGATAGAACAGATAACATTGCATCTGATTGTTTTTGGTACAATCATTATCATTAGTGTTTTAGCCCGTCAGACCGTACTTCACTATGGTTGGGACGAGTTCAGCAGCTACCTTATTCTTATAGTATGCTCTATTGTCATAGGAGCTATCTACCTCAATCTACAAATGGCATTCAGACAACTCCTTTCCCCAACAATAGAAAGATGCATTTTGAGATTTGAGGGCTACCGTAATAAGGCTGTGGTGGTAGAAGCTCTAGTGAAACATTCGAAACTTGCCGAAAGTACCATTATTTCAAAATCCATCATTTCTGAACCTGAAATTGAAATTAAATCTGACACAACAGAAGAAGTTTCTACCCCTTCGTGTTCTGAACTCAATGAAGATGTGACAGAACTTCCAAAGGAAGAAGCCACACCTTCTACCATCAATAATATACCCATCGCAGAATCCAATCAGCCATCAGAATACGAGATATTCCGTGCCAACGCTATGGCTGAGAAGGAACGAGCATCGCAAGAAAAATTAGATAAGGTTCTCGCATATACGAAACAAAACTTGGTTCTCTACCTTAGCGAAACTGACCTCAATCGTCTATGTGGATATATTACAGAATATTACTTATCAGATACTATGCCCAAAGTCGAGCAAATAAAGGTTGATGCCCAATTAAAAACCATTGACATCATGCACTTTGGTTGGAATATAGGTAAGGCATTTGGCAAGCCACGTTTGCAGACAGCCACATTTATCAAAAGGGTATTTGCTCATACCCTCCGTGATTCAGAAATATCTACCATTGAGCGTAAGATGTCGCATACGGAATCCGTATGCAAGATTAAATTAGATAGGAGAATTGCATAAAATCACCACATATAATGACAACATAAATAGTCAAAGCGAACTTGATTTTTCAATTATTGACAAATACGCTTTTATTCCTTGTAGCTTATTCTTTATAAATTCGTGCGTTGAGAGCTGCTTGGATAGTATTGCTATCTTTTTTTTATAACCCAAAGGAGCAAGAAGTCGGTTATTTTGGCATATTACACCTGTTATAATAGGATTTTTAGTTTGATAATGTGTCTTTTTGTGACTGATTCTGAATCCTGACTTTTTAATGATTGCAAGGAACTGAGGTACTAGATTTTTAAAATCAACTTTAGATGACAAAGTTATATCATCAACAAACATTGAAAATTTAATATGATGCTCCTTTGCTAACTGGTCAATTTCCGTACCTATGGGTTTAAATACCAAATTAGCAATTAAAGTTGAGGTTGGAACACCTTGCGGAACTTGATATTTATGAGTAGTTAGTTTAGTTAATATTCTTGCTATAGCAGGCGTACAACCCTCTCGAAGAAACATTTGAAAAACTTGCTTATGAGAAATAGATGGAAAAAATGACTTCAAGTCTGTCGTAAATATATATTTATTTCCTTGATGAAGACGAGCATTACGCACATTATTTTTCCCCCGAATACCACCATAAACATATTGAGGAATTTTAACTTGCTTTGACATAAAATCGTAAAGGCGCGTTTGAACCTCTTTTAGTTTTCCTCTAGACGAGTTTATTTGTCTAGTGGCAATTTCTCCATTACTATTCTTCTTTGGTTTGTCAGTAAACTTATTAAATTTTACTCTTTCAAAAGAATAATAGTAATCTTCTATGTGTGCCAATAAGTAATCCAACTGTCCCTTATTAACACCCAGTATATATAGTAAATATTTTTCGTTTGTTATCATCAAAAAAAGAAATTAGAGAGCTGATTATAACAATTCAAAAAAAGATTTGCACCATTCAATCAAAGGCTTCATTACATTCGATAATTGAATCAATGCCTTTATAAATTCAGCAATGGCTTTAATCCATTTTGCCAATTTTTTTATCTTCTTCTCCTGTGTTACAATCATTGGAGAACAATGGAGGGAAATTTTGTAAGCCTTCTTCCCTCTCTTTGAAGGCTTCTTCTTTTTTTTAGCCATAAGCATTTAATTTTAGTTCGGGCAATATTGCCACGTGCCTAAAATCAATATGACCTAACTAAAATATGCTTAGACATTGTCTTCCATTGTACTCTCTATTTTCACGTGCCTAAAAAATGGACACAAATTAATGAAGTAGATACGAATCTTCCATGTATCGACAATCGGAAATAATGAACGAACTATATGAGATGTTCTTGTCTCCATTCTGCCATACTTCAAAACTATATCCGCCCCATTTTACCAATGACTTGGTGCGATTGCTCGCTTTAGGTTTTAGCATAATCTAGTCTCCAAAGCCTTCCTCAGTCTATCAAAGAACTAATACATTGTAAACATAGCGAAATCTTCGCAATTATTCTACCAACTACATCAAAAAGTTATTCATCAGTTATATTTTGGTGAATAATTCCACCATTGAAACACCTGTTTCCTTTGCCATCGAACAATTAAAAACGATTGGCGTATGCAAAAAGAAACAGTAACATTTGATAAGCTGCCCGAAGCGGTAGGTTATCTGACCGAACAAGTCATCGAGTTGAAAAGAATGGTATCGGAACTTCAACCGCCCGCATCAGACAAACACGTGTTGGTTGAAATTGAGGATGCTTGCCGTATTATCAGAAAAGCCAAGCCTACCATTTATACATTGGTACGCAAAGGGCTGCTTCCTGCCTATAAGAAAGGAAAAAAACTCTATTTCTACGAAGACGAACTTCTAGCATGGATTGAGAATGGTCGAAGAAAAACTTCCGAGCAAACATACGAAGAGATGCTTGCCAATATGCAAGGCGGCATCCGTCATAAGCCCAAATCATCCGTGAAACTTTAATAGGTGTGGCTATGGATACATATTCTATTAATCCGGCATCCATCATTGACGAAGCGGTTGATTTAAGTATGCGACTAACGGGTACTGATTTCCCTGTTAGCATATTCCCTACAAGAATCCAACGTATCATCAGCGAGGTACACGAATGCCATAACTACCCAACCGACTACATTGCCGCAGCTATCCTTACGGCACTAGCAGTCGGCATTGGCAACACGCATCTTGTCCAAATCAAGCAAGGCTGGGTGGAAAGCCCTATCCTATATATAGCATTAATTGGACGACCGGGAGCAAACAAAAGCCATCCGCTCAGCTTTGCGATGAAGCCGTTTCTTGATTATGACTACCGACAGAATCAGGAATTTGAAAAGGCACTTGCAAAGTACGATGAGCTGATGAGCATGAGCCGCAAGGAACGTGCGGAAAGCGGTAGTGAGCAATTTCCACAAGAGCCTATCCGCAAACGCTTCTTGGTTTCGGATGTAACGCCCGAAGGATTGAGCCTCATTCATGCTCAAAACAAACGTGGGTTATGCTTGTGGGCTGATGAATTATCCGCTTGGTTCAAGAATTTCAACCGCTATAACAACGGTTCGGAGGAACAGTTTTGGCTCTCAGTATTCAGTGCAAAGACCACCATGTCCGACCGCAAGAACGCCAAGAGTTCCATCTTCATCAAGCGTCCGTACATATCGGTTATTGGGACTATCCAAAATAAAATCTTGAATGAGTTGGCTAAAGGTGAACGTTCCAGCAACGGGTTTATCGACCGCATCCTGTTTGTAATGCCGAATCTGCAACAGAAAGCACGGTGGAATGACAAAGAACTGCCGGAAGATATAGAGCAAGAGTGGAATGCCATCATTGACAAGCTGATACAATCAGAGTGCCACCTCAATGAACATGGAGAGATTGAACCACAAATCCTTTTTTTCTCAGAGGATGCCAAGAAACGGCTTTACGAGTGGCAGCACCATTTTTCTGAGCTGTGCGACCGGGAAACAAACGACACCATCGTAAGTATCTATTGCAAGCTGGAAATATACATCATCCGTTTCTGTCTGATTATCCAATTAGCACGATGGACTTGCGGAGAATGTGATAAGACCTGTATCGACCTGTTGACAGTGGAACGAGCAATCAAACTGACGGAGTATTTCAAAGAGTCTGCATTGAACGTTCAAAATGTCCTCAATGAAAATACGCTCAACAGCCAACAACAGACAATAGTCAATCTGCTTCCTCCATCCTTTACAACCGCCCAAGCTATGCAGATAGCCGAGCAAAACGGGATGAAGGAGCGCACGTTTCAACGCTTTCTCAATGACAACATCGGGACATTGTTTCGCAAAGAGAAACATGGAGAATATTCAAAGACTAACCCGTGACATTTTTGTCGGTATTGACACTTTCCAAACGAAAACGACAATAACGACAAAAGTGACACACTAAAAAAGAAACATACAATGAGTACACATAGATTCATATTAGAACCCTACAAAGGTGTCAGCACTCGACATACTTGTCCGAACTGTCACCGCCAAAGATGCTTTTCCAAATACATTGATACAGAGAAGCAAATCAAGTTCCCAGAATACGTGGGGCGTTGTGATCATGAGCAGAAATGTGGTTATCACTTCACGCCTCGTGATTACTTTGAGCAGAATCCATCTGAGAAAGAAAAGTTTGCAGAGAATAGCTTCGGAAGTTATACACCTATTAAAGAAGTAAAACCGATAGCCATCTCCTACATGGATTTGGATATAGTCAACCAATCATTACGAGGCTATTCTGCGAACAAGTTATTTCAGTTTCTATCGGCCCAATTCGGAGAGACGGAAACATTGAATCTTATGAAGAGATACAAGGTTGGTACATCCAAGTATTGGGATGGTGCAACCGTATTCTGGCAAACGGACAATCGGAGTAAAGTCAGAACTGGTAAGATAATGCTTTACAATTCCAAAACGGGTAAGCGAATAAAAGAACCATACAATCATGTTACGTGGGTGCACTCCGTATTACACAAAGATGATTACAATTTGAAGCAGTGCTTCTTCGGTGAGCATCTGCTTTCCGAAGACAAAAACCGTCCAGTTGCGCTGGTCGAAAGCGAGAAAACGGCAATTATTGCATCTTACTATCTGCCGCAATTCCTATGGATAGCATCAGGTGGAAAGAACGGTTGCTTCAATGTCAACAGCCTATCCGTTTTAGCAGGAAGAAGCGTTGTATTATTCCCTGATTTAGGTGCAACCGACTATTGGCAGAGCAAAATCAGCCTGATGAAAAGCTGCGGAATTGAAGTACAAATGTTCGATTATCTGGAAGCCAACGCTACCGAAGACGAACGCAAAGAGGGCTACGACATAGCTGATTATCTACTCAAAGTGAAGCCTGACGAAGCCATTCTTCAACAAATGATAAGGAAGAATCCTGTCTTGAAAACACTGATAGAGACATTCGATTTAAAGCTCATCAGCGTACAACAAGGCACTCCACAACCGAAGGTTTTACCACCCAAGAAGCGAGGATTCAGACTTTGAACTCAGGGAGAGGAATCGAGACTTTTTTACTGTAGCAAGTTAATGTCGGTGTATTACATTCCCCGACCACTTGCTCCTCAAAAAGTCTGAGGAGGCGGCTCCCGATGGTCACACATTATTCACTAAAAACAGATTCAAATGGAAAAGAAATATACAGTAACACTCCGTCTGTCATATCAGCAATACGCATGGCTTGGTGCGCTTTGCAGACGGAGCAAGCAGACTCAAAGCGAAGTGATCCGTTCGCTCATCGAAAACGGTTCGGTACGTGAACGAATCACGCAAGAGCATATTCACATCATCCGTCAACTGATTGGCGAAAGTACCAATCTTAACCAGTTGGCAAGACAGGCAAACACCTACGGTTTCTTCGCCGTAGCGGACAGATGCAAGGAAATGGCTCAGCACATTAACCTACTTATAAAACGTTTGAAAGATGATAGGTAAACAGACTAAAGGGACATCGTTCGGTGGCTGTGTTAGCTATGTTCTCAAAGAGGAGAAATCCAAATTGCTGGAAGCAGTTGGAGTAGAAGGTACACCCGAACAGATGGCGGAGCAATTTGAGTTACAATCGCTGCTCAATGATAAGGTAAAGAATATTGTCGGACATACTTCGCTCAACTTCTCACCGGAAGATAGCGAACGCTTGAAATATGATGATGAACTGATGTTGCAAATTGCCCACGACTACATGAAACTGATGGGAATCGAAAACACGCAGTACATCATTGCCCGGCACATCGACCGTGAACATCCGCATTGCCACATCGTCTTTAATCGAGTGGACAATGACGGCAAAACGATTAGCGACAAGAATGACTTTCGCAGGAATGAGAAAGTTTGCAAAATGTTGACCGCCAAATATCGCTTGCATTTTGCCAATGGTAAAGACCATATCAAGGAGGAACGATTGCGCCCTTATGACCGAGCAAAGCATGAGATATACAAAGCGTTGAAAGAGGAACTGTCCCAAGTACAAAATTGGGCTGACTTAAAGGATGCACTTGCCGACCGAGACATTGATATGAAATTCAAGGTCAGCCGAACTACACGGGAAATACAGGGTGTAAAATTTGAGTACAACGGTTTTTCTTTCTCCGGCTCTAAGATTAGCCGAGAGTTCAGCTACTTGAATATCGACAACCGACTGGAAGAGAATGCTTGTGCATCCTTGTTTGAATCACCCAAACAGGAATCCAGACATAAGGAAGATAATGTACAACAAAGCGTTTCCCATTCCGATGATGGCTCAAGCATCAGTCTCGGCTTGCTAAACGGCAACTCGTCCTACGATGCCACTGCCGCAGAAGAAGCCGAGTTCAATCGGCTGATGAAAAAGAAAAAGGCTAAGCGCAAGCGAGGCTTTCATTTATAATCCACTTTTTATTAACACTTTAAATCAATTATTTATGGAAGATTTGATTCTAGATTTCAATCTCTACTTGTGTGAGAAGTTCGGCTACAGAAACAGTTGTAGCGTGATGCAAAATGCCAATGGCTTTTGTGTGAACATCAGTGAACGTGATCTAGACTGCTACATCCGCTTCTGGGAGTATAGTTGTGGAAGAGGCAATTTCCCCGACTGGTCTATCATCATTGTGCGCAGTAACTTCAAGAAGAACCAAGAAGAAAGCCTGAAAGATTTGGCTCGCTTCTTCAAGGAGTACATGCCACGCTACGGTTACAAATACCTTTGTACCGAAGGTGATAACTACAAGTATTATCAAACACTCGGTTTAAAGCTCATCTATCGAGGAATCTTTGATCAAAACAATTATGGATTGCCGATTAAAGACTTAAATGTCTGACACATCGTTTAAAATTGAGGAGGGGACTTTTCCTCTCCTTTTCTTATATACCGATAAATCAGAATTTAGAAGCAATGGCAAAGCAGCTTTACGATTACTGGTTTGTGCAATTTGACTTTCCAGATGAGAATGGAAGACCATATAAGTCAAGTGGCGGTGAAATGGTTTGGAATGAGAAGTTGAAACGTAAGATTCCTGCATCTTGGGAAAACAAAAATATAGAGGATATTGCTGATGTTTACAATGGTGCAACCCCTTCTACTATTAATGAACAAAATTATGGAGGAGATATTGTTTGGATTACTCCGAAAGATTTATCTGACCAGAAGCAAAAGTTTGTATATCAAGGAGAACGCAATATTTCGCAAGCAGGATATAATTCTTGCAGTACTCATTTATTGCCTCCAAATACAATATTGATGTCAAGCCGTGCGCCAATAGGTCTGTTATCTATTGCTAAGACTGAGTTGTGTACCAATCAAGGATTTAAGAGCTTTGTTCCCAAAGCGGAAAACATATCAACTTACCTGTATTATTATCTAAACATTCACATCAAGCAGATAGAACAACTAGGCACTGGAACAACATTCAAAGAGGTGTCTCGTGAAGACGTGCTGAAATTTCCAATTCTAAAGCCAAGTGATGCAATCTTGGATTTATGGGAAAAGCAAGTGTCAGCTCTTAATAACAAACAGTTTGTAATTCAAAAAGAAAACGAATTCCTTACTAAGCAACGAGACGAACTTCTCCCACTTTTGATGAACGGTCAAGTATCGGTAAATTCTGATTTATCGAACGGTTTATAGCCGTTTTCCCATCGATAGTACGAATAGTTTTGGCCAGTTTCTTTTGCTCAGCAATAGAAATTGGCTTTATTTCAATGGCTTGGTATGCCTGCTCTAGTTGTAGGTTCTTAATTCCTGAAGTTTTGCCCTCAAAATTGAAGAAAGCTCCCATGTTATAAAAGTGCTGAATGTAGAGATAAATGTATTCCGCATCCCACTCTTTTTTCACACGGAATGCTGCGCAAAAGTTTGAACAATCAACCGATTGCAACTTTTCTATAAGGTTAGGCGTTATAAGGCAAACTCTTCCTGTCGATTGTGTGGGGCTGCCTCCTGATTTTTCTACAATTATATCACCTACTTGTAGCAGCTTATTTTCATAACTACGTTTTGAAATATACCTTTTGGGTATATGATTATAATCTTGGTTTTTGATGGGCTCAATATCTGCACCACGTACACAGAAGACTTCGCAAGGAGTGTCTTCCGTATGTGATTCATTGCCCCAATCACCTGATATAAAAGTCTCTATGGTTTCTATTAGTTTCATTATTAAGAAATCAGATAGCGTTAATACTTATTGAAAGGATGACAGATATGAGCGCAACTATCAATGCCCACTTTGCAATTAAACGAGAGTATTTTGCTTCATACAATGATGCAAGAATACTATGGTATCTTTGCTCTTGACAAGCTTTATAGCCTTCTGGTGTGAGAGACATTTGCTGTGAGTTTTCATCAAAATTGATGAGACCCAACCATAACATTTCATGGACCCAAAGTTCAGTTTGTGCATGAATAGAGTCAATATAGTCAAATGTGCATTGTTTGTCAAGATACGTATGGATGTCCTTATATGATACATAGTCCTTACCAATATAAAATTGATTGGCAAGTAAATAATCCAAGATTTTACAGAATAGCCAATATTTCACTCGGCAATCTTTTGATATTTTGGTTTCACTTTTAAGAAATTCTTTAATTTCAGTCATTATATCTAATCGTATATATTTACTTTTGTAGTTTTATTACCAGTTTCTTTTTTCTTCAAAATTAGCTATTTTCTTTGACTCCCAATGCTCGTTGAGAATTTCGTAGAAGCGGTCATATATCTTTCTTTTAATAGACTCAGAGTCAAATTCGTTATCATAATAGCATTGGCTATAATCCACAAAGAACCGCTCTTGCGGCAATAGTTTCTCGTACTCATTGTCCAATACCCCCTCTATGGCGTCCTCTAAGCAGGGTGATATTTCATCGTAACACTTGCTTTGGTACTCTATTGAGAGAATATTAAAAAAGTTAAACGAAGAAGGATAATCATCTGTACCTATGTGAATGTTCCAGGAGTTTATTTTACGAATGGCTCGCTTACAAAGACTGTTTATGATGCCTTTTGCAAAATACTCGCATTGATCCTGTACTTCTTGGATAAGTTTTTCGTCTTCTGTCATACTATATCTATATTATTCACCCAACATTCCCCTAACTTCTTTATCGAAGTCAGAATCAATCCGTTGGGTTTTATTAAAAATATCGTATTCGCTTTCTGCCTTTGTCTTGGCTTGTGCCGCAGAGATTCGCCCTTTGTCGGGCAATATCTGATATTTGCGGAAAGTCAGAAACTCATTGACACTGGCTGCAAATTGCTCCATATTGAACGTGTTTTCACGCTCTATAAGGTCTTCTATATAGTCGAAATATCCTGTTACTACACGTTCCAACCGACGGATTTCATTTTCCTGCAAATAGTTCTTGGCTATTGACACATCCGATTTCAAGATACGCCCATCGGGAGCATTCTTCCATGTAGTCAGCCCCATGTGTTCTTGGGTATGGTCAGCCTTAGTGTAGATGATTTCTGCTGCTGTTTGCCCGGTAATGGCATAGTGAAAACGGTTCTGTATCATGGCATAGAAATCGTGTGTGGTAGGCGAGTTCTTGTCATAGTCAATACTGCACTCTGCATATATATCGGTAATCTGTTGCCAAATACGCCGTTCACTGGCACGGATGGAACGTACCCTTTCCAACAATTCACGGAAATAGTCTTTTCCGAATACTGCCGTTCCCTGTTTTAAGCGTTCATCGTCAAGCACAAAGCCTTTCTTGATATACTCATTCAGAATCTTGGTAGCCCACTGACGGAACTTGGTAGCTTTTGGAGAAGATACACGATAGCCAACAGCAATAATCATATCAAGATTATAGAAATCAACCAACTCTTCAACCTCGCCTCTTATGCCTCGATTTACGACGGTTGCAATTTTTGCAACCGTCGTGTCTTGCTGTAATTCTTCCTCTCTAAATATATTGGCTATGTGGCGGCTAATACCTGATTTATCAATACCGAAAAGCTCTGCCATAGCCTTTTGCGTACACCAAATGGTTTCGTCTTTTATAACCACCTGTACTCTTCCCTCTTTATCGGGAAGATTGTATAACAAAAACTGTATTTCGTTACTCATTGTTTCCTACATTTTCGTTGAACTGCAAAGCATCCAACTGCTTCATAATTTCCTCTTCCAACCGATGGCTTTCTTTAAATTGCTCGGAGAGTATTTGTTTATAATTTGCCATACGGTTGTTAAACTCTTCTTCCGTTATATCTACATAATCTATCTTGATGTCGAAATATTGTCCAGCAGAAAGAGAATAGCCCTTTTCCTTTATCTCATCGTAAGAAACAGCTACGGAAAAATCCTCTACAACTTCTTTGTTGCGGAACGTATTGACTATTAAATCTATCTCATTATCAAGCAAACGTCGTTTCTGGTTATTGCCTTCTTTATATTCTTCACCTAATTTGCTTGCATCAATCAAAATTACTTTATCTGCTGTTGCCGACTTATCAAAGAATATAACGGACACATTCGTTCCGGTAGTAGCAAATACATTAGTAGGCATTGATATACATCCACATACTATATGTTCATCTACAATTTTTTGAAGAATATTATAGGCAACAACATTGTTACGTTTTTTTGATGTAATAAAACCAGTTGGGACTACGACAGCTGACTTCCCTGTATCCTTTAAAGAGTTTATTACATGCTGTAAGAAACACAAATATATTCCCATCTGAGGCTTTTCGGGATTGATTTTTTTAACCTTATTCGGAACTCCAGCCCAAAACCGAATCGTATCAGCAGCTAATGTATCACGATACTCTGGAAAATCAAGTTTAAATGGAGGATTTGAAACGATAAAATCAAATTTCTTCAATGCGCCACTTAATTCTGTATGTGATGGTTCTGTCAATGTATTGCCCTGTACAACATTTGGCAGAGAAGCAGACAAACTATTCAGAATAAGGTTTAGACGCAACATTTCACTCGACTTTTCTGATATATCCTGACTATAAATCGAGCATCTATCTTCTCCTATCTGATGAGCAAGAGCCATAAGCAATGTACCTGTTCCAGCCGATGGGTCGTAACAAGTCACGCCTCGTAAATCTGCATTGTCCCCGACCAATAATCTCGCCATAACTTGGGCTATGGCACGTGGAGTATAATATTCGGCATATTTACCACCTCCGGCATTATTAAATCCCTTCAGCAAATGCTCGAATATTCTTGAAAAGAAGTCATACTTCTCAATAAATACATGTTCAAAATTGAATGAAGCAACATTACGCATCAGCGATTTTGCAAATTCATCACGCTTTTGTTGGTCAGTTACAAATGTTGTTATGGCACTGAAGATATTTACCTTACTTTTTCCGGAAGTTGTTACAGAAAAGGTATCTGCATTGATATTGGCTATATCTATTAATGTAGCATCCAACAATGTAGAGAAATCTCCCTTTCCTGTGAAATTATATAGATGAGAGAGTGTATGTTCAGGTTTAAGTCTCGGCACAGAAGCAGGCAAATAACTGAAAAGGTCTTCTACCTCTTCCTCTGTAAATGTATCATATTCGGCATCCCACTTTTCTGCTTTGCTTAGCCGTTCTCCGTACATTTTATCTCGCTTGGCTTCATAGCCGAACTTATCATTAAAGAACTTGTACAGAAACATTTCTGTGACAATTTTATATTCGCTTCCTGTTCCTGCCAAACCAAATGCACCTGTTGTACTTTTCAAAGAATCAATCAGGGCAATCGTTGATTCTGTTATATTTATATCGCTCATAATCAATATGCAAAATTACGTTGTTGGAAATATTCTGTTGTGATAAGATTGTTGATATATTTACGGTCTGTCAAATTTGCCTTAATTCCAAGGTCTATTAATTTACGACCAATAATAGCCAATACATCACGCTTAAAGGCATCTTCATTATCCAAAACATTGATATTCAAGAATAACATATTGTCTATTTGAGACTTCATCTGTGACAGATTCTCGGCTATTTCATATTCGTGTGCAGATATAATAGGCTGTTCACGTTTTTGATTTTCCTCCTCAATCCGCTTGTGAATACGAACAAAACGCTCATCACCCTTATATTTTTTCTTCAAGATATTATTCCGTCTGTTTATTTCCCGAATCTTTTTCATTACATTATCCATGTAATCAATGCTGTCTTTTGCATCTTGAGTATTTTGCGGAACAAAACCTTTTTTACGGAAATATGCTCGGAACTCATCTGCAAGGATGACATATTTTTCTTCATTCCTATCAAAATTGGCATCAAATTCAGTTTGTACCTTTTCGCAACGCTCACGAATATCATTGACAACAATTCTCAGTTCCTCAGATATTCCCTTTTTGAACTCAAATTCCAATTCTGACAGAGCGACATTGATTATTCCGGCAACATCTGCTTTATGCTCTGTACTTTCAAACAGATTCATCCTCTCTATGCGATGCGTAACCTCTGTAACCAAAGTAGGAATACCACCAAAAGCCAAAGACTCTATTTTTTCTTTCAATTCATCATCACCAAAGGCTCTGACTTGATTCAAAATAGCTTTAGCATCATTCAATACTGACCGTAGTTCATAGAGCCTGTCTTTATCCTCAATTTCATCAATTTCCTGTCTGAACTCTTCCGGATTATCGCAAGTGAAATTAAAGAGAATACTCTTGATTTCTTTCATTTTCGCTATTATCTCTTCCTTATCTTCGATAATAGCATTACCAACAGGCTCGTCCTGTTGGATCTCCTTAATATCCGCTGTACGGTTTAATTCTCTCAGATAGCGGTCATTTGTAGAATCAAAGTTTTCCTTTATATCTACAAAGTCAACCACATAGCCATATTTAAAATCTTTATACGGACGATTTACACGCGTAAGAGCCTGTAACAAATCATGACCGTCAAGACTACGTCCCAAATATAGTTTCTTCAACCTGGGAGCATCAAATCCGGTAAGCAACATTTGATTGACAATCAGTACATCTACTGTCTGCTGCTTCTTATATTCTTCAATATATGCCTTTCTTTCTAATTTGTCTCCTTCATCATGCAATATCAGAGAGGCACGTAATGGTTTGGCATGACCATACGCAACCATTGGCTCTGCTACCATTCCCAACTGTTCTTCCCATTTATCTTCAATGCGCTGCGCAAATCTAAAACGCTGCTGCCATAAACGAAACATTTCACGAGCCTGTGGATTTGTTTTGCACACGATCATTGCCCCGATAGAATCATCAGCTTGTTCTTTTCTGAATCTTCGCAAATCAGAAATGATATAATCAAGCAAAGCATTCAGGTAACTTTCATGCTCAATTATTTTATTTTTGTCTATATCACTTTTCTTGACCTCTACGTTTCCAGCCAATTTATCAAGAATGCTCTCAATACGCTCTTTATAAATGGTTTCTATCGGTTCACGCATCAGTTTTAGCGTATAACCATCCGCTATCGACTTATCATAATAGTAGGTGTCAATGTAATCACCAAAGACACGCCAAGATTCTTTTTCTTCTCGCAACAAAGGAGTTCCTGTCAATGCGATTTTTACAGCATCCTTATCAGCTTCCAGAAGATTTGCAAGAAAACTACCCTGTGGACTATATCCTCTGTGTGCTTCGTCTATAAAGAATACACGCTGAAGATTAGTATTATAGCCTGACTCTATCTGTATTTTAGTGGAATCCTCCTTAAATTTCTGTATGTTTACAACCATTATTTCCGCTTTACCCTCACTGTTCACTACAGGGGTGGTATCGCGGATATCTTTCATTAAATCATCCCGACTATTGACATTCCTTACGACTAAGCCACGTGCAACAAACTCATCACTCGCCTGCTCCATCAGCGCAATACGGTCCACTATAAAGTAGAATTTAACAGCCGTCTCGCGTTTTGCATAATAATCGGTCAAACTACGAACTGAATAATACGCCAATGCTGTCTTGCCACTGCCTTGTGTATGCCATATTATTCCACTCTTGACACCTTTAGATAGTTTTTTGCGAATAGCCAATGATGCAAACAATTGCTGATAGCGCATCACATGTTTTTCAAGAGTTGTGATTTTACTGCCATCTTCCAGCTCTATAGTTCGATTAACATACGCAAAGCCATATCTTAACAGAAACAAAAACCTCTCCCGGCAAAGCATTGATGTCAAAACACGATTCGTTGGAGTATCTACCTTCTTATTGGTTTCATAATCGGGCAAGTTTTTAATAACGATACAGTTCCTATGTTTGAGAACCTGTTTTTCTGAATCTTCCGTCAACGCTAAATATGGATATTTCGACACGAAAGTAGCATCAGCCTCTCTAAACACATTAAAGAAAGCTCTCTCTTTTGCTGCACAACAATAAAATGCACCTTGTATCGGAACTCTGTTTTCATTATCGTATTCCTGATTATTGGAAAAAATCATCAATTGGGTAAGATTGATAAAGCGACGAAAACTCTTGCTCCGCATCCGTTTATTAATCCTATCCCGCTCTGCTAAAATTCCATCGTGATTATTAGGCTTCTTGACTTCGATAAAAGCTAAAGGCAAGCCGTTTATAAAGCACGTAATATCCGGACGGAAGCTATCACCGGATTCGACATTTTCGCATGTAAACTCTGTCGTAACGTGCCATTCATTATTATTCGCATCAGCGAAATCTATCAACTTCACACCACTGTTGGAAGAAAGCATAGTATAGAATTCCTTGCCCAAATCATCATTATTCAAGATTCCGACAATTTTATCCAGTAACTGGCTGCATTCCAAGTCCGTCAAAGCAGGATTCAGACGTTTTACTGAACGGATAAAAATATCCGTCAAAATATTCGTTTGGGGATTGTATGATGTTAAATCATCCAAATATGTATAACCGAGCTTGCAAAGATGCAATGCAGCCGGGACTTGTACTCTTGTATTCTCCGTAAAGTTTTTCATTGCATTTTACCTTTCCTCTTTATCTGTTATCAAATCCTTTAAATCCACCTGTAAAATCTCAGCAATCCGCTGAAGTGTTTCCAAATTCGGCTGAATTCTATTGCACGCATAAGCATTGACCATGCTAAAACTTTTATCAAGTTGCTTGGCTAACCATGTCTGGGAGATGCCTTTATCCGACAAAACAGTCTTTATTTTATTTAGCTTCATTGTTTAATGCGATTTTATAGTGCAAATATAGCGAATTATATTCGATAATGGTGTATATTTGCATTAAGAAAAGGCTATACTTAAATAAGTTATACCTCAAAACAGTTGAAATTAGACATATTTATGCAAAATCTTCGATTACGAATATAACAGTAAGTACAACTATCCTCAAAATCACTGAAGTTGAATAACAATGGGAAAGACTGTAACAACATATTTAATCGACGGAGATCCTAAAGGAACTCAATATGCATTCATTAGCAACAAAATTTGCCAAATGTTTGTCGTACCACGTTCTAATCTCTCCTATTTGAATACACAAGAGAAATTACAAAAACCTGCATTCTATATATTACTGGGGGAAGATGAATCAACAAAACCGCAGGCATATATAGGTGAAACGGAAAATTTCAAAGAACGTGTAAAAGACCACGACAGCAAAAAAGCGTTTTGGCAAAAAGCACTCATATTCGTATCGAAAGATGCCGATATGACTAAAGTTGATGTGCAATACCTAGAACATAAAGCGATAGCCGAAGCCAAGAAAGCAAACGCTTTTGTTTTAAGCGATAATAAACAAATCCCTAAAGCACCGAATCTACCAGAGCATCAACAGGACTCAATGGATGAATTTTTCGAAGATGTGAAGTTTCTGGCATCATTTATCGGTTGCAATATTTTTGATGTATCACAACCCAAAGAAGAACATCTATTCTACACCAAAGGTAGAGGATGCAATGCAAAGGGCTTCTATAGTTCCGATGGCTTTACAGTCCTAAAAGGAAGTACTGTTGCCAAAACAATGGTTCCGTCTTTCAACTGGAAAGAAAAACGAGAAAAAATGCTTCAAGATTACACTTCTACTGAGAACGGAATATTGGTATTGACATCAGATAAAACTTTTTCAAGTCCCAGTACTGCCGCAGATTTCTGTATTGGTAGCAGTAATAATGGCTGGTTGATATGGAAAGACAAAGATGGAAACACATTGGATTCAGTTTATAGAAAACAGCTGGATTAATAACATATCAATTGGAAGCATATATGGAAGAAAAAGGATTGTTTGGAAATTAGCAGGAATGTAAAATACACAATCAATTGAAAATCAATCTATGTCAAAAGCAAAGCTAAAAAAACACTTGTTGTCACTTACAAAAGAACAGATAACCGACATTGTTCTTGAACTATACGATGCACGTAAAGAGGCAAAAGATTATCTGGAGTTTTATCTTGCCCCAGATTGCAACGCTGAATTAGAAAAGAGCAAGAAAGCTATCAGAAACGAGTTCTTCCCAACTCGTGGATTTTCCGAAAAGCCGTCATTTGCCAAATGTCGAAAAGTCATTTCCGATTTTCAAAAGCTAAAACCGGAGCCGACCACTGTTGCCGATTTAATGTTGTTCTATATCGAACAAGGATGCGAATACACACTTGAATTTGGCGATATGTGGGAACAGTTCTATACAACACTGGAGGGAAATTTCGACAAAGCTATGCGCTTTATCTTTCTCAACGGATTGTTAGCCTGTTATTACGAACGGATTGAAAAGCTTATTGATAGCGTATCGGATTGTGGTTGGGGATTTTATGATACATTACAAGATATTTATTCTGAATATCGGTAGTGTTTTTAATCTTTGATAAAGCCTTGCCCTACACAAAAAAGTAAGGAACTGAACCTGTGCGCATAATGGCACAGATTTAGTTCCTATCCTGTCCCTTTAAACTACTCCATTGATTCCCGAATAATACGCAAAGTTTCTTTCTTATACTCTTTGCGGTCATATTCAAATCCTCTGCACATCCAGCAACTACACGGAGTTCCTGTAGTTTTGTAAACTTGTGCCCATTTGTCTTTTGCCAACTCAAACCAATGAGGATGTTCATAATAGCTTCCATCCTCACGAATGATGCAATGACCATAAGCGGCATACAGAATCATACGAGTCTTAAACACACGAGCCATTTGTTGGCGTCTCCACAATTTATTTCTTTTGTCCATCGTCTCTTTCTATTAAAGTTAGGATGAACAATGATGTTACTTTGGTGAGACTTAATATATCCATAGCATAATACCTTTAATGTTATACCCTTTCGGATACAAAATTAAGACAAAACATCAACAATATACCAGTATGGGTATAATTTGTTTGTATCTTTTAGAGGTATGTAATACGCGCATACATTTTTTATGCGAATAATTCAACCTTATTACACTTTTCCCAACGTATATCACCCATTGCACATTGCTCTACACTTTTTCAAGCGAATCAAACGTAAACCTTACAAAAGTTTTCAGGTTTTATGACCGATTCTATCATCCAACACCTTCTGGAAAATAAAAAACACACCGCAAACCACAGAAATTCCAAGAAAACCACTACCTTTGTATTCAACAAGTGTTCTGTAACATACCTGCGGAAATGCCCTATCATTCAACACCTTGTATCTGATAGCGGACATTCGCAAAAAAGGCTAAAAGAAAGCGGTACAACACATATATGCAAAGCTATGAAATACACCGATTTGCATTTGTCCCCACATTCTGTGTATTTGTCAAAACAGAGGTTGTACCGATTAAAATGAACAGTCACTGATAATCAGTGATGTAAATATGCTGCATCGACAATTATCATTTCATAAAGCTGTTTGGATCTCTTATTTGTGAATACATACAAATGTTATAATAATGATATACAGCTAAATATAAACAAAATATCTATAGCTAAAGTTACTACAAATGATATTCCGTTTAGAATGTTAGAAAAATATCCTCGTTAATTATTTCAGCAACTCTAGAAGTTGTTATCAACGAACTCCAAGTTTATTGAAATTATCCTCGATATGCTAATAGAATCTTACACCATTACTCTACAACTTATTATTTCGTTATTGAATACTATTCTTGATCTCCATCTAGTGAAACTGCTGGAAGATATCTCATCCAATCCATCATATTAGAAAGATTTCTTATTCTTTCATCTATCGTAGGGAATTCTATTGCATCGAACAATGCCTGTTAGTTAGAATTTGATTAAGTCATATTTGAAATATCAGAATTATGCAAATTATCGGTACTATTTCGAATCAGTGCCGATAATTTGCATGTTACTGACTAACCAAACGGATTGCCAGATGTGCGTTAACATATGAAATATGACATTAGTCTACCTTCACCCTCTCCTCTTCCTGCCATTCAGCAAACGAGACAATCTCTTTGTATTGCTCAGCAGTCAGAGATGATCCGCTATCTTCACTACATTCATATTCCCACGGTAGCTCATAAACGGAGCCTTCCTCCTGATAGCCCATATAGTTATGGTATGAATAAGGAACCAACCTGACATAATCTTCTTCCTCAAGAATCTTCAGAAGCTTGTCGGCATCGTGGATTATTAATGGAACACCGGACTTATACAGAGCTGTGGCAACTTCAATGGCGAGACCGGCATTCGCAGAATAACTGTTGGAAACGACAATCACCCATCCTGACCGTTCTGTATCTGATGCAAAGATATTCAGGCAGGAAAGCCCCAGTTCTCCATAATGATCCTTGGCAAACCAGATGAAATCATCCGGACTATCAATATCGTACTGCTCATCAATTTTTGCAAACTTCATCCGATTATAATAAGCTACGTCATGCAATTCATTAGGGCCATAAGTCTGTTCAGTCTGGTTGTATTTACTGACAGGCAAATTTCTGTAGAACGACTCATACACTTCGTGCGCTATACGGAAATATTTGCAATATTGTCGTATTGTCATAGTCTCTAATGGAGGCACAGAACGTCCGTTCACGGAATATTCCAAAGCTTTTATGGAAGTTTCCCTACACCATTCATCGTTATAGTATTCATTATTATCCGAAACATACGAAGAATAATTTGAAACAACGAAACGGGTATATTTCCGGTCTGTAAACCGGATTGCCCTTCGCTCCATGTATATGGAAGAAGCGACATGAAACCAGCGTGTTTCCATCGGGTTGAATGAATGCCAATCCCGAAAAAAATCTTCCTTATTTTCATACTTTCCCGAATCAAACCCATTCATAAGATGCTCGTTCTGGAAAACATATCCCATCTGATTGGATAATACTTTGGTTCCACCAATCTCTGCATCAATATTCGTATGTGAATGACCGTATATCCAGACATCAATCCGGTCGTTGCTCATCAAGTCTCCATAGTCACTCGCAAAGGCACTGTTCAGCACCGAATCTTTATGACAAGGCGCAACTACCTGAAAAGTGGGCATAGGCGCAGATCACTCATGTATTGTATTCTCATTTCTTTGATAGTTCAACCTGTTTCTCTATGATTGCCTTTACCTGTGCGAATGAAACCGGAGTGAAGTCGTTATTGTCAACTCCCACATCATATTGTGTAGAGAAAAGCATTTGAAGGCGAGGCTTATCTTTTCCGGTGTTATTCCTGCTTGTATGCACATGGCCGAAAAGCTGCCAAGTATCATCGTATGAGCCGCTATAGCAAAGGAACGGGCAATGATTCAGATAAATCTTCTGTTTATCCACCTCGATGTACATCTGCATCGTGATCAGTTCGAAATATTTTGTATAATTCTGCCTCAAGTTCTTCATGTCATGATTACCGGCTATGAGATAGATTTTCCCATTCAACCTTTTGAGTATCTTTGTCCATTCAGCTGAGCCACCAATACAGAAGTCGCCAAGATGAAATACGATATTATCCGGACCGACCACACGGTTCCAGTTGGCAATAAGTGTTTCATTCATGTGTTCCACATCCTTGAATGGTCTGCTACAGAACCTGATGATATTGGTATGATTGAAGTGGGTATCGGATGTAAAGAACACCCCGCTTCCGTTGAATTTGTAATCCATAATCTTCTTTTTTTATGCACATCACTGCGCTGGTTAATAAAACTGAAGTTTTCAATGCCCATGGACGGAAATGACGGAGTAGAGCGCATAATGCGAACGTCACCAATGGGCAAAAACAAAGCCGTTGAAAAATTTAGTAAGGACTTTTCAACGGCTTCAATTTATCTTTTTAATTAGGAATACCTGCATCTAATGTACTCCTACCTGTCTATAAAACGTTCGCTGGAAAGTGTTTTTGAATTTACCGAATGACTCAATGCCTAAAGTATGAACATACGACATACTCTCAAAGCATACTGTGCTTCGACATAATGTGTTTACTAATATGTTCACTCTATTCTGCAGCATTGTAATTTTTTTAATGTTTTTATTCAATTGTGAGTGCAAAAATACTGAATTTTCTTGAGAACCAATCAACTATTCGCTAACTTTTTGATAGCTTTATAACACTATTATTGTCAAACAGACGTGGAGAAATAGAGTACCTATAACCAAGCAACCTTTTCAAATGGTTGAAATAGAATAATTCAGTCAATCCTTCACCGACAATATGAATGACCTGTCTAGTTGCTGTATTCTTTCTAACTTTTCTCATAAGGTTACTGATTATAGGTTAGGAACTGCACCAAATTTACCGAACTTGTATGCTTTTTGGAGAGAACTGATTCTTTGATAATACGCAAAGTCTCTTGCTTATATCCTTTGCGGTCGTACTCCTCCCCTCTACACATCCAACAACTACATGGAGTTCCCGTAGTTTTATAAACCTGCGCCCATTTATCCTTTGCCAATTCAAACCAATGAGGATGCTCATAACAACTACCATCTTCACGAATAATGCAAAATTACGATAAATATTGGCAATTATATCAGATGGGGTATATTATCATAATAAACAAAGATTGAAATAAAGCAATTCCAATAAAAGCATTACCTTTGTAAACAACAAGCATTCTGTAACATCCATGCAAAAAAGTAACTGCAACAACTGCCCCCTAAGGAAAAAATACGATAAAAGCCCTCAGTCATTAATGGGACGCTTTTGGCGTTGGCACATAAACTTCTGCCCAGGCTGGAAAGGATATTTCAAATCTCTTTCGCCTGACGAGCAAAACGAGATTAGAAAGAAGTATAACTTCGATAAATACAATAAATAATGAAAAAAGAAATTCTATTCGTCTTGTTAAAAGACTTTGCCGATTGGGAAGGAGCTTATATCGCTCCAAACCTCAATGCAGGTGTTGAGCCCGGAAGTGAAAGCAAATATATAGTTAAAACCGTATCTGTCAGGAAAGAGCCGGTTGTATCGATCGGAGGGTTCAAGGTGCTGCCCGACTATGGGATCCATGACATTCCGGCCGATTATGCAGGAATCGTATTAATAGGAGGCATGAGCTGGTTCACCCCGGAAGCCGAAGCCATTGTTCCTCTGGTAAAAGAGGCCATCGAGAAGAAGAGGCTGGTGGCCGGTATTTGTAACGCCTCCGTTTTTCTTGGTATACACGGTTTCTTGAACCATGTAAATCATACCAGCAACGGATTGGATTACCTCAAACAATTTGCGGGGGTTAATTATACAGGTGAAAATCTTTATATGGATGAACCGGCTGTCAGAGCCGGAAACATTATTACCGCCAACGGATTTGCAACTCTGGAGTTCTGTCGTGAAATACTCTATGCGCTGGAGGCAGACTCTTCCCAAAAGATAGAGAGAAGCTATCGAATGAACAAAACAGGTGTTTGGGAAGATCCAGAAGTGGGATAAATCACTTATCTAATGGTGGTAGATAATAAAACATCTACCACCAACAACTTACATCTACCACCATTTACTACTTTTCGACCACTAAATACAACCGTCCCCTACTCGCTAACTGCGTCTTAAGCCCTATCTTTTTCAAGAAACGACCAAAGACGGAGACATTGCTCATCGGAAGTTTTACGCCGCTCTTTTTTTGCAGCGATAGGTAGATCTCTCCGGCAGAGATCTTCAAACCTTCCTCCTTGTGCGAAGCGGGACGATAATATTGAAAAAACAGATCCTCGAACAAAGGACGTTGTTGAAACGCCTCGTTCGCTTGCATCTGCGAGACCTCTTCCTCATGCGTCAGCCAATAACGCTCGTTATTCTTCAAGGCGGCAACCGCTTGCGCATAGAGCTGGAGATAATCGATAGGCTGGTCATTGTCTATCAATCCTTTCACCTCGATACAAATGAAACGGCGGCTGCCGGAAGGATCGCCCAGCAAATCCGTATGGTTGCTCGTAGCGATAAAGGAAGCGTAACGTTTCACCGATTCCACCTGCGTAGCATGAGGCTTGCGCACATTTACGACCGGCTTCTGCAACAGATGCTTCAAGAAGCCTTGATGCCTCGCGCTCACTTGGTCGAACTCATCAATATTGATCAATCCGAAACGGGTAAGATAGAGTTCGGCATCCCGCTTCTTGCTGAAATCGATGCTGTCCGTGTAATACTTATTCAAGTCCGGTGGCAACAGGTTGAAGCAGAACGTGGACTTCCCGCACCCCTGCCCGCCCACCAAGAGCGGGGAAAGACTGTTGCCATGCTGTTTGTCACGTCCCTGCCAGTGCGCTACCATCGACAGGAACCAAGTGTAAAACAACTGTTCCCACCGTACGTTGTCGCAAGGGATGCGTGCGGCCAGCGGACGGATGCGATCCTTGCCATCCCACACGGGCAAGCGGGTCAAATAGTCCTCGATAGGCGCATAGTCCGGGATGCGATCTGAAAAGACAAAACGCCGTACATCCCTGTCCCATAGCTGCAATCCTTCTTTCTGGGCATTCAAGGCGATACTGTTCAGCACACGATCCGTCACGGGGCGATAGTCAAAACAGAACGTGTTTTTCTCCCGATATTCCGGTCCGCCGGACATCAGATTGTACCGGAAATCGTAACGGCGGTTCATAAACTCCTCCATTTTCAAGCTCTGTAGTTGCTCCGGCTTGTAAAGGGACGTACTGCCAAAATCAGAATCGGAGGCTAAGCGGTAAGACTGCCTCGAGGTCTCCCGGATCTCCACTTCCGAGATCAGATTCCCCAAATAAAGCATCGTCCACTTCACACAATCCTCCTCTTCTACCCCAGCCGCGAAACAAAGTCTTCCAAGAGTGACCAACAAAGGTTTGAAATCCACCTTTATGCTCAAACTTCCATGTTCCTCCAAAGCCCGCTGCAAAGCGAATTCATATTGGATGGCAACGTAACGGTATTGGTCATAAAGCGTCTGCCCGGCACTCTCTACCGGTACCGGCACCCGTTTTTCGAACCGTTCCTGGTAGGCGCTTTCGTCGGGCATAGCCACAGGCTGCTCCAGATGAATGGAAAGGGCGTCCGGATTGTAATACACATCGGCATCATAACTGAGGCGACAGCCCATCTCCAGCACCGGACGTTTCAGCTCGATGGGATAAGAAAGGCGAGGCTCATACGTCTTGAGCGCATGTCGGTAAGCGTGCGCATGAAAAACCTCGGCATCCGTACGCGAACGGGGAAGCGACCCGTCGGGATAGGTATAAGCCACCACGAACTTCACGCTCCGTCCGCTAGAGCCGATCATAGCGAACAGTGTCTGCGGATATTCCACTATTTTTTGTTTCAAGGACAAAGCCTCTTCTATGCTCTTCAATCGATTGATCTCCAGCAAAATCCAGCCATTATACTCCTTCAATTCCCCTTTTCGAAAAGTTCCGGCAAAGAGCAACTGAGGTAATTTCCGGGTAAACGGATACCGTTTGTCGGGATAAGCCCGCCTTAATTTCTCTCGAAAGAGCGCAAGCTTATCCCTCGTCCGCTCATCCTTTACCCATGCCACGATCTCCTCCATACGCATCGCCCGTTGTGCGACGGTATGTCGATAGGCTGTTTGCTTGGTTATTTTCATGTCTAATATATTATTTAAGAAGTTGAATAACTTATGCTTACAGTTTTTCCTATAGAAAAACTAAAGTTTTATTAGGGGAAAACTTTTGTTTCTTCCTAAAGAAACTTTTGTTTCCTCTAGGAGAAACTTTTGTTTTCCCTAAGAGAAACTCTTTGTTCTCCTAAGGGAAACTCTTATCAGCTCTTATCCCTTCGTCCATCGGTAGCCACTCTGCCAAGCATCAAAGACTGGTTCATCCTCTACTCCGTACGCCCGAAAGACCTGACGGATATACTGTTGGTCTTCGGGCGAGAAGGTTCTTTCCTTGCGCTTAAACTGATAAAACTTATTCTTACCGTATGTCATCAACAGACGTTGCTTGATGCGTTTCGCCTCCAGATAAGGTATCTGGTCTAATAGGTGATCCATGCCAACAGCGTATTGCACGGGAGTATCCGCCATGAAAGCCGCACACTTTCCGGTAGGACTGGTACGTGCGGGATTCACGATGCTCACCGCCCAAAGCGTATCGGGGATAAAACGGACGATTTGATGCCGCAAGCAGCGGTTGGCGTTCTTACAATTTTCATTAAAACAATGTACAAAGCCTGTCGGCACCATAGCGTAATCGAGTTTTTCTATCATATCTTTTAGATTTTCAGTATTCTTCAAATATAACACTTTTTTCCTTCACACGAAAAGAAAATTGTATGAAAATCAATAATAAATGGTAGATATTGAATAATAATTGTAGATGTTTGGAGATCTACAACCTATAGGTAATATTCTTATTTACAGAGAGTACACAACAGAGTGGTAGATATTGTAGATGTTTTTATAAATTCAATGTTCTAGAAAATCTAGGATATTGAAAAGATCAAGTCAATACAACTTCTTCATCTTTTCGCTATCACATAGCAAGATATTTTATATCTTTATTGCCAAATACAGAGAATAACATCAATATCCAATTGATATGAACCGGATAAAAAAGTTCTTGAAAAAATATGATATCTAAGGAAAAACAAATAGAAGATCATTTTATTAATAAATTAATAGATCTCAAGTACACCTATCGTGACGATATTCGTGATAGGAATGCTTTAGAGCGGAACTTCAGAACAAAGTTCGAAGCATTGAACAGGGTACATTTAACGGACTCTGAATTTGATCGTTTGCTCGAGGAGATCATTGATGCTGATGTTTTTGCTTCTTCTAAAAGACTACGAGGAATCAATACGTTTATGCGTGAAGACGGGACACCATTACAATACATGCTGGTCAATATCAAAGATTGGTGTAAGAATGATTATGAGGTGATTAATCAGTTGCGTATAAATACCAATAACAGCTATCATCGGTATGACGTGATTTTATTGATCAATGGCATTCCTGTAATCCAGGTCGAGTTGAAGGCTTCGGATGTTAGTCCTCGCCGGGCGATGCAACAAATTGTTGATTATAAAAATGATACGGGTAATGGATATACGAATACATTACTTTGTTTTATGCAACTTTTTATCGTAAGCAATCAGGCAAATACTTACTATTTCACCAATAATAACGATCAACATTTCAGTTTCAATACAGATGAGCAGTTCTTGCCAGTCTATCAATATGCGACAGAGTCAAACAGAAAAATAACCCACCTTGATGCGTTTTCTACGGCATTTTTGTCGAAATGCACATTGGGAGAGATGATTAACCGCTATATGGTTTTGGTTGTCAGTGAACAAAAGTTGCTCATAATGCGCCCCTATCAGATATATGCAGTAAAAGCAATAATAGATTGTATTCATCAAAACAGAGGTAACGGTTATATTTGGCACACGACAGGAAGTGGCAAGACGCTAACATCATTCAAAGCATCTACTCTGTTAAAAGATAATCCCGACATTGATAAATGCTTGTTTGTGGTAGACCGTAAAGATTTGGATAGACAAACACGCGAGGAGTTTAATAAGTTTCAAGAAAATTGCGTAGAAGAGAATACCAATACGGGGACTCTTGTTAAACGCATGTTGTCGGACGACTATGCCGACAAAGTAATTGTAACTACCATTCAAAAATTGGGTATCGCACTCGATTCGTCCAATAAAAATAACTATAAAGACCGTTTAATCCATCTAAAGGATAAACGAATTGTATTCATTTTCGATGAGTGCCACCGCTCTCAGTTCGGAGACAATCACAAGGCAATCAAAGAATTTTTCCCGAACTCTCAACTCTTCGGTTTCACGGGAACACCCATATTTGAACAAAATGCAACTTATACACAAATAAGCGGAGAAGAAGCCTCATATAAGATTACGGAAGATATCTTCCCAAGCAGACTACACGCTTATACCATAACACATGCGATCGAGGACAAAAACGTCTTACGTTTCCATGTCGATTATTTTAAACCCAAAGAGACAGGCGATCGTAGGGCAGATGGCACACTAAAGAAACAGGCGGTAGTAGATGCGATATTATCGAAACATGACGCAGCAACCCACTCCCGTAGGTTTAATGCCATACTTGCCACAGCCTCTATCAATGAAGCTATCGAATATTACGGACTGTTCCGCAGAGCGCAAGAAAGTTTAATGCAGCAAAATGAGAATTACGAACCGCTTAACATCGCTTGCGTATTCTCGCCTCCTGCCGAAGGGAATAAAGATATTCAGCAAATACAGGAAGACCTGCCACAAGAGCAGAATGACAACTGTAAAGAGCCTGAAGAAAAGAAAAAGGCGCTGAAAACTATTATTGACGACTATAACCGGCAATATAAAACCAACCATACAATCGCTGAGTTTGATGCCTACTACCAAGATGTGCAAAAACGCATCAAAGATCAACAATATAGCAATAAAGACTATCCACACAAAAATAAGATCGATATAACGATTGTCGTGGATATGTTGCTGACAGGTTTTGACTCTAAATATCTCAATACATTATATGTTGATAAGAATTTGAAATATCACGGTCTGATACAGGCGTTCTCACGTACCAATCGCATTTTGAACGACACTAAGCCATATGGTAACATCCTTGATTTCAGAGGTCAGCAAGATGCTGTCGATGAAGCGATAGCGTTATTCTCTGGAGAGAAGACCGATAATCCTAAAGAGATATGGCTTGTAGATTCTGCCCCGAAAGTGATAGAGAAGTTCCAAGATGCCGTTCAGAAGTTGAGTGAATATATGCAATCGCAAGGATTGGAGTGCCAAGCTGAAAATGTTTATAGTTTGCAGGGAGATGAGGCTCGTGCCGGTTTTATCAACTGTTTCAAAGAAGTACAACGATACAGAACCCAGTTGGAGCAATATACCGATATTAACGAGCAGGAGAAAGCAAAAATCGAAGAACTGTTGCCAGAAGAGACTTTGCGTTCGTTCCGTGGAGCCTATATTGAAACGGCACAACAATTACGCAAACAGCGGGAGACAGGCAAAGACCATGAGGTTAGTCCACAGGTTGAAGACCTTGATTTTGAATTTGTTCTTTTTGCTTCGGCAGTCATTGACTACGATTATATAATGGGATTAATCGCCCGCTATACGAATAGCAAAAACAGCAAGCAACGAGTAACCAAAGAGCAGTTGATCAGCCTTGTGGCATCGAGCGCCAACCTGATTGATGAACGGGACGATATTCGAGAATACATCGATAGTCTCGACGAAGTGAACGGTAAGACAGAGCAGGAGATAAAAGAGGGGTACGAAGCATTTAAGGCGGAGAAATATGCTAAACAATTGGCATCTATAGCCGACAAACATGGTATCACAGCGGATTCGTTACGCAAATTTGTAGAACAGATAATGGAACGAATGATCTTCGATGGTGAAAAACTAAGTGATTTGTTAGCTCCGTTGGAATTGGGATGGAAAGCTCGTACTAAGGCTGAATTGGCCCTAATGGATGATCTCGTTCCATTATTGAAACGTTTGGCCGCTGGCCGTGAAATTTCGGGATTGTCGGCTTATGAAGATTGATGTTATGACAAAAGATAAGAATATAAAAACGGTTGTTCCAGCTTTACGGTTTCCAGAGTTTCGGGATGGTGAAGGGTGGAAGAGAACACCAATATTGGAAATATGTGAAATTATAGGTGGAGGAACTCCATCATCATCTAATGACGTATATTGGAATGGTGACATTCCTTGGATATCCTCATCAGACATTAACGAAAATAACATATCTGAAATAACTCCTACAAGACATATAACAAAAGATGCGATTAAACACTCCGCAACCAAACTTTGTAAAGCTCCAAGTATTCACATCGTATCCCGTGTAGGTGTAGGAAAAGTAGCTTTTAGCAGAGTAGATATATGTACCAGCCAAGATTTTACTAATCTGTGTAATATAAACTGCAACTATATTTTTCTGTCTTATTTGCTTTCAACCATAATGAAACAAAAGGTTCAAGAAACACAAGGTACCTCTATTAAGGGCATTGCATCTGCTGAAATTAAAAACCTTCATGTGCCATTGCCAGAAATTGAAGAACAGCAAAGGATAGCAGACTGTTTGAGTAGTTTAGATGATTTGATAAGCGCAGTAGCAGATAAGATAGAAACCTTGGAAGAATATAAAAAGGGATTGATGCAGCAACTATTTCCTGCCGAAGGCAAAACAACTCCCGATATTCGTTTCCCAGAATTTCAAAATGAAGGAAAATGGATACTTTTGCCAATAAAAAAATGCAATATTGATATACTTACAGGTTATGCGTTTAAAGGGAGTGAAATTTTAGAAGATAACAACGGTACTCCATTAATGAGAGGGATAAATATTACAGAAGGTGTGGTGCGTCATAATAATGATATAGATCGATTTTACAGCAGAGAAGATCATACATTATCTAAATACAGATTATTATGTAATGATCTTGTTATAGCAATGGACGGTTCAAAAGTTGGACGTAATTTTGCACTGATTAACAAGCAAGACGAGGGCTCATTATTAGTTCAACGTGTGGCAAGACTAAGAGCTGATAATATTGATTTCATCATGTTTATTTATCAACAAATAGGATCAGATCGATTTAAAAAATATATTGATCGAATAAATACAAGTAGTGGTATTCCCCATATTAGCTTAAAGCAAATTGAAGATTTTAAGATATGGACAACACGTAATGACAAAGAATTTAGGATGGTTACGAATTGCCTATCATCAGTAGACGAACTCATATCCACCGAGACCGCCAAACTCGACCAACTAAAAAACCATAAAAAAGGATTAATGCAACAACTATTTCCTAAATTACAATGAGTAACGAAGCAAAAATATTCAAATACAACACATTGTCGGATGTTGCCGTCAGATTTCGTTCTGATTTAAACGATTTCGACTATGTTTTATTATATGCCTATAATGGGACGGGGAAAACTCGTCTTTCCATGGAATTTAAGAACAGAGGTAGAAATACGAAAGCTAATACAAGGGATACACTATACTTCAATGCTTTTACCGAAGATCTTTTCTATTGGGATAACGACCTTGAAAATGATACGGAAAGGGTTCTCAAGATCAATGCAGACTCGAACTTCTTTAACGGGTTTAAAGAGTTAGCATTAGAAGAGAAGATATTCGGTTATTTACAACGATATGCAGAGTTCGATTTCAAGATTGATTATGAAGAGTGGCATATCTCTTTTTCAAAGGGGGAAGAAGATAAAATAAAGATTTCTCGTGGTGAAGAAAACATATTTATATGGTGTGTGTTCCTTGCCATTTGCGAATTGGTCATTGATGGAGCCGAGGCATATTCATGGGTTAAATATATTTATATAGATGATCCTGTGTCTTCGCTTGATGACAATAACATTATTGCGATCGCCAATGATTTGGGCAATCTGCTGAAAAAGGATTCCGGAAAAAGAAAAATCGTTATTTCTTCTCATCACCATTTATTCTTTAATGTGATGTATAACGACTTAAAAAGAAATAGACGTAAAAGTTATTTCTTTCATAAAAATGGGACAAACGGCTATACGTTGAGGGCGACCGACGAGACACCGTTCTTTCATCATGTCGCAACTTTATGCGAATTAAAACGGCTCTTGCCTAAAGAAGGACAGACGATAGACGATGTGCAGATAAACACTTATCATTTTAATATGTTGCGCAGTGTTATTGAAAAAACTGCGGTGTTTTTCGGCTATAGCCATTTTTCGAAATGTATTCATGGTATAGATGATGAGGTGTTATTTGCACGAGCTTTAGATTTACTTAGTCATGGTAAATACTCGATATATGAACCTGTATTCATGGGAAAAGACACAAAACAACTGTTTGTCCGAATCCTTGATGCTTTTTTGAGAAAATATGAGTTTTACCTACCTGAGATATTAATAGAAACAGAACAAGAAAACAGATAAAGATATGACAATAAAAGAACAGCATGAATTAGGTAAAACCCTGTGGAGAATAGCAGATGATCTTCGTGGTTCAATGATGGCAGATGATTTTCGCGATTATATGCTGTCTTTTCTATTCCTGCGCTATCTTTCAGACAACTATATAGAGGCCACAAAAAAGGAACTCGGAGGAGATTATCCGGATAAAGCTCCGGAGGAATTGAAGGAGCGTGGTGTTTCGACGCCGTTGCAATTATGGTATAGAGAGAATCCAGAAGATGTTTTAGATTTTGAAAAACAAATGCGCCGTAAAGTGCATTATGTGATTGAACCGGACTATCTCTGGACTAATATTTACGAACTTGCACGGACACAAAATGATGATCTTCTGAAAACACTTGAGAAAGGATTTAAATACATCGAGAACGAATCTTTCGACAGGGCATTCCAAGGACTTTTTTCCGAAATAAACCTGAACTCGGATAAGCTGGGTAAAAATTATGAAGAACGTAACGCGCTACTTTGTAAAGTGATAACAAAGATTGCCGAAGGAATCGCTCAATTTTCAACCGATACGGATATATTAGGGGATGCTTATGAATATCTGATCGGTGAGTTTGCCGCAGGTTCGGGACAAAAGGCTGGCGAGTTCTATACACCACAACAATTGTCGAGCATTCTATCGGGTATCGTTACATTAGATACCCAAGACCCAAAGTCCGGGATGAAGAAAAAACTCGAAAGAGTATTGGACTTTGCTTGTGGTTCAGGTTCTTTGTTACTCAATGTGCGCCACAGGATGAAAGCTAATGGAGGAAATATTGGTAAGATATACGGGCAAGAGAAGAATATCACCACCTACAACTTAGCTCGTATGAATATGCTCCTGCATGGAGTTAAAGACTCGGAGTTCGAAATCCATCACGGTGACTCACTCTTGAATGATTGGGATATGCTGAATGAAATGAACCCAGCCAAAAAAGTGGAGTTCGATGCCATTGTCGCAAATCCTCCATTCAGCTACCGATGGGAGCCTACGGAAGAAATGGGCAAAGATTTCCGCTTTAACAACTATGGCCTTGCTCCCAAATCAGCCGCAGATTTTGCATTCTTACTTCACGGCTTCCATTTTTTGAAACAAGATGGCACGATGGCGATTATTTTACCTCATGGCGTACTTTTCAGGGGGGGAGCAGAAGAACGCATTCGTACAAAATTGCTCAAAGATGGCAATATAGACGCAGTAATCGGGTTGCCTGCAAACCTTTTCTTTTCAACAGGTATTCCTGTGTGTATCTTGGTACTCAAGAAATGCAAAAAGTCCGATGATGTACTCTTTATCAACGCTAGCGACAAGGAAAATTTCGAGAAAGGCAAAAGGCAAAACAAACTACGGACTAAAGACATCGACAAAATTATAGACACATATAAGCAACGAAAAGAAGAAGAGCGTTACTCACGTCCCGTCTCGATGGACGAAATCGAAAGAAACGGTTATAATCTGAATATTTCACGCTATGTCAGCATTGCTAAAGAGGATGTGAAAATTGATTTGTTGCAAGTAAATAAAAAGTTGATCGAGCTGGAGAGTAAAATAGCTGATGCATCCGAGAGACATAATAAATTTCTCGCTGAGCTTGGCTTGCCATTAATTACAAAAGCAAAGAGAGATTGACAAAGTTATAGCACCGAGCAACTAAATAATATGGGAAAAACAGTAACGACATACCTAATTGACGGAGATCCACAAGGGTCTCAATATGTGTTCATCAGCAACAAAATCTGTCAGATGTTTATTATTCCTCGTTCCAATCTGTCTATTCTTAATGAACGGACAGATTTACAAACACCGGCATTTTATATTCTTTTGGGTGAGGATGATATGACCAAGCCTAAAGCATATATTGGAGAAACAGAAAATTTCAAAGAACGGGTGAAAGACCACGATAGTAAGAAAGCATTCTGGCAAAAAGCTCTGATATTTATATCTAAAGACGCAGCAATGACAAAAGCAGATGTGCAATATCTGGAATATCGGGCGATTGCTGATGCTAAAAAAGCTAAGAATTTTGTTCTGAATGAAAACAAACAAACTCCCAATGAGCCTAATTTACCCGAATATCAAAAAGATAATATGAATGAGTTCTTTGAGGATATCAAATTTCTCACTTCATTTATAGGTTGCAATATTTTTGAATTTGTGAAACTAAAAGAGGAACACTTATTTTATACCAAAGGAAGAGGTTGTAATGCAAAAGGCTTTTACAATTCATCTGGATTTACAGTACTAAAAGGGAGTATTATTGTTAATAGTTCTGTTCCTTCGTTCAATTGGAAAGAAAAAAGAGAAAAACTGATTAACGAATATACGGTTACAAAAAATGGCTTATTAGTTATGGAGTCTGACAAGACTTTTTCTAGTCCAAGTACGGCTGCTGATTTCTGTATAGGCAGTAGCAATAACGGCTGGTTAGTATGGAAAGATAAAAATGGCCAAACTTTAGATTCTGTTTACAGGAAACAACTAGAATAAATCTTAAAATATAAGTATATAAAAATAAACGATATAGCTATATTATAGAATTCTGCATAGTTGCCTCAAATTATTACATGGATTTAAACAAATAATATGGACATAGATTTCGAATCATACATCCGTGGTAGTGAGCCTAACAAAAGAGAAAAGGCTTCAGCTTGGAAAACAGCCATTGGCTTACAAGCTGTGGATGGCTTGCGAACATCCGATTATCTAAAAGATACAGCTATAAAGCATATTGAGGGGGATATCAGTATTGATGAAGTAAAGAAACTCATTAATGGATATTACCAATCAAAGACTGTACGTACTTTGAAAGATGAAGAAACAGAAGAAGCCGATAAGGTGTCTGCTAACATCGCAAGAATCTTAAATGAACAATCGTTTGCTTTTTCAGTGACAGGATTTACCTCCATTCACCGTAGATTATTTGAAGGAATCTTTAAGTTTGCCGGAAAGATTCGCAACTATGATATTACGAAGAAGGAGTGGGTACTTCGTGGTGATACAGTGCTCTATGTCAATTCCGAAGATTTACACAAGGCTTTGGAATATGACTTGGAACAGGAAAAGAACTTCTCGTTCAAAGGCTTGTCTATGGACGATATTGTAGTACATATCGCTAAGTTTATATCAGGCATCTGGCAGATTCATCCATTCGGTGAGGGTAACACCCGTACTACGGCTGTCTTTGCCATAAAGTATTTGCGTAGCATCGGTTTTGACGTGAACAATGATTTGTTTGCCGACAACTCTTGGTACTTCCGCAATGCGCTGGTTCGTGCGAATTATAGAAATGTGCGAAAAGACGTTGAACCGGATATGAGTTTCTTGGTTGCATTCTTCAGAAACTTAATGATGGGAGAAAATAATGAGTTGAAAAATAGAACTATGATTATCAATACCCTACAGCAGCCAACCGAACAAGTCGACCGAACAAGCACCGAACAAGTACCGAACAAGCTAACCGAACAGCTCGGCACACCGCTTTTTGCTATCGTAAAGGCTATCGGAACAGAACAATGTTCATTGAAAGTAATAATGGAAAAGATAGAGTTAAAACATCGTCCCACTTTTATTGCCAACTATTTGACTCCAGCTATTCAAAGTGGCCTTGTTACCCCTCTCTACCCGGATAGCCCCAAACATCCTCGACAAAAGTATCTGTTGACGATAAAGGGACTGGCTATTTTTAATTCAACAAAATGATAAGCAATAGATAAACGAAGAATGAAAACATCCATCAACTACCTTCCCGAACAGAAACGGGATGAGCTCAGAAGAATTGTAAAGTGCGTACTGGAAGTGCTTCCCGGTTGCGAGATGATTATCCTATACGGAAGTTATGCTAGGAATACCTATGTTGACTACGACCAACGTATTGAATATGGTATTCGCACCTGTTTTATGAGCGATTATGATATCTTGGTAGTTACCAATACCCGTTTCCAAAGACACGTTATAAGCCATATCCTAAGCAAGGCCACTGATAATTACTACAAAGGAATGAACAGAAACGAATCCACTACCGTACAATTTATAGACGAAAGCATCGACGACTTGAATAAAGCCATCGATAAAAACCGATATTTCTATACCGATATCAAGCGAGAGGGTATCATGCTTTACAACAGCGGCCGTTATAAGTTGGCCCGCCGCCGTAAACAGAACTATCGGGAGATAAAAGAGTTGGCGGAGGAGTATTACAACGAAAGGTTTGAAAGAGGTAATGAGTTTCTCTTAGGGGCCATATTTTATAATGAACAAGGCCTACATAAAATGGCTTCTTTCAATCTGCATCAAGCCTGTGAAAATTACTATAACAGTATCATCTTGACTTTTACACTATACAGCCCCAAAGAGCACAGCTTGATAAAATTATCAGCCAGAGCTAAAACGCATTCGCTAGAGTCATCCAAAGCCTTTCCACGGAATACAGAAGAGGAAAAACGACTTTTCGATTTGTTGCAGGACGCATATGTTCAGGCTCGTTATAGTTTACACTTCCGCATCACTCAAGAAGATATCGAGGCGCTTATCCCCAAAGTAGAGCTACTCCGGGATATCGCACGACAATGCTGCGAGGAGAGAATCAAGGTGTATGCGGCAAAAGCAAGACATTGATGAGGTTTTCTTACTTCTCTTCCACATGGAATACAATTGTAATCATGAATTCCCCTCAATCGCCACCTTTATAACCCCATCCAACCTGTTTTCGAAGATACGGTAAGCCTCCTCGATCTCGTTCAATGGAAACTTATGGGTAATAAGAGGCGTCGTGTCTATCTTACCTTCTTCTATTAGGTTAAGAATCTCGGCGCAATCGCAGCCATCCACCCCACCAGTCTTGAACGTCAAGTTCTTGCCATACATGTCTGGCAAAGGAAGAAGCTGAGGTTTATCATAGAGGGCTACGATGGTGACAATGGCGTTCGGACGGGCACAATCCCATGCCAAGCGGAAGGTATCCTCACTCCCCGCGACCTCCAATACGACATCCGCACCGCCATGATCGCTGTTACGAAGAACAAATTCCTTACAGTTTTCGGGACCTGTCACCAAGACTTCCGGATAACGCTGGCGAACGAACCGGGCCCTTTCCGGAGACTTCTCGCAAACAATAATACGTCGTGGCTTCTTCAACAACACGCACAACAAAGTACAGGTCCCCGTAGGACCAGCGCCAATAATGAGAACCGTATCCTCCTCTGAGACCTCCGAGATGCGAGCAGCCCAAAAACCTGTCGCTAACACATCACCGACCAGCAAAGCCTGCTCATCGCTAACCGTATCTGGGATACGATTCAAGCCTCGATCCGCATAAGGAACCCGGACATACTCCGCCTGCCCCCCATCGATACGACAGCCCAACGCCCAACCGCCATTGGGATCGGTACAATTATTGACATATCCACGCCGGCAGAAGAAACACTCTCCGCAAAAGGTCTCGACATTCACGGTCACCCTGTCACCCGGCTTGACTGCAGTAACATCGGCACCCACCTTTTCCACCACACCAACCATCTCATGCCCAACGGTTATTCCGGGTACCGCACGTGGTACGCTACCATGTTTGATATGAAGATCGCTAGAACAGATACTACCCAAAGTCACACGTACGATAGCGTCCCATGAATCCTGTATTTCCGGTATCGGTTTCTCCCGCAATTCAAATTTCCCTTGTTCAATATAAGTGTACGCAAGCATGATATTTTCTTCTTTTAGTTAATCGCCTTACAAAGATAAGGATCGTATCGCCAAAAATATCAGATATATCAGTAATTTGGGTACAAACTGTTTCATTTTTCTCTCCTATCTTTATCGCCATAAATACATAGCATTCTCGTAATGAATATAAAAACAACAAAAATTCAAGAAGTATGAAACGAATCGTATTATTCATGGTCATGGTCTCAATGGTATGTATCGCCTCTTATGCGCAAAAGGCTGCCGAAGGGACAAAAGTTTTAGTGGCTTACTTCTCGGCAACGGGAAATACTGAAAAAGCGGCCCAACAAGTCGCGTCTATTGTCAGTGGTGATCTTCACAATATCCAACCTGAGAAAAGCTATACCTCCGCCGATCTGAACTGGCGGGATAAATCCTCACGCAGCAGCGTAGAGATGGACGATCCTACATCACGACCGGCCATTATCGATGATTTGAAGAACCTAGCGGAGTATGACACCGTTTACCTAGGATTTCCCATCTGGTGGAATCAAGCCCCAAGACTCATCAACACCTTTTTGGAAAAATACAATCTCTCGGGTAAAACCGTTATCCCATTCGCCACATCAGGCAGCAGCAGTATCTCGAACGCAGAGAGTGAATTGCGGAAAGCCTATCCGGATGTGAACTGGCAAAAAGGGAAGTTGATGAACGGAGCGACAGAAGAAGATATCAAGAATTGGACTAAAAAATAAATGATTATGAGAAAGAATTTTGGAGCGAAGCCTTTGAGCTATCCGCAACCCGTATTTATTATCGCCACGTATGGAGAAGATGGAACTCCCGACGCGATGAACGCCGCTTGGGGCGGTATCAGTGAGATGAATGAGATCAGCATGTGTCTTAGCGCCGGTCACAAGACAGTTAAGAATATCCTGAAGCGTAGAGCTTTCACGGTAAGCATGGCAGATGCCGATCATGTCGTAGCTTGTGATTATGTAGGTATCGTGTCAGGCAATAAAGTTACCGACAAGTTTGCCAAAGCAGGATTTCACGCTACAAAATCAGACTTCGTAGATGCTCCGTTGATCGACGAATTGGCCGTGGCTATCGAATGTAAATTGAAAGATTACGATCCAGATACTTGCATACTCCGTGGCGAGATCGTAAATGTCAGTGTTGACGAGCGTGTACTTGATGAGAACGGCAAGGTGAATGTAGCTAAAGCCGCTCCCATCATCTTTGATCCATTCAACAACGACTATTTGAGAGTGGGCGAAAAGGTAGGAAATGCCTTTTCCGATGGGAAGCAACTGAAAACATAAAAGAAAAGTCTATCTAAAGTTATTATATATGTAAACTTAATTTATATTTGCACTATGGAAAAAAAATGAATATTATGCAAGCAAATCCTAAGATCGGGAGTATGGACGCTGTATTAGATAAATTATACGGCAAGGTTGGCTCACCAGAAAGAGAGGAGTTTCGCAAAGAAGCATATTCTTATTGTGTGGCGCAAATTATTAGTGACGCACGGAAGCAAGAGAAAATGACACAATCCGAGTTGGCCGAAAAAGTAGGAACTAATAAGACCTATATATCAAGAATTGAAAAAGGAATCATAGAACCGGGAGTTGGTTTATTTTTCCGTATTATTGATGCGCTTGGCCTTAAAATTGAAATCGTAAAGCCTATCATGTGAGCAAAAGGAACTCTCTCAGATCGCCTCTGTTAAGATTGTTTTCCAATATGAGTAATAAAAGGGGCAAAGGCGTAATCACTACGGCTTTACCCCTTTATACATCAGCTCATGAAATCAATTTAGAGATATCATACCCACGTTCCGTTATCTTCCCCAGTAAATCTTCCCGAACCGCCTCCGGTAAGTTCCTCTCACGGCTCAAGATCCAGAGGTATTTATCCGTGCTGCTTCCTATCACCGCATATTGATAATCCGCATCAAGTTCTAAGATATAATAATCCGCATAGAACCATAAGAAGAAAGCCACTTTCAATTTTCCGGGATTATTTTTAGGGTCCGGTTGTTTCGCACGACCGGTGGCTTTCTTGTGAACGCCGCCTTTATATCCTTCGTTCTCCACACGGATCTTTCCGTCCGGAAGCAACGTATACGTGGCCGTCACATCCGTCATGCCTCTCTCAAAATGATTCTCATAACGGGCGATTTCATACCATCGCCCCATATACCGTTTAACATCCAGTTCCGGTACGGTATGATGATCTGTTATATTCATAAGTTTCTCTATTGTTGGATAAATGTATGTAAACCCAGATTCCTGTAATTTAGAGGGATGGACGGTTTGCCCTTTTGTCACGAACGACGCTCCCTCGCCAAACTTCAGCCGAAAAAAGAACTCAGGCAAAGGGATGATCCTACGGATCTTATCCGCTCTCGCTAACGTATGAGCCAACTGCTTTTGGGTGATAAGGTCTGGAGAAACCAAATTTACCACCCCCCTCATCTGCCTATTCCGTATGATATACCCAAAAGAGCGGCATAGATCAAACAGACTGATCCATGGAAAACGCTGTTGCCCGTTACCGATCACGACACTTACCCGTGAGAAGCGTTGCAAACGAAGCATCTCTTTCAAGGCCCCTCCATCCTCAGACAATACGACACCAAAACGGGTAATGACAAGCCTCACATCCGATGAGCATGCGGACGCTTCCTCCTCCCACGCCCCACACAACCGGGCCAAAAAATCCATTCCCCGGCAATCATGATACTCGTCATATTCCCCGAAAGCCGGATAATAACCTACGGCGGAGGCCGAAATAAACAACTCAAGTTTCACGCTTCTCGTGTTTATGGCATGCACCAACTGTCTGGTCACGCAAATACGGCTATCATACAACTCTTGTTTGTAAGCCTCCGTCCAACGTTTATTAATGGAAGCGCCCGCCAAATTAATGACGACTTCACAGGATTCCACGCATCGGCATAATTCATCAAAACAATCTTCCTTAAACAAATCCCGCCCTAAAGGGATAACATCATATCCTTTTCCCTCCAAAAAAGATGAAAGATGCTGACCGATATATCCGCTTGCCCCGCTGATCGCTATTCTCATAATCAATACTTTTCTATTAAAACAAATCCACAAGCAATTTAGATGGCAATTTCCGGTTCTATTTTAGTATCCCAAACAGAATATCGACTAAAAGAAATCGGTTCGACAGAAAACAACTATATTTGTCCTCATTTAATAGTAACTGAATCATGGCAGACAATTATCTGGAAAATAAGTACGCAGAATACCAAGCTCGGAAGACTTCCGGCACTAGAACGGGGCATACAACGAAGACACTTCATAAAACAAGAAGAGTCTTCATCACCGGTGGAGCCGAGGGGATCGGGAAAGCGATTGTAAGGGCTTTCAGAGGAGCCGGACATCGTGTGGCCTTCTGCGACAAGAACGAGACCTTAGGAAAAGAGACTGCCCTACAAACCGGGACACAATTCCATCTCGTGGACGTTAGTGATAAAACCGCACTAGAAGATTGCCTGCGAAAGATCATCGAGGAGTGGGGAGATATTGATATCATTATCAACAACGCAGGTGTCAGCCAGTTCTCTCCCATCACGGAAACAAGCGTAGAGGATTTCGACAAGATACTATCCATAAACTTACGCCCGGCGTTTATCACCTCCCGGCGATTAGCGCTCCATCGGCAATCTCTCGATACCCCCAATCCATACGGCAGGATTATCAACATCTGCTCTACCCGTTACTTGATGAGTGAACCCGGTAGCGAGGGATATGCCGCCTCTAAAGGAGGTATCTATTCTTTGACACATGCGTTGGCCTTATCGCTCTCGGAATGGCATATCACGGTAAACTCTATCGCTCCCGGTTGGATACAGAATAACAATTACGACCAGCTTCGCCCGGAGGATCATGCTCAACATCCGTCCGGAAGGGTGGGAAAGCCGGAGGATATCGCCCGTATGTGCTTATTTCTTTGTCAAGAGGAAAACGATTTCATTAATGGCGAGAATATTACAATTGACGGTGGGATGAGCAAGAAAATGATCTATCTCGACTAAATAAACATCCGTATATGACACAAACATCGAACATAGAAACCAACCGTCTCGTGCTCCGTCCTTTTAGCGAAAGCGATGCTCCTGATGTTTTTGAGAGCTGTAAGAATCCAAACCTAGGCAATAACGCCGGATGGAAACCTCTCGAAACGATCGAAGAGACTATTGATGTACTAAATACCATATTTATCGGAAAAGAAGGGGTTTGGGCTATCGTATTTAAAGAGACAAGACAAGTCATCGGCTCCATTGGCATCATTCCCGATCCCAAAAGAGAAAACCCACATGCTCGCATGCTGGGTTATTGGCTAAAAGAAGAGTGTTGGGGACAAGGCTTCATGACAGAAGCAGTGCAATCCGTATTGAATTATGGGTTCACTCAAATGAATTTACATTTGATCACGGCGAATTGTTATTCTCACAATCAACGCTCACAACGTGTATTAGAGAAGAATGGATTCGTATACGAAGGACGGCTTCATCAAGCAGAACTAATGCATACTGGACAAATAGAGGATCATTTGTGCTATTATCTTGACCATCATTCCTTTTCAAACAAAAACAATAGTTTATGATAGTAGTAACAAAAGATTTATATACGCTCAGGAGTTGGGAAGGTCAAGATACGGAATCCTTAACCTTGCACCTTAATAACAAGAAGATCTGGGATAACTGTCGGGATGGATTGCCTCATCCTTATACAAAAGAAAATGCCCGCTGCTTCATCAGCCAAGCACGAGAAAAAACTGAAATATCGGATTTCTGCATTGTGGTTCATGGTGAGGCAATCGGCAATATAGGTTTTGTGAGAGGAGCGGATGTGGAACGTTTCAATGCGGAAGTCGGTTATTGGATCAGTGAGAGATATTGGAACCAAGGGATTACCTCTGAAGCGTTAGCCGATGCGATCCAGTATTATTTTGAGCATACGGAGGTTATTCGTATATTCGCCACGGTGTATGAATATAATCTGGCATCCATGCGGGTATTAGAGAAAGTGGGATTCAAGAAGACTGGCATCTTCCGAAAAGCTTGTTACAAAAACGGGCGATTCATCGATGCGCATCATTTTGAGATCGTAGCGGATGAGAAATTAGTTGGGAACAAAGACTTATAATCCATTTATGCAAATAAGACAATTACAGGTAAACGAATACGATAGGGCATTAACCTTGTCTTTGGACGTGTTCATCCAATGTGGCAAGAGTGACTTCGACGAAGAGGGATTGGAAACCTTCAAGAATTTCATTTACAATAAGGATCTGGTAAATGAGCTAACCATTTACGGAGCATTCGAGGGTGAGTCATTAATAGGTCTAATCGCTACAAAAAATGAAGGAAAGCATATTTCCTTATTCTTCATCACGCCTATGTATCATGGAAAAGGTATCGGCAAACGATTATTCGAGGCCGCTATCCAAGATAAGCCAGTCTCGGAAATGACAGTCAACTCCTCTTCCTATGCAATCCCAATCTACCGGAAATTCGGGTTCGAACCAATCTGCGAAGAACAAACTACACATGGGATGAAGTACACCCCGATGAGGCGAACGATAACCCGTCCCTCCTTCGAGGACTTCAATGAGCTTCTTCTGCTTTGGGAAGCGTCCGTACGTAGTACCCATCATTTCCTAAAAGAAGAGGATATCTTATTTTATAAAGAACTTGTTCCCGGATATTTCCCATTGGTAGAACTTTATATCATCCGAAATGAGCGAGGAAAGATCGCCGCCTTCATGGGCTTAAGCGATGAGCTTATCGAGATGCTTTTCGTACATCCGGAAGAGCAAGGCAAAGGATTAGGTAAACGACTTATCCAATTCGCCTTGCAAGAGACACCCATCCGAAAAGTCGACGTAAATGAGCAAAACACAACCGCACTTCATTTCTATCAGCATCTGGGATTCCAAGTGATAGGAAGAGACGAGACGGATTCTTCCCACAAGCCATTCCCGATACTTCATCTTCAAGTTACACTTCCTTAAAAATTTAAGGGAATGATCTTAACACAACAACAAAGATTGAGAATGGACCTAAAAGATAGACTATCAAGCCGCTGTCATATAGAGGATATCCATGAGATATTATTTTATGTACAAGGGAACCAAGAACGGAAAGCAGAGCTATACGATCTGATATTCGATCCGGATGATGCCGTTAGTTATCAAGCGTTATGGGTCTGTAGCCATTTCTCGACCAAGGAAAACGAATGGCTATATGATAAACAGGATGAGCTGATAAATGAAGTGCTTAGCTGTGAGCACTCCGGTAAACGACGCATTCTCTTGAACCTGCTTGTACGACAGCCCCAGACGAATCCCCCACGAGTAGATTTCCTGAACTTCTGCCTGGACCGGATGCTTTCAGCGAAGGAATTACCCGGTGTGCAAACGCTTTGCATGAAACTGGGATATGAGTTATGCCGTCCCATTCCAGAGCTATTACAGGAATATAAGACACTACTCGATCTGGCGGAACCCGATTTACTACAAATCTCTTTGCGAACCGTACGTAAGAACATCTTAAAAAAAATACGATAAAACATGAGAAAGATTTTCACACTATTCTTCTGTGCCGCCTCCTTGGCCACAGGACTAGCGCAACAAGAATCCTATTTTACCAATCCCGTGATCCACGGTGACGTAGCCGATCCTTCCATTATCCGGATCGACCAGACTTACTATATCACTGGCACCTCCTCGGAATGGGCCCCTTATTATCCGGTTTTCACCTCTACCGATCTGGTGAACTGGCAGCAAACCGGACATATATTCGACGAGAAGCCGGAATGGACTAAGTCCTCATTCTGGGCTCCGGAATGGTATCAGCATAAAGGGAAGGTATATGTCTATTATACGGCCCGGAAGCAATCGGATAACATCTCGTGCATCGGTGTTGCCGTGGCGGATTCACCTACGGGCAAGTTCAAGGATCACGGCCCGGTGGTAGAGTTCGGGAAGGAAGCGATAGACGCATTTATCTTGGAGGATAAAGGCAAACTTTACATCAGTTGGAAGGCTTATGGATTGGATAACCAACCCATAGAGTTATTGGCCTGTAAGTTGACGGACGATGGGCTTCGCCTAGACGGAAAGCCTTTCAGCCTGCTGCGTGACGATGAGCGTCAAGGCATGGAAGGTCAGCATTGGTTCAAGAAAGACGGATATTACTATATCATCTACTCCGTGAGAGGCTGTTGCGGCCCGCAGAGCGATTACGCCGTATCCGTGGCTCGCTCGAAGAAGCTGGAAGGTCCTTACGAGAAATACCAAGGAAACCCGATCTTGCACGGAAGCAAGGAGGTTCTCTCCATCGGTCACGGAACGATTACGACTACACCGGACGGACGCATGTATTACCTATGCCACGCTTACCAACCGGGAAGCGGCTTCTACCAAGGTCGCCAACCTTACCTGCAAGAGGTGAGAATGGGCGAGGATCATTGGCCTCACTTCGTAACCGGGGAATACGCGAGCCGCACGCAACCCATGCCATTTGCCGAGTCCGCACAAGTGCCGGTATTCGATTTCTCGGATGATTTCACCGGTGCTACCTTGCGTCCCGAATGGAGTTGGAACTATCCTTACACGGATGTCAAGACCGAGATCAAGAACGGTAAACTCTCTCTATCCGGAACACCGAAACCCGGCGTAAAGACCGGAGCGGCACTTTGTTTACGCCCAACCTCCCCGGATTACACGTTGGAAACAGCGATCGTAAACCGGAATGACAGTTGGAAAGGAATCACGATGTACGGAGACGCAAATAACCTAATCACCTGCGGATGCGCAGGAGACCGTTTGATATTGAAATATATCCTAGAGGGGAAAGAACATCCATTGGCCGATCTTCCTCTTCCCGCCTCGCCTTTATATCTACGGATGAAAGTGACCAACGGTACGCATAGCACGTTCTACTGGAGTAAGGATGGACAAGCATGGAACGAGATCGTCGGCGAAGCTCTCTCCGCAAAAGAGACCCGGTCGTTGACCCAATGGGATCGTATCTCCCGTCCGGGATTGTATCAAGAGGGAGATCCTACGGCACCGGCCGTTTACGTTTATTGTCTATTAAAAAATGAATGATGGAATCTAAGTTTCACACGTTTGCCCAACCGATACAATCGATCCCCTTACCGGAACGATTCACGTATCCTTTTCACTATACACCGCATCCTCTATGCGTAATAGCGGCTGAGGAGACGCAGGCATACCTGAAAGAACGAACCGAATGGCGGGAAGAGTTACAAGCCGGAAAAATGTTCGGCGTATTGGTGGTTCGTACTCCCGCCGGAGAGGTCGGCTATCTGGCCGCGTTCTCCGGTAACCTAGCGGGGAAGAATGTACATCCTTTCTTCGTCCCCCCGATCTATGACCTATTACAACCGGATGGTTTCTTCCGGCAAGAGGAGGAGCGGATCAATGAGATCAATGCCCGTATCCGAACCCTGCAAGCCTCTCCAGCTCTCGAAGACGCACGGTCGAGGTTACAAAGCACGATCGAATACTGCGATTTCGTATTACAGGCCGCAAAAGACTTGATGAAAAAGAGGAAAGAGGAGCGCGACCGACTTCGGCAGTTCCCTCTCACGGAAGAAGAGACCGCACTTCTTATTAAAGAGAGCCAACACATGAAAGCCGCTCACAAGCTAACCAAGAAATCATTGCGGTCTATACTGGAGGAGGATCAAGCCAAGGTGGATCGGCTTGAGCAGGAGATCGAGCAACTGAAGCAAGAACGCAAGCGACGGTCGGCGGCCTTGCAACGCAAGTTGTTCGAACAATTCCGAATCCTGAACGCCCGGGGCGAGGTGAAGGACTTATGCGAACTGTTCGCCCCTACCTACCAAGGTGCGCCGCCTGCCGGAGCGGGTGAGTGCGCCGCCCCTAAACTCTTGCAATACGCCTACCAGCATCAGTTGGAACCGATCGCCATGGCTGAGTTCTGGTGGGGCGATTCTCCCAAGACGGAGATTCGGCACCATGGATATTATTATCCGGCTTGCAAAGGAAAATGCGAGCCGATCCTCCATCATATGCTACAGGGATTGCGGGTAGATGAAAATCCGTTATTGGCGGACTCTCACCGGGAGACGAAGCTGGATATCCTTTATGAGGACGACTATTTGTTGGTCATCAATAAACCGGAAGGTATGCTCTCCGTCCCCGGCAAGGGAGATGTGGACTCTGTCTATCAAAGGCTATCGATCCTTTACCCGGAAGCCACCGGCCCAATTATCGTACATCGCTTGGATATGGCGACATCCGGCTTGCTACTCGCCGCCAAGACCAAAGAAGCGCATCAGGACCTACAAGCCCAATTCAAGAACCGAACCATCCAGAAAAGGTATATCGCCTTATTAGAGGGTGAAGTTCCCCAAGATGAGGGTGAGATCCGTCTCCCGCTATGTTCCGATCCTTTGGACAGACCCCGGCAAATCGTAAGCGAAGAATTTGGGAAACCTGCCCTCACGCGCTACCGGGTATTGGAACGGACTTCCGGAAAAACCCTTATCGCCTTTTATCCCCAAACCGGACGTACCCACCAGCTACGGGTACACGCCGCCCATCCCCTAGGTCTTCATTGCCCCATCCTTGGCGACGAGCTTTACGGACGAAAGGCGGAACGGCTCTATCTGCACGCTGAATATCTAGCATTCACGCATCCTATCACTTTCGAGAGGATAGAGATACGTGCCAAGATTCCATTTTCTCAACACTAAAATTGTCTATTATATCCAATAACTAAACAGATACTAAAGATGAGAACTATCAGAAGTAAAATATTAATAGCCATGGGATGGGTAATGCTTATTAGCGTCATTGTTTTAGGCTTCTTCGGCATCCCTACTGGTATACTACTGTGCGCCTTGATAGGACTAGCCTATGGAGTCTATAAACAAGATAAGCCTTTCCGTCTATATTCTTCTATCGCCCTGATTGCGACTATCGCCTTTTTCATCGTCTTCTATATACAACTTCAACATATGTAAATAACCGTATCAAATCCCTGTAATCATTATGGAAACAAATTATCAAAAGTTCTTGGCGGGCGAGTATTGCAACCATCTGGATCAAGAAGTCCTGCAAATGATCGTCCAGACGAAAAACCTACTCGCTCGTTTGAACGCAACCAATATAACCGACAGCGCTACAAGAGATGCCCTCTTACGCCAAATGCTAGGAAGCATTGGCAAGTATTCCAGCATTGATATAAATTTCCATTGCGAATGCGGGAAGCACATCTTTATTGGTGACAAGGTCATTATCAATATGAACTGTACGTTTTTAGACGATAATATTATCAAAATAGGAAATAACGTCCTCATCGCCCCCAACGTACAATTATATACGGCTACGCACCCGATAAATGCGAACGAACGCTTCGTGAATGATTGGGACGAACGATCGGGGGATTTATTTTTCAGGACAAAAGCCCTCCCCATCACCATTGAAGACAATGTTTGGATTGGTGGTGGAACGATCGTCTTACCCGGCATCACGATCGGGAGGAACAGCGTGATCGGGGCAGGCAGTGTAGTGACAAAATCCATTCCCACCTATAGCGTGGCCGTCGGTAACCCATGTAGAGTGATCAGAGAATTACCCAAAGAAGACTTATAAGAACTTGCCACCCATTAAAATCACCGGCATTTCCTAGGCGCTCCATGCCATGAGCATCCTAGGCAAAATACCTCTGTCAAGTCAAATCCGGACAGATCCGTAGTGAGATCTTTGGGAACGACCTCCCCATTCTCGTAAACATACACTAAAAGACGTTCCCCAGCCGCATTCTTTACATACATAGAAGGGATATCACACTGCGGACACCGATACTTTCTCATCATCTAATCTTTTCTTTATCTTTTTATAAACATACAAAAACGCAGGTATCAAGAATAAGTCAGCGGCAACCCAAGCCAACGGATCACCGAAACAAACGCCTAAGAACCCAAAAGCGGGAACCGCATACAAGCTCACCAAGATACGTGCGATCATCTCTGAAACACCCGAGAGCATCGCAAGGTTGCTAAAACCTACCCCTTGTATCGCGTAACGCAAGATACACAGTAGCCCGACAGCCGGGAAGAACCAGCAAGAAATATGCAAAAACTGCTCCGTATAGTCCAGTATCTCGACCTCAGATGGAGCCACAAACAACAAGGCCAGCCAACGAGACCCCAGCATCAAGATCATCCATGTAGCGGCGGCATACGTAAGCATCATCAACGAACTCACCTTAATTCCCTGCAAAATACGCTCCGGCTTTCCCGCCCCATAATTCTGTCCGCAATACGTAGCCATGGCGATACCCAAACTCTCAAAAGCGCAAATGAAGAACATCTTGATACGGGCGGCGGAAGTAAAGGCAGCGACACAGGCCGTGCCCAAGGCGTTATTGGCGCTCTGCAACATGATACTGCCAATAGCGGTAATAGAAAATTGCAATCCCATCGGAACCCCCATCGCCAATAAGGTACGGGCCAGCCCGGCATGAAACCTTCGATCCTCGGAAGAAGTAGCCCGTAAGATCGGAAATTTCCGAAGCATATATAAATAACATAGAATGGCGGAAAGCCCTTGCGAGAAAACCGTAGCGATAGCCGCTCCCATCACGCCCCATCCTAGCACCAAGATGCAGAATAAATCCAAGAAAACATTCAAGACCGTAGAGAACAGCAAGAACCAGAATGGAGTCTTGCTATCTCCCAAAGCCCGCATGATACTTGCCAACAAATTATAGAAGAATGTACAAGGAATACCGATAAAAGTAACAAACAAATAATCATAGGCCCCATCGAAGATATTCCCGGGTGTCTGCATCCCCCGCAAGATATCCCGGCAATAGAAACCGGAGACAGCGGCGATCACCACGGACATCACCGTAGCCAATTGCAACCCCACCGCCACGTAACGGCGCATCGTCGCATAATCCCTCGCCCCGAACTTTTGAGCTACCGGGATGCCAAAACCGGCGCAACATCCGTTACAGAATCCCAGAATCAAGAAAATCACCGAGGTACTGGCTCCTACGGCAGCCAGCGAATTTATACCTAGAAATTTACCTACGATAGCGGCATCGATCAAAGAATAAGTCTGCTGAAGCAGATTCCCTAATAACAATGGCATCGTGAAACTGAATAGAAGAGGGAATACAGCACCCCTCGTCATCTCTTTTGAGTTTGCCATACATCTAAATTAAAAGGATAAACAAAGAGGATAGAAAAACTGATTAGTCATCGCAAAGGTAACAACCCTAAGGTAAAACGCAACTCTCTCCATCATTATTTCAAACCGGAATTCACATAAAATAACAATGCCCATCGTAAGGTCTTCACAATGGGCATCGTAAGGTGCTTAGAATGCCTATTGTAACAGGCTTACAATGGGCATCATGGTTTTCTTATTCCAAAGAGAATGAATAGGGGCGATCACTATCCTGCGTACCTCGCTGTTTATTAGGGGTATCGCTCATTTGGTATTGAATTTTTGCGCCACCTAGCAACTGCTCATGTGTCAAGAAATTGCGGGTGTATGTCTTGCCGTTTACTTTCATACCCTTGATGTAACGGTTCTCCCGATCAGCCTTGTCCGCTTGGATCAACACCTGCTTTCCGTTATCCAGATGGAGTTTTACGGATTTGAACAGAGGAGTACCTAATACATATTGGTCGGTGCCCGGACATACGGTATAGAAGCCTAAGGCAGAGAACACATACCATGCGGAAGTCTGTCCGTTATCCTCATCGCCGCAATAGCCATCCGCCTCAGCGGTATAAAGTTTGTGCATGATCTCGCGCACCCAGTATTGGGCTTTCCAAGGCTCGCCGGAATAGTTGTATAGATATACCATATGCTGGATGGGTTGGTTTCCGTGGGCGTATTGTCCCATATTCATTACTTGCATCTCACGCATCTCATGGATCATACCGCGGCTATCCATACCCAAACGACTAGGCATCTTGAAGACGGAATCCATCATGTGGTTGAATTCCTTCTTTCCTCCCATTAAGTCGATAAGACCTTGCGGGTCGTGGAAAACACAGAAACTCCAATGCCAGCTATTACCCTCGCAGAAATCACGGCTCCAGTCCGTACCTTTAAAAGAAGGGTTGAACTCGCCCTTATCAGAGCGTCCGACCATCAACTTATATTTTGGGTCGTACACATTCTTATAGTTGTTAGCCCGTTGCTTGAAGATATCGATCTCGCTTGCCGGCTTGCCTAGTTTCTTTCCTAACGCATAAATTGTCCAGTCATTATAAGCATATTCCAAGGTACGAGCTACGTTTTGTCCGATACCGATATTATTCGGTACATAACCCAGTTTATTATACTCCTCGTAAGCGACACGACCGGAAGCCGTTCTCGGCAGTTGGCTATTCGCGTCATGCTTCAAAGCTTCCCAAAGCGTCTCGATATCGTATCCTCTCAAGCCTTTGATATAAGCGTCGGCTACCACGGAAGCGGAGTTATTGCCGACCATGCAATCCCGGTGGCCCGGACTTGCCCATTCCGGCAAGAAACCGCTCTCTTTATAAGCGTTCACCAAACCTTCCTGCATCTTTTGGTTCATCTCCGGATACATCAGGTTCAAGAAGGGGAAAAGACAACGGAACGTATCCCAGAAACCGGTATCGGTAAACATATAGCCCGGCAAGACCTCACCGTTATAAGGGCTATAATGCATGACTTGCCCTTTGGCATCGATCTCATAGAAGCTACGAGGGAAAAGCAAGGAACGATACAAGCAAGAATAGAAAGTACGCAAGTTATCGATGTTCGTATCCTCTACCTCGATCTTACCTAATTCCCGGTTCCAGATTTCCTTCCCTTTGGTCACTAGCTGATCGAAACCAGTATCTCCCACCTCACGCAAGTTTAACTCGGCCTGCTCAGTGCTGATGAAAGAAGAAGCCACATTGGCATGCACCACCTCGCCGGCCTTTGTCTCAAAACCGATGATAGCGCCGGCATGGTTTGTCTTCACCTCCGACTCATCCAACTGGATCGCCCCGTTCTTAACCGTAGAGGAGAACGTGAATGGCTTATCGAATTGGATCACGAAATAATTCTTGAAGTTACGGGGAACACCGCCCGTGTTCTTCGTGGAATAACCGATGATCTTACGTTCCGCAGGCAATACCTTTATATAAGAGCCTTTATCGAAAGCGTCGATGACGATATACGCTTTCTTGGTTTCCGGGAATGTAAAGCGGAACTTAGCCGCACGTTCCGTCGGAACCAACTCGGTAGTCACGTCATGATCGGCTAGATAGACCTTATAATAATAAGGTGTAGCCACTTCCCCTTTGTGAGAGAACCAGCTAGCCCGTTTCTCCTCGTCGAAGACCAAGCCTTCGGTAGTAGGCATAATGGAGAACTGCCCGTAATCGTTCATCCACGGGCTCGGTTGATGGGTTTGCTTGAACCCCCGGATCTTATCCGCGTCGTAACGATAGGTCCAGCCGTTGCCCATCTCGCCGGTCTGGGGAGTCCAGAAGTTCATACCCCAAGGCATAGCCGTGGCCGGATAGGTATTTCCGGTAGATAATTCGTACTTGGATTGGGTACCGACTAACGTATTCACGTAGTCTACAGGATTCTCTACGGCGGAAAGCTGCGTGCAACAGGCTATCCCTATCGCTAAGAACCCTTGCTTGAAAAAAGATGTTTTCATGTTTGTATAGAATATTAATATTGTCTGTATTGTAGAGACGGGGCGTGCCCCGTCTCATCCCTGCAAAATAGTAATTTAAGATACGATCAGTCTGTGGGAGACGGGGCACGCCCCGTCTCTACAACTTGGTGATTGTATAGGCGGTAACGTTGGCCGCTTTCCGGACAGGTGGCGAATCCTTCGGAGTCAAATACAAGGCGATGGCCGTACTCGCTTACCCAACCGATCTGCCGCGATGGATTTCCTACAACCAGCGCATAAGCCGGAACATCCTTCGTTACCACCGCCCCGGCACCGATCATGGCATACCGCCCGACCGTATGTCCACAAATAATCGTAGCGTTAGCTCCGATCGAGGCCCCCTTGCCAATCACCGTCTCCTTATACTGGTCTTTCCGAGAGACAGCGCTACGCGGATTGGTTACATTTGTAAACACGCAACTAGGCCCCAAGAACACATCATCCTCGCAAATCACCCCCGTATAAATAGACACATTGTTCTGTACCTTCACGTTATTCCCTAAGACCACGCCCGGCGATACGACTACATTCTGGCCGATATTACACGCCCTGCCAATCACGCATCCCGTCATGATATGGGAAAAATGCCAGATATGGGTTCCTTCCCCGATCTCACAACCGGCATCGATTACCGCTGTCTCGTGCGCTTGATAACTCATATCAATCCTCTTATTTATAGATTAGGAAAATAGTAGGCTTCTTGCTCAGATCGGGAACTTTACCCGCCCATTCCTTGACCGGGCGAGTGTGGATATACTCATCCTCACAGGTTATATTCGAGGCGATACACAGTTTCGTAGACGGACGGCACGTACGGATCAACTCCTCGGCCAGTTTATTATTCCGGTAAGGAGTCTCGATAAACAATTGCGTCTGATGCTCGGAATAGATCCTTCCCTCCAATTTCTTGATTGTGTTCGTTCGCTCGGAAGCATCAATCGGCAGATAACCGTGAAAAGCGAAACTCTGTCCGTTAAAGCCCGATCCCATCACCGACATCAAGATAGACGAAGGCCCTACCAACGGTACCACCGGATAATCCTTCCGTTGGGCGATAGCCACTACGTCAGCGCCCGGATCAGCGATCGCCGGACAGCCCGCCTCCGAGATCACGCCTACACTCTCGCCTTTCGCCAAAGGAGCCAGATAACCAGCTACTTGTTCCGGTGAGGTATGTTTATTCAGCTCATAAAATGTCAAGTCATCGATCACAATCCCCGGCTCCACCTTTTTCAAGAAACGGCGTGCCGTACGCACGTTTTCCACGATAAAATGCCGGATAGATAAGATCACGTCACGGTTGTACTCTGGTAAAACACGGCGATGTTCCGTATCGCCCAAGGTAACTGGTATAAGGAAAAGAGATGCTCGCATACTGTTTGTTTTCCGCGAAAGTAGTACTTTTGCCGCAAACTAACAGAATAATCATGGCACTTCCTATTGATTTTATTACCCGTACACGGGCTTTACTTGGCGAGGAGTTCGATCGTTTAGAGGCAGCGTTAAACGCTGATGTTCCCGTAAGTATCCGTATCAACTCGATGAAAGGGACTCCCGCTCCCAAAGCAGGTGCTCCGGTTGCTTGGTGCGAGAGCGGTTTTTATTTGCCGGAACGGTTGTCTTTCACCTTCGATCCTCTATTCCATGCGGGGGCCTATTACGTGCAGGAAGCGTCTTCCATGTTTCTGGAACAAGCGATCAAGGCATACGTAAAAGAGCCGGTACGTTGCTTGGATTTATGCGCCGCCCCGGGTGGCAAGTCCACGCATCTGGCGAGCTTATTGCCGGATGGAAGCCTGTTAGTGAGCAATGAGGTGATCCGCAGCCGGAGTTATGTATTGGCCGAGAATATCGCTAAATGGGGCCGCCCGGACACGATCGTTATCAATAATGACCCGGAGGAGATCGGCGAGGCATTGCCTCATCTGTTCGACGTGATCGTCACCGACGTACCTTGTTCCGGTGAGGGCATGTTCCGGAAAGATACGGATAGCACAGGCGAATGGAGCGTAGATAACGTACGGCTTTGCGCCTCCCGTGGGCGGCGCATCATCCATGATATCTGGAACGCCTTGAAACCCGGAGGTATCTTGATCTACAGTACATGTACCTATAATACGGAAGAGGATGAGGAGAACATACATTATATAATAGAGGAGCTGGGAGCCGAGGCATTGCCTATCCCTACCCAAGAGGAATGGCAGATCACCGGCGCCCTCCGGTTTGAACATCCGGTTTACCGCTTCTTCCCGCATAAGACACGGGGTGAAGGCTTTTTCCTCGCCGCCCTCCGGAAAGCGGAAGGCGAGATCGAGGAGATTCGTGTCAAGTCCAAAGGGAAAAAAGAGCGAGGAAAAGCCGCTCCGTCCATCCCACAGGAGGCCCGTCTGTTCCTTTCGGATGAAACTTCGTTTTCTCTCGAATGGAACGGCAGTTTCCTTCGAGCGTATCCCAAAGCCCATTCGGATCTATTTTCACTCATCAATGCCAAGCCTTTACGGGTACTTTCCGCCGGTATTTGCCTAGGAGAAGCGAAAGGGAAAGACTTTATCCCATCTCAAGAGCTGGCTTTAAGTACTGCCTTAACTCCCAACGCATTTCCATCCGTGGAACTGGAATGGGAAGACGCTATTAAATTCTTAAAGAAAGAGGCGCTCGTCTTACCCTCCGGCATAGATAAAGGATATGTGTTGGTACGCTACCAAAGACTTCCGCTAGGTTTTGTAAAGAACCTTGGCAACCGGGCCAATAACCTGTATCCGCAAGAGTGGCGTATACGGACGGGATATATTCCGGAGGAAATCAAACTATTTTTAGGACGATAAGACCACTATATAGGCATAAAGCCACACGTATATACGTATAAGACCACACTTACGTACGTGTAGGCCGATGCGTATATACGCATGAGGTTACGCCTATATACGTGAGAGAATCAATCCTAATCCACGAATCGCAACGTAAACAAGGCGGCCTCCATCCGGCGGATCAAGTTCGCCTTTTTTGATTCCGGGGCATAGACAAAGCTTTCCGCTACGATAACCCGCCCTTTTTTCTTGTCGAGCAGGGCATGGCTGACAAACGGGCCGCCCATCTTATCTCCTTCCATACGCCAAAGACCACGCAATACGCCGCGGTATTCGCCACGGTAGGTGATCGGCTCGTAAGAAAGCTCGAAGCGCTTCTCAGTCTTCATATAAGAATTCGGGAAAGAGCCCGGTACGTTCCGCCTCACTACAGAATCACGCATAGCGACCAGATAATCTTCGGTAAATGCCTCTTGAGCCGTATAGGGAAAACTATATACCAAGATATCAGTCCGTCCCCTATTTGCGTTATTCGAGCCCCAAAAGAAATCGGTCTCTTCCTTATAGGCCGACATATCTTCCGGCACGAACAGCGAGATACCGAAACGGGACTTCAACTTCTCATTGATCCAACTGCTATGGCTCTTAGAAAGTCCAACTATCCAACGTTCCCTTTCCACTCGATTGAAATGGTTGACCAACCGTCCTTCATTTAATAAAAGGAACTCGGTTAAAGCAGCGGTAGTCGGAGCATACAGAGTCACAACATTCTGACCGCTGGCCCATTCATCGGGACTCTCTCTTGTTCCAGCTTTCGTATACCGGTTAGTATCTACGGATACGATCAAGATATTTCGTACGTATCGTAATAAACCGGAAAAGCCCGATGGCTCCGAATAGGTGACACGCATAGATGCTTCCGCTTGAGGCAAAGCAGGAATCGGCGCTCGCAATTGTTCTTGCAGCAACTCCCCCACCTCACCATTCCATGCGTCTCGATCCATTACAACCACCACCTCGAAAGGCCATCCGGTAGCCCGCCGTAGCGAGGCCACCGGAGAGGACGAAGTCCAATCACAAGCGGAAAGCCCCACCACTAGGCTAAGGCAGATCCATAGTAGTACAGTTTGTGTTCTCATAGCATTCCTGATTATTCGTTCTTAAAAATTAAATCACACACCGCAAAAGTACAGGAAGGATCGTAAAGAGGAAAGAAATGGTACCGGACAAAACAAGCGAACATCAAACAACTAATAATCAAACATATAAACCACGCAATGGGAGATAAACGGATAATATTGCCGGACAATCACGACAAACAAAATAACTTTAAGCTTTATAATAAACGGACATAGGCATCCAAATCCGTCTTTTCATCCAAGCCTAGACGTTTTTTTAAACGGCCTTTCGATTTGGTTAACGCATCCGGAGTATTATTAAACACGGCTAGTTGCTCCTTTCGGGAGAAATTCCATTTGATCAAGCAACATATTTCCTGCTCATGGCGGGTAATACTGTATTTATTTCTCAGATCGGTTAAGAAGTTATTAAACAGAAGATCGGTCATACCAATAATCTCAGCCCATTCCTCTTTACTTGGATTCACATGGAGAGGATCATCTTTAAGGGCACATAAAAGCTTAGGTACATCCACATCTACTTTTCCGGTAGCATTGTCCAATAAGTTATTATCGCCGGAAAGAACAAGGATCTCTCTCTCCAACTGCTCCATCTTCTGGCGATAGGCCGTCAGCTCCGTCTCGATCCGGTCATAAGCCTCCGAGCGGATGACCAGAGAATCCCGTTCCCGCTCCAAGCGTACGACTTGCTCTTGATAGGAGGCTAATTGTTGTTTATAGCGATACATATTCGCTTTATTCTGCCGAATGCGAGAACGGACAGATTCATTTCTCTCCCGGATACGTCCCGTACGTACTCCCAACAAAAAGCTAAATACCACCGCCACGATCAAGGCTAAGCAACCAGCCCCCCAATCAACAAATCCCCAAAACTCCCCCATCCCGGTTACCGTATGGATTTATTTCTCAGATAATCATAGATAGCCAATTGCGAACGCACTTTTACCGGATTATCATCACACTTAAAATTATTACGTAACTCGCCATCCAAATAACAAGCTTTCACGTTGTCACTTAGCTGGATATTCAAGATATCGATTATCTCCCTCTTCAGATCCGGATCAAGGATCGGGAAAGCCGTCTCGATCCGTCGGTTCAAATTCCGACGCATCCAATCAGCCGAGGTAAGGAAAAGATCCTCCTGACCATCATTCAGAAAATACCAAACCCGGGAATGCTCCAAAAACATATCCACGATACGAGTAACCCGGATGTTAGCGCTATAAGGTTGGTTCGGTACCAGGCAACAAATCCCCCGGACAATCAGATCGATCTCTACCCCCGCCTCACTCGCATGATAGAGTTCCTCGATCATATGTTGGTCATGCAGTCCGTTCATCTTTAATATGATCCGTCCTTTTCGGCCTTCCCGCACATGCTCGATCTCCCGCCGAATCCTACCAGTCAATTCCGAGACCATATTGAAACGGGCCACCAACAAATGGCGGAAAGTAGGTTCTTTCATACGCCCTTCCAAAACAGCGAATACTTTATTGATATCCGTAATAATCTCCGTATTCGAAGTCAATAACGCCATATCCGAATAGATCTTGGCCGTCTTCTCATTGAAATTACCAGTACTCAAATAGGCGAAATCACGCCGTTTAAGTCCCTCGGACGTATCCTTCCGAAGAATGACCGCAACCTTCGCATGTACTTTCAAGCCCGGAATACTATAAATGATACGAATACCGGCCTGCTCCATACGCTCTGCCGTACTCATATTATTCTCCTCGTCGAAACGGGCTTTCAATTCCACAAATACCGTCACTTTCTTACCATTCTGGGCAGCGCTGACCAGCGTATTAATCACGGCCGAATTCTCTGCCACTCGATACTGGGTAATCTTGATCTCATCCACCTTCGGATCAAAGGCCGCCTCCATCAAAAAGCGGATCAAATAATCAAACGACTCATAAGGGAAATGCAATAAGATATCCCGCTTCTTCACGGCCTTGAATACCGACCCCATCTCATCAAGGAAAGGCACACGCATAGGCACCGGTGGCTGCTGCTCCAAATGCTTTCCTGCCGGATTCGGCAATTTCATCAAGTCCTGCAAATTATTATATCGTCCACCTAACACCAAGTCCTCCGACGTAATACCAAAGGCATCGCAAACAAAAGCCAGAAAATCACCCGGCATCGCTTGATCATACATAAAACGGCTCAAGGCTCCGATCTTGCGCTTCTTCACCTTCTTACGGATATTCTCCACGATATTCGCCCGGCTCTCATCATCCAAATAAATATCCGCATCCCGGGAAATCTTGATGCTGTAACAGCCATCAATAATATAACCGGGAAAAACATTCTGTAAATTCGCACGGATAATGTCGTCGATAAACATGATATAATATTTCCCGTCATGCTGAGGCAACTCGATAAAACGGGGAACTTTCGCATAAGGAATCTTCATCAACGCATAATGATACTCGGGTACGAAGCCCGGCTCATTCATCCGCTTGCTCCGCTTAATCATACGGATCACAAGGTAAAGCCGACGATCCCGGATGAACGTACGTATATCACCGGCTTGAATCATGACCGGCGACAGGAATGGGAAAACCTCCTCATTAAAGAAATTATGGACAAACTCTTCATGGAAAGGTTCCGGCTTCTCATTCTGGTATAAGTAAACATTCTGGCGATTCAATTCCGGCAATATCTTCTCCGAGAAAATACGGTAATAGTCCCGTTGCTGGCGGTTAACCTCCCGGGTGATAGCCGCCAAGGTCTCTTCCGCCTCAGCTGCGCTCTCCTCCGAATAATTCTTTTTCATGATTACCCCCCGGTGTTCCGCAACCCGGATCTCATAAAATTCTTCCAGATTCGAGGAATAGATAGAAAGGAACTTAATACGCTCATAAATAGGCAGCGTATCATCTTCCGCTTCCAGCAAGACACGGTAGTTAAACGACAACCAGCTTAAGTCCCGTTTAAAATATTGATATGAATTCTCCATAATATTCTTATCTTAGGCGTGTAAATATAGATACTTTCGAGCAATAAAAGAAATTGTTATGATTAAAGTTGGATTGCTTTCAGACACCCATGCGTACTGGGATGATAAGTACGCCGAATATTTTAAAGATTGCGATGAAATCTGGCATGCGGGCGATATAGGCTCCGATCTTTTGGCCGCGAAATTCGAGGCATTGAAACCTTTCAGGGCCGTATACGGAAATATAGACGGACAAGCCATTCGCCTGCAATATCCTAAAGTAGCTCATTTCAAGGTAGAAGACGTGAACGTTATGATGACTCATATCGGAGGTTATCCGGGCCGCTACAATCCCGAGATCCGCAAAGAATTATACGATACACGGCCAAATCTATTCATCTCCGGACATTCGCATATCCTGAAAGTAGTATTCGATCGAAGCTTGAAGTGTCTGCATATGAATCCGGGAGCGGCTGGAAAAAGTGGCTTTCATCAAGTACGTACCTTATTACGTTTCGTTATTGCGGGAAAGGATATCAAAGATTTGGAAGTTATAGAGCTAGGGAATCGGGCATTATAAGATGATTAGTTACCGCAACAGAAACTCTCGGCGAAAAGAATCGTATTTTGCAAATAAGCGAACTCTTTCTCAAAATATTCGCTAAACACCCCGGAGCTCAAGTTCTCCTCGATTTGTTTCGCTGTCCAAAGCTTTCCGCTACGGCGCTTACATTGATTTAATTGCTCTTCCGTACGTAAACAAATAACATAGAGAGATACCAAATGTTTCACCTTCTCGTTCTCAAATGTATAACGGATCAGGAAGCGTGGAGCAATTGATTTATCTTGCGCCAAACTTCCGAGAGTCTCTTTGACCGTGCTATCTATACTATGTCGGAAGAGCACGTAATTATGGAACGGATAATCCATCGTATCCGGAGAGACAAACTCATCCTTACTTCGTCTCACCAGATATAACATACCATTATAAACAACGGCGATACGCACGATCGGATGATAGTATTTCTTCGGTAAAGAGCGGCTGACCGAACGTGCGATACAACCGATCACCTTCCCATTGTCATTCAATACGGGAAGCCACATTTCCTTTTTCAAGCTACCTTGCATCAAGGACAAACGTATTTGCTCATAAACAATGACCAAAACACCGATTACCAATCCCAACTCCCGGTATAAAAAACGTTCGGTACGCATATTCTGCATCGTTTCCGGCAAGATACTATATAACAAGATGATGAAAAGATGCAACGTGTACAGGTTCTGTACCAACTGAGCGAGGAAATAAAATTCGTTCAAGGTAGTACGAAGCAAAGTACGTTTAAAAGAGGGACGTTTCGAATCGCGTATACGTTGTATGACCGTTCTCCTCGTGAACCCCACGATCGCTAACGCCACGACCAGTAATACTTCCGTGATAAGAGGAGAGTATATAAACAACACAGGTTCAAGCTTGAGACAAAGAAATACGGAATATAAGACCAATGTGCCCGCCGATGGCAGAAGCATAAATTGGTATACCTTATCCTTGCTCAACACCTGAAACAAAAAAATACAAACAAAACAGAAAGTAACCCCAATTATAAAAGATAATAAATAAGAAAAATAGTTATCCAAAAACATGAATAACAACAATGGCAATAAACCTATCGCCTGATTATCTAGACCTTTCTTTACTCTGTTCATTCCTTCCCCCCTTTAGTCCACTTTTATATTAATAACAACAAAGATTGTCAAAAGTTCATGAATCATATATGCTTTTCCGCATGGTACGACGAGCGTACCAGCGGAGCGCTCTCTACTTTCTTAAAACCTTTGCCAACGGCTTGCTGTCTATAATATTCAAAGCATTCAGGAGTCACATATTCAGAGACGGGAATATTCTTGCGAGAAGGCTGTAAATACTGCCCGATTGTTAAAACAGAAACACCCGCCAGCAAAACATCATCCATTAATTCAAGCACCTCATCCTCGGTCTCACCCAGTCCGACCATGATACCAGTCTTGGCTACCACACCCCGCTCAGCGATTCGTCGCAAAACGGATAAGCTCACGTCATACTTAGCGGCACTACGCACTTGCGGACTGATACGGCGTACAGTCTCCATATTATGGGAGATAATCTCAGGCGCCGCATCCACGACCTGATCAACCAGATCCAATCGTCCTTGAAAATCCGGGATTAAGACTTCCACAGTCGTTTGAGGATTCACCTCTTTGATCGTACGGATCGTATTTACCCAATGAGAAGCGCCTAAGTCTGGTAAGTCATCACGATCAACGGACGTGATCACCGCATGCTTGAGATTCATTAAACGGATGCTCTCCGCTACATTCGCAGGCTCTTTCGGGTCCAACGGAAGAGGTTTACCCGTTAGCGTATTACAAAAACGACAAGAGCGAGTACAGATCTCACCACCGATCATGAATGTAGCTGTTCCCCGGCTCCAACATTCACCCATATTCGGGCATTTACCACTTGTGCATATTGTGTGAAGGCAATGAGATTCAACAATACTTTTTGTCTTCGTGAATTGCTCATTTCCGCCAAGCCGGATCTTCAACCAATCCGGCTTTCTTAAATGCTGCGCCATGTCTTACAAATTATTGAATAAATAATTAGCCATCTTCGTATACAAATGGTAACGGGTATTACCACCGTATATGCTATGATTCCGATCTTTATAAACATGCATATCGAACTGCTTACCCGCTTGAACCAAAGCCTCGGCATATTCCATTGTTTGCATAAAATGAACATTATCATCGGCGGTTCCATGAACCAGCAATAACTTGCCTTGCAAGTCTTTCACCCGGCGTAACGGAGAGGTAGCCGCATAGCCCTCGAAATTCTCTTGCGGGGTACGCATGAAACGCTCCGTATAAACGGAGTCATAATATTTCCAGTCCGTCGGAGGAGCCACGGCGATACCCACCTTAAACGTTCCGTTTCCGGTACTCAAGGCCATCAACGTGTTATAACCTCCGAAACTCCAACCCCAGATCGCAATACGATCCTTATCGATATAAGGTAACTTGCCCAACGCTTGCGCAGCCTCCACTTGGTCTCTGGATTCCAGCTCGCCCATTCTCAAATAAGTACATTTACGGAATGCCTCACCACGGGCACCGGTTCCACGACCATCCACACATACCACGATAATACCATTTGAGGCCAGATATTGCTCCCAATCGAAACCGTATTGATCCAATACTTGCTGGGAGTTAGGACCACTATATTGCGTCATCATCACCGGATATTTCTTCGACGGGTCAAAATCAGCGGGTTTTACGATCCAAGCGTTGAACTCATAATCCGAAGCCGTATGTACCTTCATAAATTCCTTCTTAGCAAAAACATATTCCTTCAGCTTACTCTTCAACGCGGCGTTATCTTGCAGAACACGTAGTTCCTTTTTGGTCTTCGTCTCATTCACCGTAATCTTCGCCGGGGTATTCGCATTGGAATAGGTATTCACGAAATAAGCGAAATTGTCACTAAAGACCGCCTTATTCATACCCTCTTCCGTAGAGAGTTTTGTCTTCACGCCTTTAGCGTCGATCTTATAGATAGAACGGCGGATCGGGCTTTCTTCGGCAGACTCGTAATAGAAAGTCTTCGTATTCTCATCCACGCCCAAGAACTTCGTGACATCCCAGTTCCCTTGAGTTACCTGACGTTGCATAACACCTGTCGGGGAATACAAATAAATATGGGAATAGCCATCTTGTTCACTCACATAGGTAAACCCATTGTTCAAGAACTGGATGGAAGTCAACCAATCAGAATCCACGTAGCATTTATTTTCCTCACGCAAGATCAAACGGAACACACCGCTCTTCGGATTTGCATAATACATATTGAATACATTCTGCTGGCGGTTCAATGTCATGATAGCCAACTGATCCGGATTCTGCGTGAAAGTAATGCGGGGAATATAGAAGTCACCTTCTACCGGGACCTTCATCTCCTTCGTGTCTTTGGTGACTACGCTATAAGAATGTACGGAAACCTTTGAATTCTTCTGCCCGGCCTTCGGATATTTATATTCGTAATACCCCGGATAAAGTCCCTCACCATACATCTGCATAGAATATTCGGGCACCTCGGACTCGTCAAAACGGACAAAGGCCAGATACTCGCTATCCGGAGACCACGCCATTAGATTTGTCACCGCAAATTCTTCCTCATACACCCAATCCGTGATGCCATTCAATATCTTATTCAACTCACCGTCCTTGGTGACTTGTACCTCCGTGTCGAAATCAAACTTACGTATCCAAATATTATTATCCCGTACATAAGCGCACATACGACCATCCGGCGAGAAAGTCGGGATCATTTGCTTACCCTTGGCATCGGAAATAGGCTTCACATAATTACGACGCACGTCATAATCATAAACCACCGCCTTAGTAGAGCGACGATAAATAGACTCCGTATCCCTCCAAACCAAGATATGATGCCCGGTACTGCTGATTGTATATCCATCAAAATCCGTAAAGGTACATTCACGAGCTTTACGGGCATTAAACAATGTATCCACAGGATTTCCCGTACGATAGGAATATTTAATGATCATACTCTTATCGGCGTTCATGGCTGTGTAGTGTTCTCCATCCGGCAAGGATCGCATCTCTCCGATAGCCGTCACTTGACGAAATTTCCCATCGGTTATTTCTTTTAAGTCAACATGCTTGCTTCCGGTTTGTGCGGCCACACTTCCGAATACGGCCAACGAAAGCAATAAACTAAAACCTAATCGTTTCATTTATACTCTTATTATTTCTGTTTGAGACGCGAAGTTAGCATAAAAAACAATACCACTAACAGAGATTCTCTATTTCCTCAGTACAACATGTAGGACAGCCATTTTTATAGCCCGAAAAATACGGCAGTACTTACTTGCCCATAGAATATATACTGCAAGTGGCAAAGGATATATACTTACTTGGCCAAGTAAGTACTGCGTTTTCCGGTTATATAAGTTATGGCACTCATTAATTTCCGCAAGACAAAGAATGACTCCACCTTGAAAAAATAGCGACAACAGCCCTTACCGGTCTATTATCGCCATTCTAACGATGAAATAATAGTTATTATGAACCATTAGTTTTTAAACAATCATAAATCACAAAGTTCTATCTTAATGTTTTACAACGACATTCAATGTCTGCGCATTTTCATCCGCAGTCTTTACATGCAAAATATAAATACCGTTCAACAAAGAAGAAACATCGATATTCAAGTTAACAACACTTTCACCTTGGCCTTTCACCGTGTTTTGATAAACACAAGTTCCCGTACTACTATACAATCCTATACTATATGTCGAAGACATGCTCAATATGGGTCGCTGCTCCGTAGCCCCCATAGCAAACGCTCCATCCTGCAAAGTCTGCATTTCCGCATTTGGCGCAATCTGTACTTGCAATGTAGAGCTTACCGGATTCCGTAAAACAGAAAGGCTATAAGTTCCTGACACATAAAGCCATCCTATTACTTGCCATTCACCCCAACCATAACTATTGTGAGCACGAGCAGAAAGATAGCAAGAACGAGGAGTGCTCGAACGATATACTTTTACACTGGATTTACTTGAGTTTTGAGCAACAACAGACCAATCACTCGGATAATCACTCTTCCATTCATATTGATCGACGTTGTAACGAGAATCACAAGAGACAGCAGCAGTAAATGATTGATCATTATCTTTTCTGAAAGTTTCAACAGATGGTTTAGGTGGTACTGTATTATACGTAGGATCCGGATAACTATAATATCTTAATCCCGAGGAATTATAGGGACAGTCGTTTATTGAATGCTCAAAAAGCGGTGATTTTCCCCATTTAGATATCAAATATCCGCTTCGAGAAGATGTTACAGCTGAATGATCATCATTTGGGAAAGATACTTTACAGTATTTACCTGACGTATTGGTGGTTTGCACGAAGCTACCATCATTCCAAAACGCATCATCCCCTGGAGTATTGATCCAAACATAACTATGCCCTTCAGAACAATACCAAGCATAGGCATGGCAATTGTAAGCGCAAGTTGCTTCTCCTTTGAATACGATTCGGTTATTATAATAACTCAACCATTCATTTTTATATTCATTTTTTTTAGAACTACTTAGCTCACCACTTGTTAATTGTAGCGCAGAAACCGCAGTGCCTTTTGGGGTATAAATAGTAGTATTGCTATATACCGCATTATCAGCAAAAGGTTGTATCGATCCACCCGCAATCAACAGGTCAATAGGATCACTATTTAATGCTTGGTTTGATTTTACAGTGGGATGCCCCAAGATCTTATTCATAAGAATCAAAGAAGATTGATAATCCGACGTAGAATATTCTACAGGATCTTCCATTTTTTGGTACAATTTCTTACGGGCTTCTCCCAACAAGTCCATACGATCAGTTTCACTCATTTTGTTGATAATCGCATCTTGAGCTAATAACAATTCAAAATAAGACCTTTTGAGAGACCAAGAAGTTTGATTGATAGCGTTGCTTTTAGGAGCCATCCTAGCTGCATCCATTTGCTTGTAAACAGATAACAACTCTACTGGTGCATCTGCTCGCTTCATCAATTCTTGTAATCCGTTAAAATTATGGATATTGATATCTATCCCGTCCTGTGGGTTATTGAATGCAGTAAAATAAAGCCAAGCAGGATAGTTCATACAAGTGATGACCAAGTCTTGAGTACTCATACTCACCAACTGGTCTTCCGGGATCTGCATAGCAGAAAAACGATCTTCTTCTGTGACTAAATTGCTCCATGTTTCCGTACCCGGTCTTACAGGGAAATTATAAACTTGCGCTTGTGATAAAACTGAAAGAACGCAAGCGATAGCGACAAATAAAAAACACTTTTTCATGGTATCATTATTTTATTGTGGTTTGTAAACCGCATGTTTATCCGTATCTTCTAAAGACAATATAAGTTTATTAAGATCTTTCTCAAACGGATACGTTTTCAGATCATTCGTATTACTACTGTGAATAGGAAACAAACTAATAGAGTCCGCATTTACATGATACGAATATGGAACAATATAAGAAGGATCAAAATTCTCATAAATAAGAGTACCACTATCCTTCCATGATTTAGAATCGGAGAAATAGAGTTTCCCCTTAGGACCGACACCAACATCATCGCTGCAACCGACAACACTAATGATTGTCATTAAAGCAACTAACTTAAACAAAAATTTCATTTTCATAGGCTTTCACTTTAAAAATGGTACAACATATATAAATTATCCCGATAATGACTCTAAAGCGTTTTTAGTAGCTTTGTAAAATAATAAAATCAACAACATTAAAATAGATCAACAAGGAACAAAGTCAAATACAGTATATCTATCTCATTAAATTTATCAACAAGACAAATATACTAAAATAGTAAAACACCAACAAAAAAAACATCAAAAAAAACAGGATTATGCTCTCGTCAAAACACGTACGTGTTTTCAGAAAAACATGTACGACTTTTTTGGAAAACACGTACGTGTTTTTCAAAAGACTTCTCTTACCTTTGCCCTATGGAAAAGACGAAACGATATTACGAATACGGCAAGTTCCTTCAGGAACGTTTTGACCATAAAGTACAGAAGATCTCCATCAACGCCGGCTTCACCTGCCCGAACCGAGACGGGGCGAAAGGATGGGGCGGCTGTACTTATTGTAATAACCAAACATTCAGTCCGGAATACTGCCATACGGAGAAAAGCGTTACCGAGCAATTAGAGGAAGGCGTACGCTTTTTCTCCCGCAAATATCCGGACATGCGGTATCTGGCCTACTTCCAAGCCTACACGAATACATACGACCGATCAGACTCTCTTATTCGTAAATATGAGGAAGCGCTTGCCTATCCCGGAGTGGAAGGATTGATTGTCGGCACTCGTCCGGACTGTATGCCGGAAGGTTTATTGGATTATTTCGCGGAGCTTTCCCAACGAAAATTCGTCATGATTGAATATGGATTGGAAAGTACGCTTGATAAGACCTTAGTCCGCATAAACAGGGGGCATACCCATGAAGAATCGGAATCCGCTATCCGTCGTACGGCGGCAAAAGGTATTTACACCGGGGCACACCTGATACTCGGACTACCGGGAGAAAGTAGGGATGAAATATTACACCATGCGGATGTCTTATCACGCCTCCCGATCACGACACTTAAACTGCACCAATTGCAGCTAATCAAGAATACCCGCATGGCGAAAGAGTTCAAGGAAGATCCTTCTGATTTCCATTTATATACGGCTGATGAATATATCGAATTAGTGATTGACTTCATAGAACGACTGAACCCCTCTATCGTAGTAGAGAGGTTCGTATCACAATCCCCCAAAGAGCTACTGATCGCACCGGATTGGGGTTTAAAGAATTTCGAATTTACCGCTAAGGTAAATAAGCGGATCGAGGAAAGAGATACATGGCAAGGACGACTATTTCAAGTCTAAGGCAACATCACCATAAAAGGTAATAGCCTGTTTATTCACGGGTGTCACATTGATTGTCACCGAGCCATTCGGATAGACTTCCACCCGAAACATGTATACATCCTCTTTGGTCTTTACACGGAACTTGATTTCGGAACTACCTTTCTTTTCAGAGGTTTGCTCCTTCTCTGTCGCCACTTCTTTAAACGTCAAGCCCTCTCCACCACCATAAGGAGCAGAGTAAGCACGTCCAAAGTAAGGAAGATAAGACAGGATCGAGTCACCATGTATTTCCAATGAGTAGGGGGAAGTAAGATTGACGGATCTCCCGGCCATCGGTACGGCACGATCCACATCGATCTTAATACGACCGCTATCCACGATCTCCCTCACCACTCTCTCTTTTTGCTCCTTCCGCTCTTGCTTACTTTGAGCAAAAAGGGATTGCCCCGCACAAAAAAGGACAATCCCTAAAAATCCAACTAACCTTGTTAATCTCATAACCTTAATAAACTAAACACACTATTAATCACTCTATATAGTAAAGACAATCCTTCGGGTGAATAGTTTAATCTAAAAAGGTCAAATTAAGGCTGTTTATATTTCATTATCATATTAACGCAAATTATCCAAGATATAATCCTGTACGGTAAAATCTTTCCGTACGATCGTATCACCGGGCACACGTTCGTCTGTCGTGATCGCTAAATTCTCATCGCCTAAGACTTGACGGCTCAAGAAGCTCATGATATCGTATTGGTTCCGGGACATAGGGAGCCCAGAGATCTCATGCCCCGCATTCTCTACCTTATAAAAATAATAGGAAGCTTGAAGATTTTCCAGACTTTTCGCTACAGCGGATGATCCCCATAAACCGCCGAGGTTCTCCATAGCGGCTTGTTCAAAAGGAACGGTTTTATCCGCATCGCCATGGAATAGCATAATCGGACAAGGCATCTTTTCCCAATGTGGAGGAAGCACACCAGAGACCGCACCGGCATATGAGATCACACCGGCATAGTTGAAACCAGCCGGTAGCCTTTTCGCCAACTCATGTCCGTTACATAAATCATACTCTGCCTGCAATACCGTAATCGCCCCGGCACTCGAACCGCTCGCTACGATCTGCTCCACATCGATGTTCCAATCCGAGCTTTGGTTGATCACGAAACCGGTAGCATCATAAAAATCCTCTACCGCCGTATCGATCGCATGCTGCAAGGCTGCGATAAAGTCCATTGGAGAAGAGACTTTAGAAGGATCCAGATTCTTCAAGGTGGTACGATAATCCGTAGAAACGACCACAAATCCGTTTCGGGCGAGGAACTCGAAATAGGGAATATATCCTTTATCCGCCTTATCTCCCCCTTTAAACCCACCGCCAAAAGCAAAAATCATCACAGGCTTTTTTGAGGCGGGCGACATAGAAGTCAACTCATACTTGTCCAAGGACAATGTATCTGTCCCTTTTATAGAGAATACGAAATTCTCTTTTTGAACTTCCACATTCGCCACAGGTTTAGGCTGCATACAGGCGAACGAACAGACGATCCATAAAGCAAATAGCGAATACACCCAATTTCTGTTCATCTTATTTTCGTATTAGAGGTTATTTTGTTCCTTCCTTCAAACCATCCAAGAACTTATCCACTTTTTTGGCAGCGTCTTTCACGCCCGCTTTCATTTTCAATCCGGCGTATGTCGCTTGCAATTTAATGATCTCCGCTTTCTCATCAGCGTTTAACTCTTCCTCGAACTTGGCGTAAATATCCGTGGATAGATCCGAGAATTTCAGATCCGCCTTCTTCCAGTCCTTATCGGTATAATCAGCGGCCTCCATTTCCACCTTATCTACAAAATCACTAAACTCCTTCACATATGAATCCTTTGATTGGCAGGCGCTCAAAGCGAACATAACCAATAACATGAATAGTACTTTCTTCATCTTTTAATTAAAAATTAATTTGTTATACAACACAAATATATGCAAAAAGGTTAAACCCTTGTATATGTCGTATAACTTTACGTAATTTGCTATCCTATTTTCTTAATCAGATTAATAAATTTATGGAGAAAAAACATCAGTACCGAGGATTAACCAAACAAGAAGTAGAAGAGAGCAGGCGCCTTCACGGCGAGAATGTACTTACCCCGCCCAAGAAAGCTTCGTTATGGAGCCAATTCTTGGAGAAATTCGAAGATCCTATTATTCGTATATTATTAGTGGCATGGCTCTTGTCCATGATAATCGCTGGCGTACATTGCTGGGGACCTGAGGCGAAAGGTTTTACGGCCTTCTTGGAGCCGATCGGCATTTTCTTCGCAATCATGCTTGCCAGTTGCGTGGGCTTTTTCTTCGAGGTGAAAGCGAACAAGGCATTCGATATCTTGAATACAGTCAATGATGATATTTTAGTGAAGGTAATCCGTGACGGGAATATCTGCCAAATACCGAAAAAAGAGGTCGTCGTAGGCGATATCGTTGTTTTGGAGACAGGTGAGGAAATTCCCGCAGATGGACATTTGCTTGAAGCCATCTCCCTACAGATCAACGAATCCACACTAACCGGTGAACCGATTATCAGCAAGACAACAAACGAGGCGGATTTCGATACGGAAGCGACTTATCCGTCCAATGTAGTCATGCGAGGAACGACGGTCGTGGACGGACATGGCGTAATGCAAGTAGAAAAGGTGGGTGACGCTACCGGATACGGTAAGGTCTACGAAGGCTCGCAAATCGAGAGCGATGTAGAGACTCCTTTACAAATACAGTTGAAAGGCTTGGCTAGCGTGATCAGTAAAGCCGGATACACGATCGCCGGAGTGACGTTCATCGCCTTGACCGTAAAATTCCTTTTATCAGATAGTTTCCCCGGGATGCCGGCGATGGACATCATCGCCCATATCCTCAACTACTTTATGGTAGCGGTTACGTTGATCGTGGTATCCGTTCCGGAAGGATTACCGATGAGTGTCACGTTAAGTTTGGCCCTCAGCATGAACCGTATGTTGAAGACGAATAATCTTGTCCGCAAAATGCACGCCTGTGAGACCATGGGAGCGACTACCGTAATTTGTACGGACAAGACCGGAACGTTGACGCAGAACCAAATGCAAGTCTACCAAACGAATTTCTACAACCTGAAAGACCAAAAGCTTGGGGAGGATGAGTTAAGTAACCTGATCAAAGAAGGTATCTCCACGAACTCCACGGCATTCCTCGATTTCTCGGAAGAAAAGGTAAAAACCCTTGGAAACCCGACGGAGGCCGCCCTTTTACTCTGGTTGAACGGACAACACCAAAATTATCTGGAATTAAGAGAGAACGCTACGATCCTAGATCAATTGACCTTCTCTACGGAACGGAAATATATGGCTACAATCGTACAATCACCGTTACTCGGCAAGAAGGTACTTTACGTGAAAGGTGCTCCCGAAATCGTACTGGCCAACAGTAACCGGGTGGCGATAGACGGAACTTACAAACCGGTGGCGGAATGTAAAGCCGGCATCGAAAAACAATTATTGGATTACCAGAACCAAGCGATGCGTACGCTTGGCTTCGCTTACCAGATAATTGAGGATGGAATGGATGAGACCTTCTTCGTTGAGGGTCGTTTACATGATACGGATTTAACGTACCTAGGTATCGTCGCTATCTCCGATCCGGTACGTGCGGATGTGCCCCCCGCTGTTCAAAGTTGCTTGGACGCAGGTATCGACGTGAAGATCGTCACCGGAGATACACCGGGTACGGCTAAAGAAATCGGACGACAGATCGGTACGTGGAAAGCGAATGATACCGACCGGAACATTATCACGGGTCCCGCATTCGAGGCGCTTAGCGACCAAGAGGCCTTGGATCGTGTCTTAGACTTGAAGATCATGTGCCGTGCCCGTCCTACGGACAAACAGCGTTTGGTACAATTATTACAGCAGAAAGGCGCCGTGGTAGCGGTTACCGGCGACGGGACAAACGATGCCCCCGCCTTGAAAGCGGCACAAGTAGGCCTCTCCATGGGTGACGGTACTTCAGTTGCCAAGGAAGCCAGCGACATTACGATTATCGACAACTCGTTCAGTAGCATTACCCGTGCGGTGATGTGGGGACGTTCCTTGTACCGGAATATCCAGAAATTCTTGTTATTCCAATTGACCATCAATGTAGCCGCTTGTTTGATCGTGCTATTGGGTTCTTTATTAGGTACGGAATCTCCTTTGACTATCACGCAGATGTTATGGGTAAACTTGATCATGGATACATTCGCTGCCGGGGCGTTGGCCTCTCTCCCACCGAATGAGCGAGTGATGAAAGATAAACCTCGCCGGAGCGGTAAGGATGGAGATTTCATTATCACCCGCCCGATGGCCTATAATATTTTCGGCGTCGGATTCGCTTTTGTCGTAATCTTGATGGGCTTGTTGTTCTATTTCCATGCGCAAGACGGTTTAACGCCGCACGATTTATCGTGGTTCTTCAGCTTCTTCGTGATGCTACAGTTCTGGAATATGTTTAACGCAAAGGCATTTATGGAAGGACGTTCCGCTTTTGCCAATTTAAAGGATAGTAAAAGCTTCTTGCTGGTCGCTTTACTGATTTTGATTGGTCAATACTTAATCGTCACTTTTGGAGGCGAGATGTTCAGCGTAATACCTTTGCCCTTGGAAGATTGGGCGATCATTATCGGATCTTCCTCTCTGGTTTTATGGATCGGTGAGTTATTCCGGTTATTCAAAAGATAAATATATATTGTCCAACTTATAGGGACGGGGCGTGCCCCGTCCCTACAACCGGAAATAGTGTACCCGTATGATATATTAAAACCAACCTAGCTATAAATAGCTATTTCCTTATCCCGCTTCGTGTCTTAACTTCACACCTCAAATTATTTAAATCATGAAACATCTATTAGAATTAGCGAAAAGAAACCAAGATAGAGCTTGGGAAGTGATCCGGCAAACCGACATTATAAATATATGGAAATCCGTCGGGGCGGAAATAAACCTAGTAGGTTCCTTGAATATGGGACTACTCATGAAACATAAGGATATCGACTTTCATATTTACACTTCTCCTTTCCGTATATCCGACAGCTTCCTAGCGATGGCCCGACTAGCGGAGAACCCGCTCATTAAACGGATCGAATACGGAAATTCGCTCGATACGGAAGAACAATGCGTAGAGTGGCACGCATGGTTCCAAGACCCGGATAACGAACTCTGGCAAATTGATATGATCCATATCGTAAAAGGTTCCCGTTATGACGGTTATTTCGAGAAAATGGCCGAACGTATAACCGCCGTACTGACTGACGAGACCCGGCAGGCCATCTTAAAACTGAAATATGAGACACCGGATACAGCGAAAATCATGGGCGTGGAATATTACCAAGCAGTCATTCAAGACGGCGTGCGTACGTATGCGGAATTAGAGGACTGGAAAAAACAACATCCAGTCACAGGCGTTATCGAATGGATTCCATAAGAACTTTATTGACCAAACCGTGAAGAATCGATCTCTTTCTTATTCTTCCGGTTCATCTTGCCCAATGTATACTTTAAGGTGAGCGATACAGAACGAGTATCCGAATAGATCGTCATATCACTCTTCTGGCTGGGATAATCAATATGCGTTTTCGCACGTAAGCCCTTTAATAAGTCCTCACCTCGTAGCATTACGCTTAATTTTTTCGGTATCGGGTTCCAGACAAGCCCTGCCGATACATTATAAATACCATCCACATCATAGATACCTTGTATCGAAGGCGCACTATAGCGAGCGTTAACTTCTAACGATAAGTTCTTTTTCCTTGATAAAGTAAACGTATTGAACAACATCAACTGCCCGAACAACTTTTTCCGATCAAACGAAATATCGATAAACACTCCCTCATCTTGAATCAAGAAGCCCGATGCCACGAACCGTGAGCTAACCACCCCACCGATCCGAAACGGGATAACTGCCATCGCCCCGAAAGTATTATGCTTATCGAAATTAACCGATTGGTAATAGGCTCTCAACGCTTTCGTATCTTGATAATACAATTGGCGAATATAATTCACATGATGATTGGCGAATAGTCCAAAAACATATTTCTTTTTCAAGATATAATTAGCCCTAGCCATATAAATACGTTCCGGTTCCAAATAAGGATTTCCCCGTACCTGACTATACACATTCAAATAAGAAACATTCGAGCTCATGACCCAATACGCCGGATACTTCTTATCGCTGGAGAAATTGACTTGAAGCATATTCGATGGATCGATCGTATAACTCAAGTTCAATTGTGGATAGAGATTTACCCCAGACCATAAGGTCCATTTCCGGCCCGCCGAATCAATCACCGCCTTATTATACTCCGCCGAAAGAGAAGCGCTCAACACCAGTTTCTTGCCAAAACGCTTAGAGAAACCGGCATACAATCCCGCCGTATACTCTTTTTCTTTTTGGGCAAACGTAGCTGACAGATCCTCCTGTTTATCTTGGTAGGTAAAGGAGCTATTATCCGTAAAGGATAACTGCACATTCGTGCCTACGTTAATTTTCCATCCTTTTCCTAATACCCGTTCGTAGTTAACGAATACATTCGCCAAATGGATATTTTGCCGGGAGGTAGCCTCCACCTCTTGTTTCGTATCGGGATAATCCGAGATCATATATTGATCCCTGCGATCCTTATAATAGGTATAATCCACCCCTGCGTTCAAGTTCTTGGAATGTGCATAATTCAACCGTACATTTTGAAGATTCTTCGGGCCCGATAACTTATTATTACTTTCCGCATTCTCAATACCCACAAATAGAGTGTTCGAATATCGTTTGGAATTAGAATCCGTTATCTTGGCATAATAAGAAATATCCACCTCACGCCCCTTATCCATAAACCAACTGGCACTTGCCCCAATCGTATGGTTCATGGAACGACCTACCGCCGTATTTTCTTGCAGGATCTCATAAGGACGATCCTTCACGATAGGATAGGCGTTCATATCCTCGGTTGAACGGGAATGGTTATAATTAGCGGAATAAGATAGATCCAGACTATATTTCTTTTTGGAGTAAGATAAATTCACTAACCCGGTTGGCGAGAAGTAGAAAGCTTGCTTTCCGGTCAAAGAGATATCGGCACTTAAATCCTCATTCACTTTCTTCTCCATAATGATATTTATACTACCTCCTTTTACGCCATATTTTGGAGGAGAGCTATACAAAAGCTCTATACTCTTTACTTTGCTGGCCGAGTTAGATTTCAGAAGCTCTACAATCTGGGACAATGACATTGAGCTTTTACGTCCGTTAATAATAATGTTCGTAGTAGGGACGCCGATGATACTAACGTTGTCCCCTTCTTTCACCAATCCGGGAATCTCTCCTAAAATATCAAATGCAGTATTCACCGGTTTGGCCATGATCAAGTTAGGCACGTCGAAAGATAAGGCATCGTCCGTAACCGTAACCAAAGGACGCTCGGAAGTAACGTAGACATCCGGCAATTTTACCGTAATACTATCTTTCACCAAGATAACAGAATCCTTAGTCTGTGCATTTACAGCGACAAGAATATTCAGAAGCAACAAGAAAGGAACAATGGCAGTCTTCATAATATCAAGATTATGTTTATAATCCGCCAAATTAAAAAGAAAAAAGGAGATAATCAACGAAACTATCGAATATTTACGAACAAATCGTATACATGTTCAAAATAAAGAAATTACACCACACCTATTTATACTATTAACCCGTTGGCTGAATTAAGCAACCGTGCCAAATCTTATAAAGATAAAAGTCAGATCAAACCGAATAAAAAGTTCTCCCAGTACTATATAAAACCTCCCGCAACCCGATATCTTCTTTATTCGCCGCCGCTGAATGTTCGTTCGGCGGCGACGAATATACATTCAGCGGCGGCGAACGAACATTCAGCGGAGACGGATATAGAAGATAGGCTTATCCATCAAGGTATTATTCATTCTACCTTATCCAAGGTAAAAGTAAAGATTAAAGTAGAACCTCCGGGGATACCGCTATAATCTCCATATCCATAACCTAGCGAAGCCGGGATAATCGCCTCCACGGTCTCATCCAGATGGATATTCAATAAGACACCGCTTAAGCCCGGGATAATGCCGTTCATAGAAAAACTTGATCTATCCAGTTTCTTTTGAAAGACTTTCCCGTCAATATATTTTCCTTCCAGATCAAGCAAATAAACCACTGAGGTTGCGGAAGGTGTCGTTGTCCACTCATTTTCTTTCTGAATGATCCGATATAAGGCAGTATCACCTCCTATAACAACTTGCTTATATTTCAATTCACCGTTCTCGTCTTTCTCCGCTTTCTTCTCCCAGATGTATTCCTTGTTTTTGTTGATATAAGCCAATTGCTCTTCCGAGAATTGAAGCTCATCATCATCCCCACAAGAAGTAAATCCCATCATCATGATCACTACAAGTGACCATACATACATTGAAAGTGCTTTCATTCCGATTTCTATATAAAATTAAACTATGATTATTCTTGATTTCCGAGGCGCGAATATACAAATCCATTTTGTTATATCAACTAACTTTCCGTTCTTTGCATAAATATAGTAGTAACCAACTAATACAACATGAAACTAAACAAATTAATAGCGATCGCCACGATCAGCCTTCTGTCGGGAGGTATAAGCATGGCACAAAAAGCGTTGAATCTTGAGGATATAGTTGCCGGTAACATCATACAAACAAAAGGCATCGGAAGCATGACTTGGCTAAAAGACGGTGAACGTTATAGCCGCTTGGAAAATAATAAGCAAACCGGAGGCACGGATATCGTCGCCTATCGAGCGAAAGATAACTCCCGTGAAGTCATTATCCCCTCATCCCTATTGACGGACAAATCTACCGGAAGGCCTATCCCCGTACGTAGCGTCTCTTGGAGTGCGGATAATGAGAAAATCTTGATTTATAACAATACCCGACGGGTATGGCGTTATGATACACGGGGTGACTATTGGGTATTAAACCTAAAGGACGGCGCTTTACGTCAATTGGGAAAAGGAATGCCGGAATCCTCCATGATGTTCGCTAAATTCTCTCCGGATGGCACACGTGTGGCCTATGTTTCCAACAATAATATATATGTAGAAGATATAGACTCCGGGAAAATCACGCAGCTAACAAAAGACGGAAGCGATACGATTGTCAACGGAACCTTCGATTGGGTATATGAGGAGGAGTTCAGTTGCCGGGATGGTTTCCGCTGGAGCCCGGACGGAAAGCATATCGCCTATTGGCAAAGCGATACGAAAGGAACGGGAGTGTTCGACATTATTAATAATGTAGACTCCATCTACGCAAAGGTAATCCATTTCCCATACCCCAAGGCAGGAACCACCAATTCAGCCGTAAAAGTAGGCTACGTTTCCTCTACCGGCGGGAACACCACTTGGATCGCCATACCCGGAGATCCCCGGAACAACTACCTGCCCCGTATGGAATTCATCCCCGAAAGCGACGAGTTGTTCATACAGCAACTAAACCGCCCGCAGAATACAAATAAGGTATGGATCGCCAAGATATCCGATAACTCGCTGAATAATATCTTCACCGATACGGATGCCGCATGGCTAGACACGAATGATAACATACAATGGTTAAAGGACAACCGCTATTTCACATGGGAAAGCGAGCGTAGTGGCTGGCGGCATTTATACCGGATAAGCCGTGACGGAAAAGAGATACAACCCATCACCAAAGGTGATTTTGATTATATCTCGCCGGTCGGGACCGATCTACAAAAGGGCTGGGTCTATTTCATTGCCTCCCCGGACAATTTCACCCAACGCTACTTGTACCGGGCTAAAGCATTCGGCAATGGAGAAGTGGAGCGTGTAAGCCCCATGGAACAATCCGGACAGCACCGCTACAACATGTCACCCACCGGCAAATGGGCCATACATACGTATAGTAACGCCTCTACCCCATCTGTTATCGACATGGTTTCTTTTCCGAAACATCAATCCGTACGCATGCTTGAGGATAATGCTCAAGCCAAGGACCAATACGCTGCCTTAGGATTAAACCCGAAAGAATTTATCAAGGTCAAGTCCGGCAATCTAACCTTGGACGCATGGATGATAAAACCTGTCGATTTCGACGCATCCAAGAAATACCCGGTTATCATAGAGGTATACGGCGAGCCGGCGAGCGCCACCGTACAAGATGTATGGGGTAACGGAGATTTATGGCAACAATATATGGCGAACCAAGGCTATATCGTGGTGAGTATAGAGAACCGGGGCGCGAATACTCCTCGTGGGCGTGAATGGCGTAAATGTATTTACGGGGAAGTGGGCACTTTCTCCTCCGAGGATCAAAGCAGGGGTATTTTAGATATGGCCCGTCAACATCCGTTTATCGATGCCAGCCGGATCGGCATTACCGGATGGAGCGGCGGCGGCAGTCAAACCTTGAACTGCATGTTCCGTTATCCGAAAGTATTCCATACCGGTATAGCGATCGCTTTTGTCGCTGACCAGCGCCTATACGACACGATCTACCAAGAACGTTACATGAATACTCCGCAGAACAATCCGGAAGGCTACCGCAAAGGTTCCCCGATTACCTATGCCGAGGGACTGGAAGGTAATCTGCTGCTTATTCATGGTACGGGAGATGATAACGTGCATTACCAAAATTGCGAGATGCTGGTGAACAAGTTGATCAAGAACGGAAAGATGTTTACGCAAATCAGTTACCCGATGCGTAGCCATAGCATCAACGAAAGGGAAGGAACGACTCTTCACCTACGTAAGACAATGGCTAAATACTGGCTGGAGCATCTTCCGGCCGGTGGTAAATAGTTAATCCACGATTCGATGAAACAATTTTTATTGCGATTAGTGATCTTGGCAGGAATCAGTTTCCTGCCAACGGTATCCAACGCCCAATTAAGGGAAAAGGCCGAAGAACTATTGTCTACGACATTAGGCAATGATCCGGAGGAACCAGTTACCCCAACCGATACGCTTTCGCTCGATGAGCAACATCGGCAGGATTCCATCAAGATGCAGGAGCTAGCCCTCCAGTTGCAAGAGATGAAACTAAACGAGATCTTACTGAAAGACGAGCTGGAAAGCACGAAAAACAGCAACGCTACCGCCGACTCCCTAAAAAGGGCCGAGCAACGAAACCGTATCGATTCCCTTCGGGCACTGACTCCCGGCGTACCTGTAGTCGTAGAGGGGGATACCTTATTTCACCTTTACGCCAAGCGCGGAGGCCGCACCCCGGTTGACCGGGCTGAGGACATCCTCAATATCATGGTAAAGATCGGGACCTCGCATTCCTTGAAGAAGGATTCCATCTATATCTATGACAGCGAATACGTAACGGATATCATGTACGGAGATAAGGTTATCCTAAGTATCACCGATCAAGATGCCCTATGGCAAAATCTCAGTCGTATAGCCCTCGCAGAACAATATCAACCGATTATCCAAAACAAGATACAAGAGCTAAGGGAGCAACATAGTATCTTGCAGATAGCGAAACGGGTATTATTGTTCATCCTCGTAATTATCATCCAATATTTCCTGTTTAAGCTGACCAACCATCTGTTTAAGAAACTACGCAGGAAAATTATCTGGTTAAAGCAGAACCGACTCAGATCTATTACCATCCGGGATTATGAATTTCTCAACACACATCGCCAAGGACGCGTATTGATGTTTTTCACCAACGTAATACGATGGATCGTGTTACTAATCCAATTAACCATCAGTGTACCGATCCTTTTCGCTATCTTCCCGCAAACAGAAGATCTAGCCTTGAAGATATTCTCCTACTTGTTGGAGCCGGTAAAGATGATCTTTAAATCGGTAGCTTCCTATATTCCGAACTTGTTTATCATCTTGGTGATCTATTACTGTATCAAATACATCGTAAAAGGAATCCAATACATAGCCAACGAGATAGAGAGCGAGAACCTGAAAATATCAGGTTTTTACCCGGATTGGGCGCAACCGACGTTTAATATCATCCGTTTCCTGCTATACGCCTTTATGATCGCCATGATCTATCCTTATCTGCCGGGATCGGACTCGGGGGTATTTCAAGGCATATCCGTATTTGTCGGTTTGATCATATCGTTGGGTTCCAGTACGGTGATCGGAAATATCATCGCAGGGCTGGTCATTACTTATATGAGGCCCTTTAAATTGGGTGACCGTATCCAACTAAACGAGACGACTGGCAACGTGATCGAGAAGACTCCGTTTGTCACCCGTTTACGTACCCCTAAGAATGAGGTAGTGACCATCCCGAACTCCTTTATCATGTCCTCCCATACAACAAATTATAGCGTATCCGCACGGCAATACGGATTAATCATCCACAGCACGGTTACGATCGGCTACGACGTACCTTGGCGGCAAGTTCATCAATTATTGATCAATGCCGCCCGCCAGACCACCGGGGTATTGCCAGAGCCGAAGCCTTTCGTATTGGAGACCGAACTAAGCGATTACTATCCCTGTTATCAAATCAACGCTTATATAAAGGACGCCGATAAACTCGGGGATATCTATTCCGACCTGCATCAAAACATACAGGACGTATTCAATGAGGCTGGCGTAGAGATCATGTCACCGCACTATTTCGCCGGACGAGACGGAAGCGCTTCCACGATCCCGGCCTCTCCCTATCCGGATGACAGGGTAGAGCCTTCAAAGAAATAAATATTTCACGGTAAATAGTTAAAAATGATCCCTCACGAAACAAATCGTGGGGGATTTTATGTTATATGTCCAAACGTCACTAATAAAATAAATAATGGTAATGAAAAAGTATTTTATCGCAGTAGCGGCTATGGCATTTTTGGCCGCATGTAGCGGGAAACAAGCCCAAAAGGATGTTCCCGTAGAAGTAGAGGAAGAAGAATTCGCCATAATGTCGGCGGCTCCGGACGCTCCGTCTCTGCCACTGATCCATTCTGTTAAGGCGACTCAACCGGCAAAACCCGTGAATATGAGAGATTCCTTGAAGGCTGATCCTAAAAAGGGACCGGTTATCCAAAAAAAGTATAAGGGAACCCTGACTTCTCCGGATAGCGTGAATGTAGATTATGACTTAACCTTGTATTATCAACAAGATAACGCAGACGAGGAAGGCGTATTCGAGTTGGATGCTCTTTATACCGTACCGGAAGCAGTAGCCTCAAGCACCGGAGCGGCGAAGAAAGCTCCTCAGAAAGCCATTACAACCGGTAAACAAAAAGTAAAGCACGGAGCTCCCGATGACGTTAGCGCAGTAATCTACGAGTTGATTCCTAGTGATGGCGAACCCGTCATTTATTTCCTAGTAGAAGGGGATAACTTGACCTTGATGAACGACACGTTGCAAAAAGCGGCGGCAGATCTTAACTACACACTAAAACTTGTTCAATAATATAGGCAGCACATCTTTGTATATATAGATCACCCCGATAGTCTTACCGGATCGCCGGAAGCTATCGGGGTTTAGTTTTTATTTAAACCATCCTTAGCGGACCGATTATTTGATACCTAACTTGGCTTTGATCGCTTTAGGCAGGGCATCTTTATGAACCACGATATTCATGGTCTTATAACGGACAAATGCTTTGGAAGCATACCAAATACCGTTATACTTGTTGTTGGTTCCCCACGAGTTCTTCACCATATAATACTCGTTACCTTCTTGATCTTTGGCGATACCGTAGATCTGCATACCATGGTCGTCGGTCGTCTCATAATTATCATAAGCCAACTGGCGCTCTGCTTGCGTACACCATTTCTGAGGTTGCGGTTTTGTGTTCAGCTTCTTTTCCTCCGGTTTCAATTTCAACCAATGAGCCATATCGGAACCGCTCAACTCCTGTACCTTCTCATCATCAGGCATAACGGCCACTCCGTCACGAGTAAAACCAGATTCGCTCACATCGGAACCCCAAGCGATCGTATAACCCGTATTAATCGCATTATCAAAGACCTCCATAAACTCATCCAGCGGCAAGTTATACGACATACCGTGACGCCAGTTATCCTGAATCTCTAGCGGGAACTGGGTATAGAACGGATGATGCGTATAAGAAGTCAATGAGACATAATCCGAAGCCTTCAAACCTGTAGACTCGAAGAAAGATTTCGGTGTATATTCCTTCCCTTTATACGTGAATTTCTCAGGAGGAACCCCCAAGTAGATCTGATGTACCGCAGCGACCGCCTTCTTCCATAACATGGCGTTATTCTCATCAGACTGCAATTTGCGTAACTTTCCCTTGGCGATAGCGGCCACCATAGCGTCCGTCAAGGCGGAAAGCTCGGTATGGTTACTCAACGTATCGGAATACATCACGCCCGGGCGCATCTCCTCTTCCGGAACCAAGCCGAATGTTTCCATTCCATAAAGCGCATCATAGAAAGATCCACCTTGCGAGAACGAAACATCCCCATGCGTACGCACAGCAGCGTCGGCACGATCCAGATAGGTGTTATATACCGTAAACATCTCGGATAAGTCATACTCGCCCTTTCCCATACGAAGCAACTCCGACTCCAAGAAAGAGTACGAGGAGTAGCACCAGCACGTACCCGCACGATTTTGGTTCTTAACAGATGTAATGGGGTTCTCTTTCACGGTCGTGAACACGAATCCCTCCTCACTCTCCTTCTTCTCCGTGTCTTGCGCTTGGATCGTAGCGGACATAGCCAGAGCGAATAGCATGCTTGAAACTAGAATTGTCTTTTTCATGTAATTTTATATATTTATATTAGTATTAAGTCCGTATCGACCGCAAATGTAAGTTTTTTATCCGTAGCTAACTCTACAAAGTCGTACGTATTTGAGATATTTTATCTAAGTTTGCCTCTTCAGAAAACATAATAATATAACTAATTATCTGCAAAATGAGAATATCTATTATCGGTTCGGGTAATATCGGTGGAGCGATCGCCCGAGGTTTAGCGAAAGGAACCATGTTCAAAGCCTCTGATATCACTTGTACCGCCCAATCGGACGAGACCTTGGAGAAGATGAGAAAGATCGATCCGGACTTTATCTTGACCCATGATAACGTGGAAGCGGCACGAAACGCTGATATCATCATCATCGCCGTTAAACCTTGGCGTGTGGAAATGATTATAGATGAGATTAAGTCGGTGCTCGACTTCGAGAGACAAATGATCGTATCCGTAGCGGCTGGCGTGACTTTCGACCTGTTGAATACTTATTTGACCAAGAATACGGACTTCGATTGTCTGGCTACTCCCACCATCTTCCGGATCATGCCCAATACGGCTATCGAGGTGATGAGCAGCATGACTTTCGTCTCCGCCCGCAATGCCTCCAAGGAGCAGACGGACCTAATCATCCGGATTTTCAACGAGCTGGGTAACGCCATGCTGGTAGAAGAGCGGTTGATGGCCGCAGGAACGGCATTGGCCTCCAGTGGCATTGCTTTCGCCTTGCGTTATATCCGTGCGGCGATAGAAGGCGGCGTGGAATTGGGTTTCTATCCGAAACAGGCGCAAGAGATCGTGGCGCATACCGTGAAAGGTGCCGTTGATTTATTGATCGAGAATAAAAGTAACCCGGAGATGGAAATCGATAAGGTAACGACTCCGGGCGGAATCACGATCAAGGGTCTAAATGAGATGGAACTTTCCGGTTTTACCTCTTCCGTGATCCGGGGACTGAAGGCCAGTAAATAAAAATAGGCAGACAAAGTAGTTTGCCAGCACCAATACGCCCCGAAATATGCTGACAAACTACTTTACCTGCCCTCGGCGGGTTTATGTTCTTTCCGCCTAGCCATTTCCATCTCCAACATCCGGAGTTCCCGGCTGGTCTGCCCCGCAACAGAAGTATTCTCTTCCGCACGCCGGATCAAATACGGCAGTACATCCCTTACCGAGGCGTACGGTACGTATTTGGTTACGTTATATCCCGCATGGGCTAAATTGAAGGAAATATTATCGCTCATTCCCAATAGCTGCGCAAAGAAAACACGGGAGTCATCGCGGGCGATCCCCTTCTCGTCCATCAATTTCGCCAACTTATAATTACTCTCCTCATTATGAGTTCCCATAAACATCTCAAAACGATCTAAATGATCCATGGTGAAACGGACCGCCGCATCATAATTCTCGTCCGTGGCCTGCTTATCTTTACAAATCGGATCGGGATAATCCAACGCCGCCGCACGGGCACGCTCCGCTTCCATATAAGCCCCGCGCACGAATTTCACGCCCGCAATATAACCTTTCGCCACGGCGTCATCGTAGATACGACGCAGATAAGGCATCCGGTCATGACGATACATTTGCAAGGTAGCGAATACGATCGCACGTTTCTTGTTGAACTTACGCATCGCCTCATCGGTCAACGCATCAATGGCATCTTGGAAACAATAATCCTCCGCATCCACTAAAATACGTACGTCGTTATCGTAAGCCCGTTGGCAAAGCGCCATAAAACGCTCGCGGAACTCGCGAAAATGCCGGACATCGTCTATCGTAAGCTCTTCCCGTTTCTCGGAAGCTTTGGCCAGTAACTCATCGGTCGTGATCGTGGATGGTTTGAATACGGCATAGGCCAAATTCGTATTTCCTTTCGCAAAATCTATCGAGCGCAAGGTTTCCTCGAAAGTCGCCTGTATGCCCTCCGGGGTCTGCTCGCTCTCCGCCGAATAATCGAGCGTCGATTTCACGTTGTATTTCATCAAGTGGTTGATGGCAGCGGAACAGTCTTGTAAAGTTTCTCCCCCAACGAACTGTTTATATAAGGTAGGCTTCACCGCCCAAGCCAGCGGGAAATGTATTTTCAAGGCTATACTCGTGGCTACTTTAGCGCATTTTACCAACCAAGGATATTTTATCGTATTAAAAAGCCAGTAAGCATTTTGTAGTTCTCCCCGCGACTTCGACGAGAAAGCGATCTCGGTATTGTTAAAGTCTAACATATTGTATGTAGATAAAGGTAACGTCATAGCGTAGAGACGGGGCACGCCCCGTCTCCCCCACAATCAGTTGGTATTTCTTAATTATGACAATTATTTCTCACCTAAGAACGGATACCCGTAGCTCGTCGGAGGAACCAAGCATTCCTTGATACAACGAGGATTCGTCCAACGAATCAAGTTCAACGGGCCACCGGCCTTGTCATTCGTTCCAGACGCACGGGAACCGCCGAACGGTTGCTGGGCGATCACGGCGCCGGTCGGTTTATCATTGATATAGAAATTACCGGCCGAATAGCGCAAGGTATTGAATGCCTTATCAATCGCATAGCGATCACGGGCGAAAATAGAACCCGTCAATCCGTACGGAGAAGTTCGATCACAAAGTTCCAAAGTCTCCTCATATTTAGCGTCGTCATATACGTAGATCGTAATCACCGGCCCGAAGATTTCCTCTACCATGCTCTTGAACATCGGGTCCGTGGTCTGGATAACCGTTGGCTCCACGAAATAACCAACCGATTTGTCCCCGTTACCACCAAAAAGAACCTCCGCGTCCGGAGACTGTTTCGCATAATCGATATAACTCATGATGTTATCGAACGAAGCCTCATCGATCACGGCATTGACAAAGTTCGTGAAATCCTGCACGTCACCCATCTTGATCTCTTTCAGCATATCGCCCACGTAATCTTTCACCTCTTTCCAGAGAGAAGCCGGGATATAGGCCCGAGAACCCGCCGAGCACTTCTGCCCTTGATACTCGAACGCACCGCGTACGATAGCGGTAGCCACATCCAACGCCGGAGCGGAAGGATGAGCGAAGATAAAGTTCTTGCCACCTGTCTCGCCTACGATTTTTGGATAAGATTTATAATGCCCCAAGTTCTCTCCGATCTGACGCCATAAGGTATTGAACGTAGAGGTAGAGCCTGTAAAATGGAATCCTGCCAAATCACGGCTACCCGTAATCACCTTACCGATCACGCTACCCTGTCCCGGGATGAAATTCACTACGCCATCGGGCAAACCGGCCTCTTGGAAAACCTTCATCAAGAAATAGTTCGAATGGATCGCCGTAGTAGACGGTTTCCATACCGCCACGTTACCCATCATAGCCGGAGCCATATTCAGGTTGGAAGCGATCGACGTAAAGTTAAACGGCGTGAGCGAGAACACGAAACCTTCCAAGGCTCGGTATTCCATACGATTCAATATACCCGTCTCGGAATAGGGTTGATCGGCATATACTTGACTAGCGTAGAAGGTACTGAAACGCAAGAAATCGATCAATTCGCAGGGAGCGTCGATCTCCGCTTGGAACGGATTCTTGCTCTGTCCCAACATAACCGAAGCGTTCAGGATATAACGATATTTCGTAGCCAACAACTCAGCTACACGAAGCATAATAGACGCACGTTCCACCCATGGAAGTTCTGACCATTCCTTATGCGCTTTCATGGCGGCGTCGATAGCCATTTGTACTTCTTTCTCGCCCGCCTTATGATAAGTAGCCAATACATGATGATGATCATGAGGCATAACGACCTTACCGGTATTACCCGTACGGATCTCTTTTCCGCCAATTACCAGAGGAATATCCCATTCCTCGGAACTTATCTGCGCTAACGCTTTCTTTAAGGATGCTTTTTCACTTGATCCGGGAGCATACGCTTTTACCGGCTCATTAATGGGTTTAGGAAATCTAAAAATAGCATTATCCATAATACTTCAGATTTTTTAAATGGTTATTCAATGAAACTTTCTGCTGTAAACGTAGCAAATTTATTTTAAAACAGTGGCGTATAAACGTTAATATATATCAACCAAAGATAAGCTCATTCCACGGTCTATACAATGATCTAAAAGGCCTCTCCCGAAAACAATCCGCGAAAGTTGTTTGTTACATTAACATATTAATCATCTTAAAGGAATAAAATTATGGCAATTAAAAGAGTTTGGATTGAGGAGGATTGCATCGCTTGCGGTACATGCGAGGGCATTTGCCCGGAAGTATTCACAGTTACAGATCGCTCACGTGTAAACGAAGGAGTTAATTTCGATGATTTCGAGGCGGGTATTAAAGAGGCTGCCGAAAGCTGTCCGGTCGAGGTTATCAAATACGAATAGACAAAAACACATTAACCCTTACTTTTCCTTCCTAGATAAAATCTCAGAATCATTGCGCAATCTATAATAACACGTTACCTTTGCCAGAGGTAAGGTTAATAACATTAACCTCTTACGGGAATAGAAAGAATCGAAATAAGAAATAAGAAATAAGAAATAAGAAGTAAAATGAGAAAATTAGTGTTACTGAGTTTTGTTATTGTCGCCTCTTTGCAATTTTGCGGGGCGCAATCATTGGATAAGATGCAATGGTTCAACGAGCCGGAGCAATGGGAGATTAAAGACAAGTCGCTTTCCATGCAGGTCACTCCCCAAAGTGACTATTGGAGGATTTCCCATTACGGGTTTACGGTAGATGACGCTCCTTTTTATTATGCTACTTATGGGGGTGAATTCGAAGTGAAAGTCAAGATAACCGGCGATTACAAGCAGCGTTTTGACCAAGCCGGCCTGATGCTTCGTATCAATCATGAAAATTATATAAAAGCCGGTATAGAGTTCGTGGATGGTAAATACAACCTAAGCGCGGTCGTTACGCATAAGACCTCCGACTGGAGCGTTATCACCTTAGACAAAGCGATCCCTTATGTATGGATAAAAGCAGTCCGGAGATTGGACGCCGTGGAGATCTTCTACTCATTCGATGATAAGGAATACACCCTTATGCGTAACGCTTGGCTACAAGACAATATCCCCGTACAAGTCGGGTTTATGGCCGCTTGTCCCGACGGGAAAGGATTTAATGTGACATTCGAGCATTTCAAGGTAAAACACCTCCCGGATCAGCGCCGGTTAGAATGGCTGAAGAAAAATGCTGAATAAGTATTAGATGCTTATCTTTCAGACGCAGATGACACGGATTTGCTATTCTTATCCGTATTATCTGCGTCATTTGTATTAAAAACAAGCCATACCTGTTAATTAGAAAAGAAAACAAGGGCTTTCACCTTCTTTTTGCTTTTTATTCCTATCTTTGGAGCGACATAATACAATAACTTCAGCAAAATGAACGAACAGATACAACAAATCGCGGAGCGTCTGGCCGGATTACGGGACGCACTGGAGATTACGCCGGAAGAAATGGCAAAGGTCTGCAACCTCACGACTGAGCAATATTTGCTGCTGGAAAGCGGCACGGTTGATATTTCCGTTAGCGTATTGCACCAGATCTCACAGGCTTATGGCGTAGAATTAACCACGTTGATGTTTGGCGACGAGCCTAAAATGAGTACGTACTTTATTACTCGTAACGGAAAAGGTGTTGCCGTAGAGCGTACGAAAGCCTATAAGTACCAATCATTGGCCGCCGGTTTCGTCGGACGTAAAGCGGACCCCTTCTTGGTAACCGTACATCCCAAACCAGAGGATGAGCCGATGTATCTCAATTCCCATCCGGGGCAAGAATACAATATGGTATTAAAAGGACGTCTGTTACTACAGATCAACAATAAAGATCTTATCTTAGAAGAAGGTGATAGTATTTATTTTAACTCAGAGCTTCCTCACGGTATGAAAGCGCTGGATGGGGAAAAGGTCAGTTTTTTGGCCGTCATTTTATAAACGATCAACAGCATGTTAGAAAGATTTATAGATAAAACGACGTTTGAGTCGCAAGAGGATTTTATTAAAAACTTCAAGATCAAGGTTCCGGAGAACTTCAACTTCGGATATGATGTGGTAGACGCTTGGGCAGAGGAAGAACCGGATAAGAAAGCGTTATGTTGGACAAACGATCATGGAGAGCATATTGATTTTACGTTTGCCGACTTGAAACGGTATACGGACCAGACAGCTTCTTATTTCCAATCCTTGGGGATCGGACACGGCGATATGGTGATGCTGATACTCAAACGCCGTTATGAATTCTGGTTCTCTATCATCGCATTGCATAAATTAGGGGCTGTCGTGATACCGGCTACACACTTACTGACCAAGAAAGATATCGTTTATCGTGCGAATGCCGCCGATATCAAGATGATCGTTTGCGCCGGAGAGAAAGTGATAACGAAACATATCATAGAGGCTTTGCCGGACTCACCGACCGTAAAAAGTGTCGTATCCGTAGGGCCGGAAATACCGGAAGGTTTCGAGGATTTCCAACAGGGTATCCAAAACGCCGCTCCTTTCGTCCGCCCGTCTCACCCAAATAGCAATGACGATATCTCTTTGATGTATTTCACCTCCGGTACGACTGGAAACCCCAAGATGGTGGCCCACGACTTTACGTATCCGCTGGGGCATATCGTGACTGGTAGTTTCTGGCACAACTTGCATAAAGACAGCCTTCACCTGACGATCGCAGATACAGGCTGGGGCAAGGCGGTTTGGGGTAAGCTATATGGGCAATGGATCGCCGGAGCGACCGTATTTGTTTACGACCACGAGAAATTCACGCCTGCTGATATGTTGCAGATGATACAGGATTACCGGATCACCTCGCTTTGCGCTCCTCCTACGATCTTCCGTTTCTTAATTCGTGAGGATATGACTAAATACGATTTATCATCCTTACAATATTGTACGATCGCCGGCGAGGCTTTGAATCCTGCCGTATTCGATATGTTCTATAAACTGACCGGCATTAAATTGATGGAAGGCTTCGGCCAGACAGAGACTACTCTGACAGTCGCCACTTTCCCGTGGATGGAGCCGAAACCGGGCTCTATGGGTGTTCCCAACCCGCAGTACGATGTCGATTTATTGCGTCCGGACGGAAGCCGTGCGGAGGATGGCGAGCAAGGACAGATCGTGATCCACACAACAAATGGCAAGCCTATCGGGTTATTCAAGGAATATTACCGGGACGCAGAACGTACCCGGGAAGCTTGGCACGATGGCCTGTATTACACGGGAGACGTGGCTTGGCGTGACGAGGATGGTTACTTATGGTTCGTTGGCCGCGCGGACGACGTGATCAAGAGTTCCGGCTATCGTATCGGGCCGTTCGAGGTGGAAAGTGCCTTGATGACCCACCCGGCGGTAGTGGAATGTGCTATCACCGGTGTCCCCGACGAGATCCGCGGACAGGTAGTAAAGGCCACGATCGTATTGGCGAAGGATTATAAGGATAAAGCGGGTGATGCCTTGATCAAAGAATTGCAAAATCACGTGAAACGTGTCACCGCTCCTTACAAATATCCCCGTGTTGTCGAATTCGTGGACGAACTGCCGAAAACAATCAGCGGAAAGATCCGACGGGTAGAGATCCGGGATAAAGATAATAAATAATAAATCATAACTTTCTTGAAAAGGATCGCTGTAAAAATAGGAAGTAATGTCCTGACCCGCAAGGATGGGACGCTAGATATCACCCGCATGTCCGCGTTGGTTGACCAAGTAGCGGACTTGCATCGGCAAGGTATGGAGATCGTCTTGATCTCCTCCGGTGCCGTGGCTTCCGGACGAAGCGAGATAAAGGCCGGCAAAAAGCTGGATCCCGTATCAGCCCGGCAACTGTATTCGGCGGTAGGACAGGCCAAGTTGATCAACCGGTATTACGAGTTATTCCGGGAGCATGGCATGACTTGCGGGCAAGTGCTTACTACAAAAGAGAATTTCGGGAGTCGTACGCATTACCTAAACCAGAAGCATTGCATGGAGGTAATGCTTGAAAACAAGGTGATCCCCATCGTGAATGAGAATGATACGATATCCGTAACCGAGCTGATGTTCACGGATAATGATGAGTTATCCGGCTTGATCGCTACGATGATGGGAATGGATGCCTTGGTGATTCTTAGTAATATAGACGGGATTTACAATGGAAATCCGTCGGACCCGGATAGTTCCGTGATCCGGGAAATCGAATGTGGGAAAACAGATTTGTCGGAATATGTACAGACTAGCAAATCATCCTTTGGACGGGGAGGTATGTTGACGAAATGTCATATCGCCCAAAAAGTGGCAGACGAAGGTATTGCGGTTATCATCGCCAACGGCAAAAAGGATAATATCCTTCCGATGTTATTGGCGGTGGATAGCGACACGGTCTGCACCCGTTTCATTCCGGCCTCGAAACCCGTCAGCAGCGTAAAGAAATGGATCGCCCACTCCGAGGGTTTCGCCAAAGGGGAAATACATATCAATAAAGGAGCCGAGGAGGCATTGACCGCCCCGAAAGCGACTAGCGTATTATTGGTTGGAGTAACCCGCATCGAGGGTGATTTCGAAAAAGATGATATCGTAAAGATAATGAATGAGGAAGGCGTGCAAATCGGCGTAGGCTGTACCGCCTATGACAGCGAGGAAGCACGTAAGCAAATAGGGCAACGGGATTTAAAACCGCTTATACATTATGATTATCTATATTTGGATTAAAAAGTATGAATGTAAAAGATATGCTGCGACAGGCATCGGATGCGGCTAAACAATTGATAACGCTATCGGATCAAACGATTATCGGGATCTTAAAGGAGACAGCGCAGGTTCTACGGACTCATACGGAGGAGGTACTCGCCGCGAATCGCCAAGATCTGGAACGTATGGACCCAGCGAACCCGAAATACGACCGGCTGAAATTGACAGAGGAAAGGCTACAAGGTATCGCCGCCGATATGGAGAATGTATCGACATTACCTTCTCCATTAAATAAGGTCTTGAGCGAGACTACCCGCCCGAACGGAATGGTTATCCGAAAAGTAACCGTGCCTTTCGGGGTGATCGGTGTGATCTATGAGGCTCGTCCGAATGTTACCTTCGATGTTTTTTCCTTATGTTTCCGAAGCGGTAATGTTTGCGTGCTAAAGGGTGGATCGGATGCGGACTTCTCTAACCGAGCCTTGGTACGCATCATCCATTCTGTATTAGAGCGTCAGGGTATAAATCCGGCGGTATGCACTTTACTACCTCCGGATCGAGAGGCTACGGCGGAATTACTGGGAGCGGTCGGCTTGGTTGACTTAATCATTCCTCGTGGAAGCAGTTCCTTGATTCACTTCGTCCGGGAACACGCGAAAGTTCCGGTGATCGAGACTGGCGCTGGTATCTGTCATACCTATTTTGATCGCTCCGGAGATAAAGGCAAGGGACGTGAGATCGTAAATAACGCAAAGACACGGAGGGTCAGCGTATGTAATGCCTTGGATTGCTTAATCATCCACCGAGAACGTCTATCTGATCTTCCGTATATCTGTGGAAAGCTTCCGGACAGCAACGTAATCATTTATGCGGACGAACCGGCTTATGCCGCTCTATCCGAACATTATCCGGAGACGCTTTTACAACAGGCTAACGAAAACAGTTTCGGTACCGAGTTCCTCGATTACAAAATGAGTATCCGTACCGTATCCTCTTTAGACGAGGCTCTATCACATATCGCCCGGTACAGTTCAAAACATAGCGAAAGCATAATCAGCGAAGATCCGGAAACTATCCGGCGCTTCCAGCAATTGGTAGATGCCGCTTGCGTATACGCAAATGTATCTACCGCCTTTACTGATGGGGCCCAATTCGGATTCGGGGCGGAGATCGGAATCAGTACCCAAAAGCTACATGCCCGGGGACCGATGGCGCTTCCTGAATTAACGACTTATAAATACATCATAGAAGGAGACGGGCAGACGAGAATATAGGAACTCGCCTGTCTCTTTCTTCTAGAACAACACTTAAATCTAAACGAATAATGTCAACAGTAATAGATTCAAATATTTTCAATACTTTAGTTTCAAATACATTCTATTCCTGTCCTTTAGGAGGGGCTATCTATGATACGGAAGGAAATCTGATAGACTTGAATAAGGCGATGTTCGCTCATTTTTCCTTGGCAGATAAGCATGACTTTATTATAGAACATCTATTTAATAACATCGTACTAACCGATTCCTTGAAGTCATCTTTAAGAAAAGGTGACGCAATTATATGCGAAGAGCCCGTCACGTTTAAAGTAGAACCCATCTATACCGATGAACAGGGGCTTAGCGGGTATACGCTTTGGCTTACGCAGCAGGGAGAAAAAGAAACTGACAGGGAAAATAAACTATTGATGGGACAATTGAACGAGAGCCGGATATTGATGCGGCAAGCGTTGGAAGACGGTAAATTAGCCGCTTACTCATTCAGCTTCGACCGTTTCTCCACTTGCGACAAAAAGCATTGTAACCGCTGTTTTCAATTCTACGGCACGACCAATACTCTATTAGATAAAAACAGGTTTATATGCAGGGCTTTATCATCCGTACGTAAGCCAGAGGATAGTTTGGATTTCTTCTATCTGTTCAATAAAATCCGGGACGAGAAATTATCGTCTCACAACGTCACCTTCCACCTGAAGAATCAAGACGGGACTTATAAGATGTATGAAATATCGGGTAAAAGCATGGATATTGATGAAAGCGGCACCCCACATGTCATTATAGGTAGCATTATCGAAAAGGAAAACGACGAGCTAGCTATCGCGAATCATCAGAAATCCAAGGATCTTTCCCTATTGAAATCTACGTTTCTGGCAAATATGACGCACGAGATCCGGACTCCGTTAAATGCCATCGTCGGCTTCTCCGATATGTTAGGACTGGAAGATGATCCGGAAATGCGTGAACAGTATATTTCCATGATTAAAGAAAATAACACGGCTTTGCTCGAATTAATCAATGACACACTCGAGATGTCCAGAATCGAGTCCAATACGATCAATTGGTCATATGAGGATGTAAATCCGCTCGCTATCATGCACGATGTATACGAATACGCCTCTCCCCGCATATCCGAAAACGTACGGTTAATCTTGGATGATTCTCCAAACGTATCTCTTCACACGGATAAACATAAGCTTATGCTTATCTTGAAAAAACTACTTTCTAACGCCCTCCGATATACGGAGAAAGGAGAAATTCATTTCGGATACCAATCGTTGTATCCGGTCAGCGTGCAATTTTACGTGTCCGATACAGGCAACGGCATCCCGAAGGACAAACTAGGGCACATCTTCGAGCGATTCCTGCAATTGAACGAATTTGAACCGGGTACCGGATTGGGACTTTCAATCTGTAAAGGTCTGGTCACCGCCATGGGAGGTACCATTTGGGTGAACTCGGAGGAAGGGAAAGGTTCTACCTTCAGTTTCAAACTACCCATAACACCTCCGGATACGATCTCTTAAACAATTCCTTGGTCTTTCTAAAGGATAATTGACAAGTAGTCATTATCTTTGCCTTTAACAAAATATTATTGTAACAGATATGAGACATTTCACTTGCGTACAGGATTTAGGTGACTTGAAACAAGCGCTTAATGAAGCTTTCGAGATCAAGAAAGATCGTTTCCAGTTTAGTGAACTGGGAAAAAACAAGACGTTGTTGATGATATTTTTCAACTCAAGCCTACGTACCCGCTTAAGCACCCAAAAGGCTGCCATGAACTTAGGTATGAACACGATCGTTTTGGACGTTAACCAAGGTGCATGGAAGCTGGAAACAGAGCGAGGTGTTATCATGGATGGTGATAAACCGGAGCATTTGCTGGAAGCTGTTCCTGTAATGGGCTGTTACTGCGATGTGATCGGGGTCCGTTCTTTCGCACGCTTTGAGAATAAAGAAGATGATTATAACGAAAAGATATTGAGTCAGTTCATCGAGCATTCCGGCCGGCCGGTATTTAGCATGGAAGCGGCGACACGCCATCCGTTGCAAAGTTTCGCCGACTTGATCACGATAGAGGAATATAAGAAAACAGCTCGTCCGAAGGTAGTCATGACTTGGGCTCCTCATCCGAAATCATTGCCGCAAGCCGTACCAAACAGCTTTGCCGAATGGATGAACGCTACAGATTATGAGTTTGTTATCACTCATCCGGAAGGTTATGAGCTTGATCCTAGATTCGTAGGCAACGCTAAAGTGGAATACGATCAGAAGAAGGCTTTTGAAGGAGCGGATTTCATTTACGCAAAGAACTGGTCCGCTTATAAAGATCCGAATTACGGACAAGTAATCAGCACAGATCGTAGCTGGACCGTAGACGCAGAGAAAATGGCGCTTACGAATAACGCTTATTTCATGCATTGCTTGCCGGTTCGCCGCAATATGATCGTTACCGATGATGTGATAGAGAGCCCGCAAAGTATCGTAATCCCCGAGGCGGCAAACCGTGAGATCTCCGCACAAACCGTATTGAAGAAAATATTGATGGGATTATCTAATCTTTAGGATAGAGAGATAGGGTATTCTTTACGATGGGCATTCTTAGGTGTTTATAACAGGCATTCTTAACACCTAAGAATGCCCATTGTAAGCATCTAAGAATAGGCATCAAGGTTTTTCAATGTAAACGAGCCATCCCAACAATAAAAGAGTACTCCCCTACTCTTGTAGAAAAGTACTCTTTCTATGGCTGAAAACAAATCTATTAAGCCTCTCCTGTCGGACCTGCGAAGTCCTCAAAATTAGCTGTTTTGTTATTATTATTTCCTGCTTGAAGTTGCTCCCCAAATTTCTTGATATTGTCTTGCAAAGCGAATAACAAACGTTGAGCGTTATCCGGAGTTAAGATTACGCGACTTTTCACTTGTGCCTTAGGAGCTCCCGGAACCACCCGGATGAAATCTAGGATAAATTCAGAGCTTGAATGAGATATAATAGCCAAATTGGCGTAAGTTCCTTGTGCCATCTCTTCAGATAACTCGATCTGAATCTCGTTATTGGCAGGTTTGTTGTTTTCCATACTTTCTTCTTTTAAATTTATGGTGATTAAAAATTGCGAAGACAAATATACATATTTATTCCGGGTTACAAAGGGGTTGAAGACTATAAATGCAAAAACGACTACCTTCTCAGGCAGTCGTTTTCTAGTTGTGTTTTTAATTCTCAATTCTTTAGACCAATGTAAAAATACCTTTTGTGTTTGATATAATTGGTTTTGGCGTTTTAGTTAAGGTTTGTTTTGTCTAAGTGCTAATCTCTTTCACTTGAACTTTACAAAAGTAAGGGCTTTAGCAAAGACCACCAAATACTATATGTGCAATAAATAATACTATATCATCAACACTTGACACAAATCAATGTAAACATGCTTTAAATCATGTTTTAAATTATAAACCTCGAACGGGAATATTTTTCCCTGTACTCTGTAGGGGTACTCCCCCTACGCCGTTTGAATACCCGGTTGAAATTCGATAGATTATTAAAACCGCACCTGTAACATATTTCAGAAATACTGTCACTTGTATCGGTCAAACGGCATACCGCCTCGGCTACCCGGATCTCGTTCAAGTTATCGATAAATGTCTTTCCCGTCCACTTCTTCAAGAAACGCATCAATGAGGCATCGCTCATATTTGTTAACTTAGCCACTTCCGACAAGGTGATACGTTTTTGATAATTTTCGTGTAAATATAACATGATACTATCTAAACGATCGGTATCGTTATTATTATAGTTCTTTACCGTGTTCACGGCATTCAACCTACGGGCTGCTTTATCCAAAGATAGAATCTTAAGAATCTCGACCAAACGCAACAGGTTCTTGAAAGAATCCGGCTTGTTATCGTTCGACAACATTCTTAATTTATCTTGAATGCCAAGTATCATTTCCCGGCTGAAAACAAGACCACTGGAAGCGTTATCAAACATATCCTTCATGGTCTTGAAATGCCGTCTATTGATTAAGCTATCAAATAACGATTTATGAAATTGTATCGTTATCTCAAAGATCCCATTACACGGACACTTATGGTTCGAGTAAGCATGCTTCGTTCCTCCCGCGATCAACACCAAATCCAGATCATCGATTTCCTCGACCGAATCGCCAACTATCCGGATAGCACCAGCGGCATTCTCCAGATAGTTCAACTCAAACTCCATGTGTACATGTAACGGAAAATTAAACCCCGATTTCGGGCGTTGCATGACCAAGAAGCAATCTTCTGATGAAAGCGGGGTAGTTTCCTTCAATACGTCTACTTTCCCCATACACACAAAGCTTTTTTATTCGAGTATCAACGTACTGATTACCGGGCAATGGTCGGATGGGAACAGGTTATTCAACGTTTCAGTCAATACACCATGACGCAATACCTTGATATTCCCTTTCACGAAGATATAATCAATCCATTCACGCTTGTCGTAAGGGATCTTTCCAAAATCATGGAATGTCCATTCCGGGCCGTAAGTAAACCCTGCGATCGTGCGGGAATGAGTCAAATGACGAGGATCACTCGGATTAGTCAATACTTGTATCGGCTCATCAGAAGGCACGGCATTGAAATCGCCAGTCACGATTATAGGCAAATTCTCGGATAATTTCTTCGCTTGCTCCAGCACCAAAGAAGCTCCTTCATGACGAGCCACTTTCCCCATATGATCCAAGTGCGTATTCAAGAAAAAGAATTTCTTTCCCGTATTCTTATCTTTCAAGATCGCCCAAGTAGCAACACGCTCGCATGCGGCGTCCCAACCTTTCTTACCAACGGCATTTATATCTTCGGCTAACCAGAAATTACCGCTTTTCTCAACGGAGAAACGATCCTTACGATAGAAAATCGGAGTGTACTCCCCTTTCGTCTTGCCATCCTCACGACCAACACCCACATAAGCGTATTCCGGTAAACGATCAAGCAAATCATTCAGCTGATTATTCAAGACCTCTTGCGCACCGAACACATCCGCCTCATGGAATTTCACTAAATCAGCAGCGAAATCTCTTCTGAATTTCCATTGATTATCCTTATCACCCGAATTATCGTAACGGATGTTATAAGACATTACATTCATTTTCTCATCGTTGTTTTTAGCGAATAAGCAGCCAGTGGCAAATAAAGCCACCATTAAACAAAGTAAAATTCTCTTCATGATATTGATTATTATATGTTTCTTATATGTCTCAGTATTTATCTATGGTCTTTGTTACCTCGCAAAAATAAAGTTTATCCATTTATTAAGCAAATAAGGAAGAACAAAAAAGGCCGACAGATTGCTCTGCCGGCCTTTCTTTATAGTTTATTAAACGTTCCTATTCTTCATCATCTTTGTCCATGGCATTGAAATCAACCACGTTCTTGCGATTAGCGAAGATACGATCGAACTCATCCTTTGCGCCTACGATCAGCTTATCAAACTCACGCTGACCGGTACCAGCAGGAATCAAGTGACCACAGATAACGTTCTCTTTCAAACCTTCCAAACGGTCTACCTTTCCGTTGATAGCAGCCTCGTTCAATACTTTCGTCGTCTCTTGGAAAGATGCGGCGGACATAAAGCTGTTCGTCTGCAAAGCGGCACGTGTGATACCTTGAAGGATCTGGTTGGCTGTAGCCGGAATAGCGTCACGTACCTCGACCAACTTAAGGTCACGGCGTTTCAACATACTATTCTCATCTCTCAACTTACGTGCAGTCACGATCTGTCCGGCCTGCAATGTCTGAGAATCTCCCGGATCGGTAACAACTTTCTTGCCCCAGATACGATCGTTCTCGTCCATTACCTCCAACTTATCAACAATCTGCTGCTCCAAGAAGCGAGTATCTCCCGGATCAACCACCTCTACCTTACGCATCATCTGACGAACGATAACCTCGAAGTGCTTATCGTTGATCTTCACACCCTGTAGACGGTATACATCCTGAACCTCATTCACGATATATTCCTGTACAGCCGTCGGACCTTTGATCGCCAAGATATCCGAAGGAGTGGTAGCACCGTCTGATAGCGGCATACCCGCACGGATATAGTCGTTCTCCTGAACCAATAATTGTTTAGACAGAGGAACCATATATTTCTTAACCTCACCCAACTTAGACGTTACGGTGATCTCACGGTTACCACGTTTGATCTTACCGAATCCTACCTCTCCGTCGATCTCAGATACGACAGCAGGGTTAGACGGGTTACGAGCCTCGAACAACTCGGTTACACGAGGAAGACCACCGGTGATATCACCGGCCTTACCTACGGCACGAGGGATCTTAACCAAAACCTCACCAGCTTTCACTACATCACCATTGTCTTTCACGACGTGAGCGCCCAATGGCAAAGAGTAGTTCTTCAAGTAATTACCATTCTCATCCACGATATGAGCGGCCGGAGCCTTCGTCTTATCCTTAGACTCGATGATGATCTTCTCCTTCAAACCGGTAGTCTCATCACTCTCAACCTTGTAAGTTACGTTCTCTACCAAACTCTCGAACTCGATCTTACCGGAAACCTCTGATACGATTACGGCATTGAACGGGTCCCACTCGATGATCACGTCACCCTTCTTAATTGAGTCACCGTTGTTGAAGAACAACTTAGAACCATAAGGTATATTATGAGTCAACAACACGATCTTCGTGTTCGGATCAACAATGCGCATTTCAGCCAAACGGCTTACTACTACCAAATGTTTCTTTCCGCTCACCTCGTCTACCGCCTCAACAGCACGAAGCTCGTCGATCTCTAAAATACCATCATATTTAGATGTAATACTATTCTCTGTTGCGATGTTGGATGCGATACCACCGACGTGGAATGTACGCAACGTCAACTGTGTACCCGGCTCACCGATAGACTGCGCGGCGATTACACCGACAACCTCACCCTTCTGAACCATGCGGTTCGTAGCCAAGTTACGTCCATAGCACTTAGCGCAGACACCCTTCTTAGACTCACAAGTCAATACGGAACGAATCTCGACGCTCTCGATCGGAGAGTCTTGGATTGCCTTAGCGGCATCCTCACGGATTTCCTCACCGGAACGAACGATAACCTCGCCCGTAATCGGATGGATCACATCGTGAACAGATACACGACCTAAGATTCTCTCATACAAGGAAGCGATCACCTCCTCGTTATTCTTCAATTCCGTACAAACCAAGCCACGCAATGTACCACAGTCTTCCTCGTTTACGATCACGTCGTGAGAGACGTCAACCAAACGACGAGTCAAGTAACCGGCATCGGCAGTCTTCAAAGCGGTATCGGCCAAACCTTTACGAGCACCGTGAGTAGAGATAAAGTACTCCAACACGGACAAACCTTCCTTAAAGTTAGAAAGGATCGGGTTCTCGATAATCTGACCACCTTCTGCACCACTCTTCTGCGGTTTCGCCATCAAACCACGCATACCGGACAACTGACGAATCTGCTCCTTAGAACCACGGGCACCGGAATCCATCATCATGTAGATTGAGTTGAATCCATCGTTATCCGCCGTCAATTGCTTAATCAAGATATTAGACAAGTTACTATTAACGTGTGTCCAAGTATCGATAATCTGGTTATAACGCTCGTTGTTGGTAATGAAACCCATATTATAGTTAGCCATGATCTGCTCAACCTCCTCATATCCCTTCTGAACCAACGCGTCTTTTTCAGCAGGAATAAGCACATCAGCCAAGTTGAAAGACAGACCACCCTTAAATGCCATATAGTAACCCAAGTTCTTGATATCATCCAAGAACTGAGCGGTACGAGCTACGCCACAAGCCTTGATTACCCGACCGATGATGTCGCGAAGAGACTTCTTACCCAACACCTCGTTTACATAACCAATCTCTTTCGGCACGAACTCGTTGACCATCAAACGTCCAACAGAAGTCTCAACCATCGTCTTCACCAAGTTACCGTTCTCATCCAAATCCTCCACGTAAACATGGATCGGAGCATGGATATCCAACTTCTTCTCATTGTAAGCGATCGTAGCCTCTTCCGGACCATAGAAAGTCAAACCTTCGCCTTGTGTACCCTTGCGCAACTTGGTAATATAATACAAACCAAGCACCATATCCTGAGAAGGTACGGTAATAGGAGCACCATTCGCAGGGTTCAAGATATTGTGTGAAGCCAACATCAACATTTGAGCTTCCAAAACAGCCTCATTACCTAACGGCAAGTGAACAGCCATCTGGTCACCGTCGAAGTCGGCGTTGAATGCCGTACATGCCAACGGGTGCAACTGGATAGCCTTACCCTCGATCAATTTCGGCTGGAACGCTTGGATACCCAAACGGTGCAATGTCGGGGCACGGTTCAATAATACCGGGTGACCTTTCATTACGTACTCCAAAATATCCCAAACAACCGGTTCCTTACGGTCAACGATCTTCTTGGCAGATTTCACCGTCTTCACGATACCGCGTTCGATCAATTTACGGATAACGAAAGGCTTATAAAGCTCGGCAGCCATATTCTTCGGCAAACCGCACTCGTGCATCTTTAATTCCGGACCTACGACAATAACCGAACGAGCGGAGTAGTCTACACGCTTACCCAACAAGTTCTGACGGAAACGACCTTGTTTACCTTTCAAACTGTCGGACAAGGACTTCAACGGACGATTGGCGTCTGTCTTAACCGCGCTCGATTTACGAGAGTTGTCAAACAAAGAGTCCACGGCCTCCTGAAGCATACGTTTCTCATTACGTAAGATCACTTCCGGAGCCTTAATATCGATCAATCGTTTCAAACGGTTATTACGGATAATAACACGACGATATAAATCATTCAAGTCAGAAGTAGCGAAACGGCCACCGTCCAGCGGAACCAACGGACGCAGTTCAGGAGGGATCACCGGGATCACCTTCATGATCATCCATTCCGGTTTGTTACGACCTCTGGACGCACGAAAAGACTCAACCACCTGAAGGCGTTTCAAGGCCTCGTTCTTTCTCTGTTGAGATGTGTCCGTGTTCGCACGGTGACGCAACTCATAAGAAAGAGAATCCAAGTCCAAGCGAGCCAACAGATCATAAACAGCCTCAGCGCCGATCTTAGCGATGAACTTATTCGGATCCGTATCCTCTAGCAATTGATTTTCTCTTGGAAGGCTATCCAAAATATCCAGATATTCCTCCTCAGATAATAGGTCTAACTCACCGACCGTGTCTACGCAACCCGGCTGGATCACGACGTAGCGTTCGTAATAGATGATGGAATCCAGTTTCTTGGTAGGAAGACCTAGCAAGTAACCGATTTTATTAGGCAAAGAACGGAAATACCAAATATGGGCAACAGGAACCACCAAATGGATGTGTCCCATACGTTCACGACGAACTTTCTTTTCCGTAACTTCCACTCCACAACGATCGCAGACAATACCTTTGTAACGGATACGCTTGTACTTACCGCAATGGCACTCATAGTCCTTGATCGGACCAAAGATACGCTCACAGAACAAACCGTCACGCTCAGGCTTATACGTACGATAGTTAATTGTTTCCGGTTTCAAAACCTCACCGCTGGAGTTCTCTAGGATCTCCTCAGGGGATGCCAGACCGATGGTTATTTTTGAAAAGTTACTCTTTATCTTGTTTTCTTTTCTAAAGGCCATATTATTTATTTATAAAGAGTTATCAATAGATAAAGTAGACGGGCCGTAGCCCACCTACTTCTTTATTGTTATTGAATTAATCCAGAGTGAAACTCAAACCAAGTCCTCTCAACTCGTGCAATAATACATTCAGAGATTCAGGAATACCCGGCTGTGGCATCGGATCACCCTTCACGATCGCCTCATAAGCCTTCGAACGTCCTACAACGTCATCAGACTTAATCGTAAGAATTTCCTGAAGAACATGAGCGGCACCGAAGGCTTCCAGTGCCCAAACCTCCATCTCTCCGAAACGCTGACCACCGAACTGTGCCTTACCACCTAACGGCTGTTGCGTAATCAAAGAGTACGGACCGATTGAACGGGCATGCATCTTATCGTCAACCATGTGGCCCAACTTCAAGAAGTAAGTCACACCCACCGTAGCAGGTTGGTCGAAACGCTCACCAGTACCACCATCATACAAGTAAGACTTACCGTAGCGAGGAATACCAGCTTTGTCTGTCCATTCGTTCAAATCATCCAAAGTCGCGCCATCGAAGATCGGAGTAGCGAACTTAACGTCCAGCTCACGTCCGGCCCAACCCAACACGGCCTCAAAAATCTGTCCCAAGTTCATACGAGAAGGCACACCCAGCGGGTTCAAGCAGATATCCACCGGAGTACCGTCTTCCAAGAACGGCATATCCTCCTGACGAACGATCTTTGATACGATACCCTTGTTACCGTGGCGACCGGCCATCTTATCACCTACCTGAATCTTACGTTTCTTGGCGATATAAACCTTAGCCATCTGTACGATACCTGTCGGCAGCTCATCACCGATCGTCAAGTCGAACTTCTTACGTCTCAACTCAGCGTCAAGCTCCTTGTACTTCTTCAAATAATTCAAGATAACCTGTTTGATCAACTCATTCTTCTGAGCGTCTGCCGTCCACTTGCTTACTTGGATGGAGTTATAATCCAATTCTTCCAGAGATTTGCGGGTAAACTTAGCACCCTTAGCGATAATCTCCGTATTCATATAGTCTTTAACACCTTGAGAAACCTTGCCGTTTGTAAGCACTAACAACTTATCAACTAACAAAGTCTTCAAGCTAGCCATCTTTTCTTCGTATTCCTCGTCCAACTTCGGCAAGATCGCCTTATCAGTCAATCTGGATTTACGTTTCTTGACAGCCTTCGAGAACAAAGCGGTCTCGATAACCACACCGCGCAAAGACGGAGTAGCCTTCAAGGAAGCATCCTTCACATCACCCGCCTTATCACCGAAGATAGCACGCAACAACTTTTCCTCCGGAGATGGATCAGACTCACCTTTCGGAGTGATCTTACCAATCAAGATATCACCCGGCTCGATGCGAGCACCTACACGAACGATACCTCTCTCATCCAAATCCTTGGTAGCCTCTTCGCTGACGTTAGGGATATCGGAAGTCAATTCCTCCATACCACGCTTTGTCTCACGTACCTCAAGGATGTATTCGTCAACGTGGACAGACGTAAAGAAGTCCTCACGAACCATACGCTCGTTCAACACGATAGCATCCTCATAGTTATAACCCTTCCAAGGCATGTAAGCCACCTTCACGTTACGTCCCAAAGCAAGCTCGCCTTTCTGGGTTGAGTAACCCTCGGTAAGGATATCGCCGGCTTTCACACGTTGTCCGCGATGACAGGTCGGTTTCAAATCGACTGTCGTACTTTGGTTGGTCTTACGCCATTTCGGGATATTATATGTCTTAACCGCATCCTCGAAGCTAACGAATTCCTCGTCCTCCGTGCGGTCATATTTAATCTTGATACAAGTAGCATCAACGAACACAACCTCGCCCTCACGCTCAGCCATAATCTGAGTACGGGAGTCACGGGCAACCTGCGCCTCAATACCGGTACCAACAATCGGAGCGTCCGTACGCAACAAAGGAACTGCCTGACGCATCATGTTAGATCCCATCAACGCACGGTTAGCGTCATCGTGTTCCAAGAATGGGATCAAAGAAGCTGCGATAGAAGCGATCTGCTGCGGAGCCACGTCCATCAAGTCAAGCTCAGAAGGAGGAACAACCGGAAAGTCAGCCTCGAAACGAGCCTTCACCTTATCACGAATAAACTTACCGTTATCATCCAATGGAGCGTTACCTTGAGCGATTGTCAACTCTTCCTCTTCCTCCGCCGTGTAGTATTGCAAGCCTTCCTCAGAGAAGTCGACCTTTCCATCTGCCACCTTACGGTACGGAGTCGAGATGAAACCAAGATCGTTGATCTTAGCGTATACACATAAAGAAGAGATCAAACCGATGTTCGGACCTTCCGGGGTCTCAATCGGACAAAGACGACCATAGTGCGTATAGTGAACATCACGAACCTCGAATCCGGCACGCTCTCTAGACAAACCTCCCGGACCTAGGGCTGATAAACGACGCTTGTGCGTGATCTCCGCCAACGGGTTCGTCTGGTCCATGAACTGAGACAAGGCATTCGTTCCGAAGAAAGAGTTAACCACGGAAGAAATCGTCTTCGCATTGATCAAATCAATCGGAGTAAACACCTCATTATCGCGAACGTTCATACGTTCACGAACTGTACGTGACATACGAGCCAAACCAATACCGAACTGGTTATACAATTGCTCGCCAACCGTACGTACACGACGGTTGCTTAAGTGGTCGATATCATCCACGATAGCCTTCGAGTTGATCAACTCGATCAGGTACTTGATGATCTCGATAATATCTTCTTTAGTCAAAACCTTAACATCAGCGCTTGTAGTAAGGCCTAACTTCTTGTTGATCCTGTAACGTCCCACCTCACCCAGATCATAACGTTTCTCTGAGAAGAACAGGTTCGTGATAACCTCGCGTGCGCTAGCCTCATCAGCCGGTTCCGCATTTCTCAACTGTCTGTAGATATACAACACAGCTTCCTTCTCGGAGTTACTCGGGTCTTTCTGGAGCGTATTATATATGATAGCATAGTCAGACAGATTCTGGTCCTCACGATGCAACAAGATATTTTGCGTGCCTGAATCCAAGATAGCCTCGATATTGTCGCTATCCAGTACAGACTCACGGTCGATGATAACATCGTTACGTTCAATAGAAACCACCTCACCGGTATCCTCATCTACGAAATCCTCCACCCAAGTCTTCAAAACACGAGCGGCCAGCTTACGTCCGATAAACTTCTTCAGGTTTGCTTTCGTTACCTTAACCTCTTCCGCAAGGTTGAAGATTTCAAGAATATCTCTATCGCTTTCAAAACCAATAGCTCTCAAAAGAGTAGTTACAGGCAATTTCTTTTTACGGTCGATGTAAGCGTACATCACATTGTTGATGTCCGTAGCGAACTCGATCCATGACCCCTTGAACGGGATAATACGTGCGGAGTACAACTTCGTTCCGTTTGCGTGCGTGCTTTGTCCGAAGAATACGCCCGGAGAACGGTGCAGCTGAGACACGACAACACGCTCGGCGCCGTTGATCACGAAAGTACCTCTGTCCGTCATATACGGAATCGGACCCAAGTATACATCTTGGATCACCGTATCGAAGTCCTCATGATCCGGGTCCGTACAGTACAGTTTTAACTTCGCTTTTAAAGGCACGCTATAGGTTAACCCGCGAGCGATACACTCATCGATACAGTAACGAGGCGGATCTATATAGTAATCTAAGAACTCCAACACAAAATTGTTACGGGTATCCGCAATCGGGAAATTCTCGGCAAATACCTTATACAATCCCTCCTTCTTTCTCTTTTCAGGAGGAGTGTCAAGTTGAAGAAAGTCTTGGAACGACTTCAATTGAACTTCGAGAAAGTCCGGATACGGGAACTGATTCTTTATCGAAGCAAAATTAACTCTTTGGTTTTCAGCTGTTGAAGACATCTAGTAAGGAATTTATTGAACTTATTGAAATTATAGACACAAAAAGGTTAAGAGTCTTCGTAGTCGGAGACTCTTAACCAAATCACCTGGAAACCAGGTTATAAATACTATTTAAGCTCAACTTCAGCTCCAGCCTCTTCCAACTGTTTCTTCAATGCCTCAGCATCAGCTTTAGCGATACCTTCCTTGATTGCACTAGGAGCGCTATCTACCATATCCTTAGCCTCTTTCAAGCCAAGACCTGTTAATTCTTTAACTAACTTAACGATAGCTAATTTATTAGCACCTGCTGCTTTCAATACAACATCGAAAGAAGTCTTCTCTTCTGCAGCGGCAGCAGCACCACCAGCAGCAGGACCAGCAACAGCAACAGCTGCAGCAGCAGGTTCGATACCGTACTCTTCTTTAAGGATAGTAGCTAATTCGCTAACTTCTTTAACGGTCAAGTTTACTAATTGTTCTGCAAAAGCTTTCAAATCTGCCATTTTTGTATGATTTAAATGATTATTTATCTGTGTAATGTTTTAATGAAAAATTATCTTTCTTCCAAAGTCTTCAACAGACCATGGATAGTTTGTCCTGATGACTGAAGAGCAGAGATAACGTTCTTCGCCGGAGATTCCAACAATGCGATAACATCGGCAATAAGTTCGTTTTTGCTCTTGATATTTACTAATGCCTCAAGATTCTCAGCACCTACATAGAAGCTTTCTTGTACGTAAGCAGCCTTCAAAGCCGGTTTAACGACTACACCTTTTTTAGCGTCCTTAGTAAAATCCTTAATCAGGCGAGCGGGAGCATTAGCGACTTGTGAGAACATCACAGCCGTATTGCCTTTCAAAGCCACGTTAAGATCAGAGAAGTCACCTTCAATGTTCTCCAACGCTTTCTTAAGCAAGTTATTCTTTACAACGACTAACTTAACCTCACGCTTGAAACACTCTCTTCTCAATTTGCTGGTTTTCTCAGCGTCCAACGCCTCGATATCCGTCAAATAGAAATTAGGATATTCCTTTAATGTTTCAGTTAATTGACCTATAACAGTTCCTTTATCTTCCTTTCTCATTGTTCAATTGTTTTTTAGTTTTCTTCAACTGATTTGGGGTCAATTTTAATACCCGCACTCATAGTACTAGAAAGATAAATACTCTTTATATACGCACCTTTAGCCGCAGTAGGTTTCAACTTGATCAAAGTTGAAATAAACTCCTTAGCATTGTCACGAATCTGTTCCGGAGTGAAAGACACCTTACCAACAGATGTGTGAACGATACCGCTCTTATCTACCTTAAAGTCGATCTTACCTTGCTTAACCTCCTTCACCGCATTTCCGATCTCATTGGTAACCGTACCACTCTTTGGGTTAGGCATCAAACCACGAGGGCCTAATACGCGACCAAGAGCACCGATCTTACCCATGATAGAAGGCATAGTGATGATAACATCAATGTCAGTCCAACCGCCTTTAATCTTATTAATATACTCATCCAATCCAACATAGTCAGCTCCAGCGGCAGTAGCTTCAGCTTCCTTGTCCGGAGTACATAATGCGAGAACCCTAACCTGCTTACCAGTTCCGTGAGGCAATGAAACCACGCCTCTCACCATTTGATTGGCCTTACGGGGGTCAACACCTAAACGGACATCAACATCTACGGATGCGTCAAACTTAGTTGTAGTAATTTCCTTCACTAAAGCTGAAGCTTCTTTCAATGTATATGCTTTCCCAGCTTCAATCTTGCCCAAAGCCAACTTTTGATTCTTTGTAAGTTTACTCATCTCAATTGAAGTTTATTAATTATTACCCGGGAATGTCCCTTTAACAGTGATACCCATACTTCTGGCTGTTCCCGCAACCATTCTCATGGCTGACTCGACAGTAAAGCAGTTTAGATCGACTAATTTGTCTTCAGCGATAGCTTTCACCTGCTCCCATGTGATCTCAGCGATCTTAGCACGGTTAGGTTGAGCGGAACCGCTCTTCTTCTTAGTAGCTTCCAACAACTGGATTGCCACAGGAGGAGTTTTAACGACAAAGTCGAAAGACTTATCGGCATAGTAAGTAATTACAACAGGTAATATCTTACCAGCCTTGTCTTGGGTCTTGGCATTAAATTGCTTGCAAAACTCCATAATGTTAATACCCTTAGAACCCAAAGCAGGTCCTACTGGGGGAGAAGGGTTTGCTGCTCCTCCTTTAATCTGCAATTTGATTTGTCCAGCAACTTCTTTAGCCATTGTTTCTAAAATTTTTTAGATATATAACATCAATAACAGAAAGGTAGCACTTTTCGTAACCAGAGTACTATTCTTTCTCAACTTGCATATAACCCAACTCAAGGGGAGTCTTGCGTCCGAAGACCTTAACCATCACCTTAAGTTTCTTTTTCTCGGCGTTGACCTCTTCGATTATACCCGTGAAACCGCTGAACGGTCCAAAAGTAATCTTCACACTCTCGCCAACATAGAACTGGATATCCAGATCCTCTTGTTGTTCCTGCAACTCGTCAACCGTACCTAAGATACGATTCACTTCCGCAGGACGTAATGGCACGGGGGTATCAGAACCACCCAAGAAACCAATCACGTTCGGAATGTTCCGCAATCGATGAGCAACCTCACCGACCAAAGCGGCCTCAACCAGTACATAACCCGGCAAGTAAGCTCTTTCTTTCATGACCTTCTTACCGTTTCGTACCGTAAAGGTTTTCTCGGTCGGAATCAAGACTTGAAATACATATTCTCCCAGATCCGTATTCTTCAGCTCAGCCTCTAGATATTCCCGCACCTTGTTCTCCTTGCCACTGATGGCACGCAGAACATAAAATTTCTTTTGGATATCAGACATACCTTAACTGATTAGAAAATTTGGTTGTAGAAGAAACGCATAACAGCCTCGAAGGCCCCGTCAACAACAAAGATCAATGCGGCGATGATAAGGGAAGCAAACATAACAACAACCGCACTATTGGAAAGCTCTGCTCTCGTAGGCCAAGAAACTTTATAAACAAGTTCGTTATAAGATTCCTTAATATAAGTAATTATCTTTTTCATCGAATCTATAGATTTTAGCACGGAAGGAGAGGCTCGAACTCCCGACACCTGGTTTTGGAGACCAGTGCTCTACCGACTGAGCTACTTCCGTAGAAATAGCCAGCCCTTAAAAAGACTGGCTATAACATTATCTAATGTTTGAATTAGTTCTCTAATTCTGTGATCTGGCCTGCACCTACTGTACGTCCACCCTCGCGGATAGCGAAACGAAGACCTACGCTACATGCTACCGGATAGATCAACTCAACCTCGATCGTTACGTTATCACCCGGCATTACCATTTCAGTTCCTTCCGGCAAAGTGATCTCACCAGTTACATCCAATGTACGGATGTAGAACTGAGGACGATATTTGTTGTGGAACGGAGTGTGACGACCACCTTCCTCTTTCTTCAAGATATAAACCTCAGCCTTGAACTTAGAATGCTCTTTAACCTGACCCGGGTGGCAGATTACCATACCACGCTTGATCTCGTTCTTATCGATACCGCGAAGCAACAAACCAACGTTGTCACCAGCCTCACCTTGATCCAATAACTTACGGAACATCTCAACACCTGTAACAACAGATTTCTTACCAGCAGCGCCAAGACCGATGATCTGAACTTCCTCACCAACCTTAACAATACCTGTCTCGATACGACCTGTAGCAACAGTACCACGACCCGTGATTGAGAATACGTCCTCAACCGGCATCAAGAACGGCTTGTCGATTTCACGCGGAGGCAGAGGAATCCAAGTATCACAAGCTTCCATCAACTCCATTACTTTATCTTCCCATTGAGGATCACCGTTCAATGCACCAAGAGCAGAACCACGGATGATCGGAGTGTTGTCACCGTCGAATTGATAGAATGAAAGCAACTCTCTCATCTCCATCTCAACCAATTCCAACATTTCCTCGTCGTCAACCATGTCACACTTGTTCATGAATACAACCAATCTCGGAACGTTTACCTGACGAGCCAAAAGGATGTGCTCGCGAGTTTGAGGCATAGGACCATCAGTAGCAGCAACTACGATGATAGCACCGTCCATCTGAGCAGCACCAGTTACCATGTTCTTTACGTAGTCGGCGTGACCCGGACAGTCTACGTGAGCATAGTGACGGTTTGCAGTCTGATACTCTACGTGAGAAGTGTTGATTGTGATACCTCTCTCTTTTTCTTCAGGAGCGTTGTCGATAGAATCGAATGAACGCAACTCTGAAAGACCTTTCTTTGCCAATACTGTTGTGATAGCAGCTGTCAAAGTTGTTTTACCGTGGTCAACGTGACCAATCGTACCAATGTTCACATGTGGTTTCGATCTGTCAAATTTCTCTTTTGCCATAACTTAATTGTTCTTTATTTGATTAATGATCATGTTCAATTTTCAATTGAGCCGGTGCCGAGACTTGAACTCGGGACCTCTTCCTTACCAAGGAAGTGCTCTACCGCTGAGCTACACAGGCAACTTATAAGAGCGGAAGACGGGGCTCAAACCCGCGACCCTCAGCTTGGAAGGCTAATGCTCTATCAACTGAGCTACTTCCGCAAGACCGAATGAACCAACCGATTCTCTCCTTTGTTTCATTCGTGTGGGCAGTGATGGATTCGAACCACCGAAGGAGAAAGCCAGCTGAGTTACAGTCAGCCCCATTTGGCCACTCTGGTAACTGCCCATTCCAATACATTCTTTTGAGCCTCTTGTCCGATTCGAACCAACGACCCCGAGATTACAAATCACGTGCTCTGGCCAACTGAGCTAAAGAGGCGATACTTCTAAAAGCAGCCGTTTCGTCACCACGGCGAAACGGCTGCAAATTTAGATATTATTTCTTACATACCAAATTTATCTACCGTTTTTTTTATTTGGCTCTGATTTTTTCTTTGAATTTAACCAGTTGCTTCTCCAAAGCCTCAACACAATCGTCTATCGCCCCTTCGAAAGTATCGTTTATTTTATCAGCGAAACATTCCCCGTTCTTCACGGACAACATTATACTGGCCTGCTTGTTCTTCACCGTCTCAGGCTTAACCACCTTCAATGTAACCTCTGCCAATATAATACCATCGAAGTATTGCTCCAATTTAGAAACTTTCTTCTGAATAAACGCCTCCAACTGTGCAGTTGCGTCGAAATGAATTGCTTGAATTCTAACGTCCATAATAACCTCCTTCTTTTTTTGCTCTTGGATGAGCATGATACACTTTTTTTAATTCCTCAAAGGTTGTATGCGTGTAAACACTGGTAGACGCTAAACTGCTATGACCTAATAAATCTTTCACAGCGTTCAGCTCGGCTCCGTTGTTTAACATACTCGTTGCAAATGAATGTCGTAACACGTGTGGACTTCGTTTCGCCAGCATGGGTATCTCCGACAATTGCTTTTTTACTATATTATAAACAATCCCCGTCGACAACTGGTTCCCGTTCTTTCGAACGAAAAACCATTCACCGGCTGCCTCAACCTCACGATCACGGACTTCCGTGTATGCAAGCATTAAGTTTTTTAAACCCTCCGCAAAAGGAATCAACCGCTGCTTGTTCCGCTTTCCGGTTACCTTGACCTGCATCGCCTCATAATCCACATCCACGTTTCGTATGCCGATTAACTCTGAGCGGCGCATCCCGGTATCGTATAGCATCTCAATGATCAACCGATTCCTCACACCTTCAAAATCCTCATCAAATCCGTCCCCGTCCAACAACGCCTCCAACTCGCTATCCTTAATAAAATAAGGTAAGGGTTTCTTCGTTTTCGGACCGTTCACCAATCTCAACGGATTCGCAGAGACAATGCCCCGTTTCATGAGAAACTTAAAAAAAGATTTCAAAGAACTTAATTTCCGGTTTACCGATACGGGAGAAAGCTTCTCGTCCATCAAACTGACGATCCAGCTTCTCACGAAATCCGAGTCGATTTCCCCGGGGTTGAATACACCTTCTCGATGCTCTCTTACATACCTCTGGAATTGGTCCAAATCTTTCGAATAGGCACCAATCGTATAATTGGAATAGTTCCGCTCATACCTGAGATAGTTTAGAAAGTCATCGATCAGCATATTCTCGTTGCATCAACATTCATGCAACGAAAATAGGAATAAGAATTCAATAAAACAAGCCCGGAAGCTATAATTATTCTTCTACTTGTTGCAAATGCTGTACGTAGATAGCACGCATAGTCTGCTTTCTCTTCGTAACAGACGGTTTCTCGAAAGCCTGACGGCCTCTCAATTCCTTGACTACACCTGTTTTCTCGAACTTTCTCTTGAATTTCTTAAGCGCCTTCTCGATGTTTTCGCCTTCTTTTAATGGAACTACGATCATAATTTAAATTGTTATATTGTTTAATTATTTATATCCTCAAATTGAGCGGCAAAATTACTGATTGTTTCGGGATTAGCAAAACTTTCAGCGATTATTTTTATAAAAGATGCCTTTCTCCGTAATTATAGCCGTGATTAGCTCGTGGGGAGTAATGTCGAAGGCGGGGTTGTAGACTTTTACGTCTTTCGGGGCCATACGCCTTGAATACCACATCTCGGTGACCTCATCGGGGTTACGTTCCTCTATTACAATGGAATCGCCGTCCGGGCACGAGCTATCGATGGTGGATGTCGGGCCTAATACATAGAAGGGGATCTTGTAATGCCGGGCCAAGATAGCCACCCCGGACGTGCCGATCTTATTCGCCACGTCACCATTGGCGGCTACACGGTCGCAACCTACGACCACGGCTTGCACCCAGCCTTTCCGCATGACGATAGAGGCCATATTATCGCAAATCAGCGTCACGTCCACGCCGGCCCTGCTTAGCTCATAGGCCGTGAGCCGGGCGCCTTGCAACAAAGGACGGGTCTCGTCGGCGAAGACCTTGAAACCATAGCCTCTCTCCTGCCCCAGATAAATCGGCGCCAAGGCGGTGCCATACTCCGAGACCGCCAGATGTCCGGCGTTGCAATGCGTAAGGATTCCCATCCCGGGACGGAGTAGCTCCAGACAGTTCTCGCCGATCTGCCGGCAAGCGGCGGCGTCTTCCTCCCGGATCGCGATCGCTTCCTTATATAATAGCTCTTTCCATTCCGGGACAGACAAGGTTGGATGAGCGACCAATACCCGCTCCATCCGGTTCAGCGCCGCCACCAGATTCACCGCCGTCGGACGGGAACCGGCCAAATACTCCTTGATCTTCCGAAACTCATTCACGAAAACGGATTTCTCCGCCGTATCAATCCGACGGGCGCAGACATAGACACCATAAGCGGCCGCTATCCCGATAGCAGGTGCTCCACGTACCTTTAATTTATAGATGGCATCCCATATCTCCTCGGCAGTGGTAAGGGTCAGATACGCTTCCTTACCCGGCAGCAGAGTTTGGTCCAAAATGATCACACCGTCCGCTTGCTCGTTGAAACGCACGGTCTTTAAATCAGATAGAGTTTGTATCATTCGATATGAATATATTAATAGTTCACGGGACCCAGCGTAGCTTCTATCGCCACCCCTGCGGCGGTAACCGCTATCGCTCCTACGACAAGGCCTGCCGTAGCTCCATGAGTCTCTTTCACGTAAAAGAAATCGCCGGATTGCTGCTGTCCCTCATCGAAATACTGGGGAGCCACGTCGCCGACCTTGATCAATTTCGCCAGATAGAAGTTTCGCTCAAAAGAGGAATGCTTCAAGGGCTTCCCATTGGTCCCTCCGGCGAACAACGTCAGGTAGCTACGGAATCTCAGCGGAGAATCTTCCTCCGTAAAATCCTTCACTCGGATATTTACGGTGGTGTTTGCTTTCGTTGTCATTTGCTCCTTTACATACTCTTCCTTCGGGATCTCGTTAAACGGGAAGTTGGCTAATTGCAAAGGCGTATTGACTAATTTGGAATGCGGAGGGATAAACTCAACGCCCTTCGGCAAACTCACATCACCGGAGAAGGAACCTTCCGAGTAGCTCCACCCGCTGCTGCTCCTATCGCTCCAATGAAAGGAGCTACCGGATGCCACGCTAGAGCTCTCGCCTCTCACCGAGGCCACTTTCGGATCGTAGGTGGTAGCCACGTCATCGATAATCAGCGCCGACCGCCCCCAATCCACATACAAGGGTTCATCCAATTTATTATAAATGGTAATAGTAACCGGGGCGTTCTCTCCCCAGAAACGATAAGAGATACGTACCGTATCGTTTTCCTGCACAAAATCACCTCTCTCATTCTTCTCCCCGACGGGGTCATTCGAGTTCAACATCGAATAATAATAAGAAGAACATGCGCTCAAACCGAGAAGCAGAGCCGCAAAGACAAAAAGATAAAGCAGATTCCTCATGGCACTTCTTATTTGTTTCTACAAAGCTAGCAAATTATTCCTTGATATCTATTGGGTGCCTTATCTTTAACTTGATTTAAAGGGATCGGTTCACAAGGTTGTGGACCACAAGGCTGTGAGCCCATATACATTTATCATAACCTTTAGCTCTTTTATCCGGAATCCTTACCCTTTTCTCTTTTATATATTGTACCTTTGAAGCTGAAGTATTCATTATCCACCATCCGTTAGACGATCATCTAACGAATGGTGGATGATCTTCCAACAGTTGGTGCATGATCATGCAACGGCTGTTGGAAGATGAATTCTTCTTGAAGAAACCGCTAAGCTCGCCTATAGAAACGAGTAAGCGATCTAGAAGAATCGGACAAAAGATCTATAACCATTTAAACACAGCACAGATGTCAGCAAATTACAAGCTAGTCAGAAATCCCAACCCGAATCCAGAGGAATCCGGGAAGTCATTACCCCTACATCCTCGTTTGGTCTCTTGCGGGACGATACATACGGGTGAGTTCATCAATAGAGCGAAGTCCCGGTCTTCTTTCTCTCCCGCGGATATGAAAGGGATCTTGCAGCTTTTCCAAGACATGATGGTGGACTTCCTCATGTACGGTTATAACGTGGAGCTAGAGGGGATCGGTACTTTCAGCGTCTCACTGAAAAGCCGGCCCGTGATGGAAAAAAATGAGATCCGGGCGGAATCCATCCATTTCAAGGACGTGAAGTTCAGATCGTCCAAGGAACTAAGAGACCGACTGAAGACCATGCCGGTGTTTCGTGACGAGTACACGGTTAGCGATCCCGCGTATCCCTCCGCCAAGGAATGCGAGCAAGAGGTATTCCGTTATCTGGAGACGAACCCTTTTATCCACCAGAAGAAGTATATGTCGCTCTGCGGATGCTCCAGAAGCAAGGCTTCCCTCGACTTGCGGCGGCTGGTAGAGGAAGGGAAACTGCGGTGGGAAAAGCTAGGCACTTCCCATCTATATTATAAGGTAGAAGAGCCGGTTTCCGGCGAGACAAATCCAAAATAATTCATTAACTTTGCGAGTATTAATGTTGACTAAAATAAAATGCGATGAAAACAAACATTCCTGAACGTATCGCCGCCCTACGGGAGGCTATGAGACAACAGAAGGTTGACGCTTACATCATACCCAGTTCCGACCCGCACCTAAGCGAGTATCCGGCCGATCGCTGGAAATCGAGAGAATGGATATCCGGCTTCACCGGCTCGGCGGGAACGATCGTGGTCACCGCGGACAAGGCGGGCTTATGGACCGATTCCCGGTATTTCCTGCAAGCGGCCAGCCAGCTGGAAGGTTCCGGTATCGAACTCTATAAGTTGGCGCTTCCGGAGACACCGTCTATCACGGAATTCCTCTTGCATGAGTTACACGCCGGACAGGCCGTAGGGCTGGACGGGCAAACCTATAGCGCCGCCGAAGCGAGTGCCTTGGCTAATAAACTAAGCCGTAAAGAAATCAAGCTGGATACCTCGGCCGACCTGATCGAGGGTATCTGGAAGGACCGTCCCGCCGTTCCCGGAAACCCGATATTCGAGATGCCGGAAGCATTAAGCGGAGCCTCCGTGCACGAGAAACTAGACCTAATCAATAACCAGTTGCGGAGCGAGGGCGCCGACTGCTTGATCCTCGCCGCCTTAGACGAGATCGCGTGGACATTCAATATCCGGGGTACGGACGTGACCTATAACCCGGTCGTAGTCAGCTACGCCTTTGTATCGGAGGATGAGAGCGTGCTTTTCATCAAGCCGGAGAAGCTGACCGCCGAGATCACCGAGCATTTGAAGAAAGAAGGGGTTACGCTGGCCGAATACTCCATGATCCAGAGGTATCTGTCCCGCCTACCGGAAAACAGCCGGGTATTCGTGGATATGAACAAGACGAACGTCTCCTTATACGATGCGATCCCAGGAAACTGTACGATCGTGGAAGGGATCTCCCCCGCCAATCACTTGAAGAGCATCAAGAACGAGACCGAGATCAAGGGATTCCAAAACGCCGTGGTAAAAGATGGTGTCGCCTTGACAAAATTCTATATCTGGCTGGAGAAACAAATGGCGGAAGGAGCCCAAGTTACAGAGATCAGCGCCGCCGAGAAGCTGACAGCCTTACGTGCGGAACAACCGCAATACATCATGGATAGCTTCGGCACGATCTGCGGCTACGCCGAGCATGGAGCGATTGTTCATTACTCCGCTACGCCGGAGACGGATGCGACCTTGAAGCCGGAAGGATTGCTTTTGATCGATTCCGGCGCACAATATCTGGACGGTACGACGGATATCACCCGCACGATCGCCCTTGGAGAGCCGACGGAGCAGATGAAAAAGGATTTCACCCGTGTGTTGAAAGGTACGATCAGCTTGGCGAAAAGCAAGTTTCCCGCCGGAACACGAGGTTCCCAGATCGATATCCTTGCCCGTAAAGCGCTATGGGATTCCGGAATCAATTACTTGCACGGAACCGGTCACGGTATCGGCCATTGCCTAAACGTACACGAAGGCCCCCAAAGCATCCGCATGGAGGAGAACCCGGTGACCTTGAAGCCCGGAATGGTGATCAGCGACGAGCCGGCCATGTATCGTACCGGCGAATACGGTATCCGTACGGAGAACATGATCTTGGTACGTGAGGACAGCGAAACGGAATTCGGGAAATTCCTAGGATTCGATACGCTGACGCTTTGTTTCATCGACACGAGCTTGATTATCATCCCCATGCTCTCTGTCCGTGAGCACGCTTGGCTGAACAAGTACCACCAAATGGTATACGACAAGATCAGCCCGTTCTTGAACGAGGAGGAGAAAGCTTGGCTGAAAGAGAAAACAACAGAAATTTAAACAACTAAAAATGGCATTAATTAAATCCGTTCGTGGCTTTACCCCGAAGATCGGTAAAGACACTTTTTTAGCAGACAACGCCACGATTATAGGTGACGTAGAGATCGGTGAAGGTTGCAGTATCTGGTTTGGCACCGTGCTTCGCGGCGACGTGAACTCGATTCGCATCGGCAACGGCGTAAACGTACAGGATGGTTCCGTCCTTCACACCTTATATGAGAAATCGACGATCGAGATCGGCGATGATGTATCCATCGGCCATAACGTAACGATCCACGGGGCGAAGATTTGCAATGGCGCCTTGATCGGAATGGGCTCCGTGGTATTGGATCACGCCGTAGTAGGCGAGGGAGCGATCATCGCCGCAGGTTCCGTAGTACTAAGCAAGACGATCGTCGAGCCGGGCAGTATCTACGCCGGAGTTCCCGCTAAGTTCGTCAAGAAGGTTGATCCCGAGCAAGCGAAGGAGATCAACCAGAAAATAGCCAAAAACTACCATATGTATTCTTCTTGGTATAAAGAATAAGGACATGTATTTGATTATTTGAATTATAAACCATATATTTGTATCTATGAAAAAAAGGACAATAATATGGAGTTAGTAATCTTTCTTGGAGTTGTCGGGATTATTTGCCTAATAGGCTTAATTTACACGTATACCCCTTCAGGCAAAAAGTGGTTACATGAAAAATAATTCAAATAAAGGAATTCAAAACAATAAACACTATTTGTCTCGAAGCGTGAGATGGATAGTGTTTATTTTTATAGTAGGAATCGGAGGGTATCTAACGTTACCCTCCAATTATTATTTGCGCAGAGCGCTTACTCATTTATTACCCAAGATCGATCAATATCCGATTTTCGAGAACCGGGTCGTAAAAGCAGGTTCGCCCCGCCCTTGGGAACTATCGGAAGCTTACAATACGAAAAGTATTCCAGAGCGTTATCTTCCCCGGTTTGAGGAGCTGGGTACGGTTGCCTATGTAATCATCCAAGACAATCGACTGCTATTCGAGCAATATTGGGAAGATTATTCCCCGGAATCGCATAGCAACTCCTTCTCGATGGCGAAAAGCATCGTCTCGTTAGCGATCGGCTGCGCTATCGACGATGGATTTATCCGCGATGTCGATCAACCGGTAAGCGACTTTTTCCCGGAATTCAAGGGATACGACGGAAAGGCCCTAACGCTTCGCCATTTGCTGACCATGAGCGCCGGCGTGGATTTCGACGAGGCTTACAGCTCTCCTTTCTCTCCTACCACCCAGTTGTATTATGGCGATGACCTACAGGAAATCGCCTTCGGGATGAAAGAGATCGACGAGCCCGGCGTAAACTTTATCTACCAAAGCGGCGTGACACAACTGCTGGGCTTTATCGTGGAGAAGGCTACCGGGGAGAAACTCAGCGATTATGTATCCCGCAAACTATGGACTCCGATGCACGCTGAGGAAAGCGCCCTTTGGAGCCTCGACCGGAAGGACGGCATGGAAAAAGCCTATTGCTGTTTCAACAGTAACGCCCGTGATTTCGCCCGCTTCGGACAATTATTACTCAACAACGGTCAATGGGATGGCCAGCAATTGATCTCTCCCGCTTATCTGGCGGAAGCGACAAGCCCCGATACCCGTCTTGTCTATAAGGATCTCGGCAAACCCAACCATTGTTACGGATTCCAATACTGGATTCTCGATTACAAAGGGATGAAGATCCCTTATATGAGAGGAATCTTGGGGCAATATGTCTTCACGCTCCCGGAAAAGAACGCCGTGATCGTAAGACTCGGGCACAAACGCAGCGATACTTATACCGCCGACCAACATTATCCGGACGATATAAATACATGGTTGGACGCGGCGATGGACTTACTTCAATAAGAATCTATTTATCAAACGATCTAAAAATAAACGCACATGAGAAAAACGATTTTAACGACAGCGCCATTGGCGGCACTCCTATTGCTTTCTTGCGCACAGAAACCCAGTACGCAAAAGCCGGACATCACGTATATGCCGCAACCACCGTTCAATCCGCCGACGTATGTTTGCTACAAGGCCCCCGCTCCTATCAAGATCGACGGAAAGCTTTCTCCCGGGGAATGGGACGCGATACCTTGGACCAGCGACTTCGTGGATATCGAAGGAGACAAACGCCCGGCCCCTCACTTCCAGACCCGGGCCAAGATGACTTACGATGATAACGGAATGTACTTCGCCGTCCTTATGGAGGAGCCGCACGTATGGGCGACCATCACGGAACACGACGCCGTGATCTTCCATGACAACGACTTCGAGATCTTCCTGAATCCTACGAACGACACCCATAATTATCTGGAGTACGAGGTGAACGCCTTAGGTACGGAATGGGACTTGTTCTTAACCCGCCCCTACCGGGATAATCCGCAAGTATTGAATAACTGGGAGTTCGCTGGAATGAAATCCGCTGTTTATGTGGACGGTACGCTGAATAACCCGAAAGACACGGATAAATCATGGAGCGTAGAGGTATTCATTCCTTGGACTTCCGTATTCCAAATGGACAGAGGAAAAGAAAAGCCGGAAATCGGCGAGCAGATCCGTGTGAACTTCTCCCGTGTGGAATGGACAACGGACGTGAAAGACGGTAAATACGTGAAAGTCCCTATCCAAGGAGAGGATAAGATTCGCGAGTACAACTGGGTATGGGCGCCTACCGGGGTAATCAATATCCATATGCCCGAATACTGGGGTTATGTTCAAATATCGGATAAGATTGCGGGAGAAGGTGAGACTACTTTCGTAAAACATCCTTCGGAGGAGACGAAATGGATCTTGCGTAATTTATATTACCGTCAGAATGAGTTCGCCGCGACCTTCGGGCATTATGCCAATAACATCAACGACTTGAAGGCAAACAAGCTATGCCCGCAAGAGATCGCCAATCAACTGGAAATACATACGACACCTTCTATGTACGAGATATCGCTACCCACATCGGACGGTACGGTATGGAATATCCGGCAAGACGGTCTGGTATGGCCTAAAAAGAAATAACATAATTTATTAATCAACTTACATATCATGAAACAAAACAATTTATGGATAGCGGCCTTGGCTTTAGGCATCACGCTATCGGCTCACGGACAACAAAGCGGTGGAGGCATCTCACCCACGATGTTGCAGCAAATCAAACAGTCTTATCAGGGAACGCCGGCCGATAAGGCGATCCGTAACGCAATCACCAATAACGACATCAACAAGCTTGCCGTTAATGGGGAGAGCAAGAACAATTTGGATACTTACTTCTCCAATAAGGTAGAGAGCAAAGGGATCTCCAACCAACGTTCCTCGGGCCGTTGCTGGCTTTTCACGGGATTGAACGTATTCCGTGCGCAGGCGATCCATAAATACGACATGGGTGAATTCCAATTCTCCCAGAATTATTCTTTCTTCTGGGATCAATTGGAGAAAGCGAACCTTTTCTTACAGGGCATCATCGATACTCGTCTGAAACCGATGGACGACAAGATGGTGGAATGGTTATTCAAGAACCCGATCGGAGACGGAGGGCAGTTCACGGGTGTCTCCGATATCTTGACCAAGTATGGCGTGGTTCCCGCCGAGGTCATGGTAGAGACCAACAGTAGCAACAGTACCGGACGCATGAGCAACCTGATCGGATTAAAGCTGAAAGAATACGGCTTGCAACTTCGCGACCTGTCTACGACCAAAGGCACGACCGTAGCGGATCTGGAGAAAAAGAAAACAGAGATGCTAGGTACGATTTACCGTATGCTCGTATTGAACTTGGGAGAGCCGCCTACGAAATTCACGTGGACTCGCAAAGACGCTAAAGGGAATCCGGTAGAGACGAAGGAATATACGCCTCAGTCCTTCTTCCAAGAATATATCGGGGACGATTTGAAAAACAACTATGTCATGTTGATGAACGATCCGAGCCGCGATTATTATAAGCTGTATGAGATCGATTACGACCGCCACGCTTACGATGGCAAGAACTGGACGTACGTAAACCTTCCGATCGAGGATATCAAACAAATGGCTATCGCTTCCATCAAGGACAGCACCATGATGTATTTCTCTTGCGACGTGGGCAAGTTCTTCGATCGTGACAGAGGTATTCTGGATGTAAACTTCTACGATTACGGTTCACTGATGGGTACGACTTTCGGCATGGATAAGAAACAACGTATCCAAACATTCGCCAGCGGTTCCTCACACGCCATGACCTTGATGGCTGTTGACCTCGACGCAAATGGAAAGCCGAAGAAATGGATGGTTGAGAATAGTTGGGGCCCCGGAGCGAACGCCGGCCACCTCATCATGACAGACCAATGGTTTAATGAGTATATGTTCCGTCTGGTAGTCAACAAGAAGTACATCACGGATCAAGTAAAAGAGATCTTGAAACAAACACCGACTCGCCTTCCCGCTTGGGACCCGATGTTCGCTGAAGAGGATTAAAATAAAATACGGATGAGATAGACAATGCGAATCGTTCAATTACCAATCCGTACATCTATCTCATCCGTATTCCATTGCTATATCAAAAGAGTCTGGGCATACAATCACTCGAATAGCAAACCCGGCTTTATCTATTAACGGATATGGATTTGCCGCAAGATCTGATCCGTCGCTCCTACACTGTTTTTCACAAAATCACCGGCAGCTTGCCCGGAGGTTTCCAAGGCTGTCGGGTCGGTCAATAACTCGTCCATCTTCGTTCGGAAAGTGGAATCGTCTGTGATGGAGAAACCACCACCTACGGCGATCAGATCCTTCGCCTCCTTAAACTTATGGTATCTCGGGCCGAATAAGACCGGCATCCCATAAACGGCGGCTTCCAACGTGTTGTGGATACCCGCTCCGAAACCACCACCGATATAAGCGATCTGTCCATAGCGATAAATGGAAGATAAGAGTCCGAAACTGTCGATGATCAAGCAATCCTTATCGGCCAGATCATCCTCATGCGCCTCCGATAGACGGACGGACGGACGTTTTAGCATCGCCTCGATAGAAAGGAGATGTTCCCGGTGAATCTCATGCGGGGCGATAATCAACTTCATCTCCGGATGCTCATGGAAATAAGGGATAAAGATCGCCTCGTCTTGAGGCCATGAACTGCCGGCCACCATCACGATCGGCCTCTTACCCTCCTTGCTTTCCAAGAAACGTTCGATAAACGGAAGCTCACGAGCTTGCTTACGGACATCCAACACCCGATCAAAACGGGTATCGCCGGTCACCGTCACATTCGTGATACCGAACTCGTTCAAGAGTTTCATCGAACGCTCGTCCTGAACAAAAAGATGATTAAAATAAGATAGCATCTTCCGGTACGGCTTTCCGAACCATTGGAAAAATAGCTGGTCGGGGCGGAATATAGCGGAAATGATATAAACCGGTATTCCCCGCTTCCGCAACTCACGCAAATAGTTCCCCCAAAACTCGTACTTGATAAATATGGCGATCGCCGGGTTCGCCAAATTCAGGAACTTCTTCACCCGGAAAGGCGTATCGAAAGGAAGATAGCAGATCACGTCCGCTCCCTTGTAATTCTTCCGTACCTCATAGCCAGAGGGAGAAAAGAAAGTCAGCAACACCTTATACTCCGGATGTTCCGCCTTGATCTTCTCGATCATAGGACGCCCTTGCTCGAACTCGCCCAGCGAGGAGGCATGGAACCAGATGTATTTAGCGTTCCGGTCGATCTTCTCACGAAGTATGGAATTTGTTTTCCATTGCCCGAATCGCATCAGTCTCGCCTTTTTATGGAAAGGCGAGATCAAAGCGACTACAAAAGCGTAGAGATGTATTGCTAAACTGTACATGATTATTTTAATATCTCGATAGCCCGTTGGATACGGCGGATAGACTCCTCTTTACCTAAAGCCTCGGTGATATCAAAGATGCCGGGGCCCTTGCCCTCGCCAACCAAGGCCAGACGGGCGGCGTTCATGATATTCCCCAAATGATATCCCTTGCTCTCGATCCAAGCCTTGCACTCGTTCTCGGTACCTTCTACGTCGAACGGCTCACGGGCACGCAATTGCTCGATAAACTCACCCAATTGAACAGCCGAATCTTCCTTCCAGCGTTTCTTGCGAGTCTTCTCATCGTACTCCGTCGGGGCGATAAAGAAGAAAGAGCAAAGATCCCATAACTCACTCACGAAATTGACACGGCCTTTCATCATGCCGACTACTTTCTCTACATAAGCATGGGTAGTCTGGATACCGTGGCTTTCCACGATCGGCAAGAATAGGTCAGCGATCTCCGTATTACTCTTCTCCAGCAAATAGTGATGGTTAAACCATCTGCCTTTCTCATAATCGAACTTAGCACCGCTCTTGCTGCAACGAGACAGGTCGAACAAACGGATCAAATCATCCATGCTCATCACCTCTTGATCGTTACCCGGATTCCAACCCAGCAAAGCAAGGAAGTTTACGACAGCCTCGGGGAAGTAGCCACTCTCACGATAGCCCGATGAGACATCACCCGTCTTCGGATCGTGCCATTCCAAGGGGAATACAGGGAAGCCCAGACGATCGCCGTCACGCTTGCTCAACTTACCATTACCTTCCGGTTTCAACAGCAACGACAGGTGGGCGAAACTAGGCATCGTATCTTCCCAACCGAAAAAACGATATAATAATACGTGAAGCGGCGCGCTCGGCAACCACTCCTCACCACGGATCACATGGGTAACCTCCATTAAATGGTCGTCAACGATATTCGCCAAGTGGTAAGTAGGCAATTGGTCAGCCGATTTATATAATACTTTATCATCCAAGATAGAGGAGTTGATAACGACCTCGCCACGGATCAAGTCATTCACATGGATATCCTCATTCGGCTCGATCTTAGCACGAACCACATACTGATGACCGGACTCGATTAGGTTCTGAACCTCTTCAGGGGAAAGTGTCAACGAGTTGCGCATTAGCGAACGGGTAGAGGCGTCGTATTGGAAATTGGCGATCTCCTTCCGTTTCTCCTCCAACTCGGCAGGCGTATCGAACGCTATATAAGCATGGCCATCGTTCAGCAATTGATCGACATACTTCTTGTAGATCTCACGACGCTCGCTCTGGCGATACGGGCCGTAGTTGCCGCCGAAGCTCACGCCCTCGTCGAACTTGATACCTAGCCAAGTCAAGGCCTCGATGATATAGTCTTCCGCCCCGGGAACGAAGCGTTGGGAATCCGTATCCTCGATACGGAGAATCATATCACCGCCATTCTGTTTAGCGAATAAATAGTTGTATAAAGCCGTGCGGACACCTCCGATATGCAGCGCCCCCGTAGGACTAGGCGCAAAGCGTACTCTTACTTTTCTTTGAGTCATAATACTTACATTCTATAATAATGGGGCAAAAGTACGCCTTTTTTTCCGCTTAGTGAAGTTTTTTACGTATATTTCGGACGCTAAAAGGAATCTATATGAAACAGAAGAATTACAATATACCGACCGTGGTCTACTTCGTGGTGACCGCGTTACTTATCGCCTACTTCTTCCCCCGGGAGGGAAAATTCCGTTATCAGTTCTATGAGGGCAAGCCTTGGAGATATGGATTACTCACCGCCCCGAGCGATTTCCCGATCTACAAGACCGACGACGAGGTAAAAGCGGAGAAAGACAGCGTACTCCGTAAGTTCGAGCCTTATTACCGCATGAACCCCGGCATCCAAAAGGAAGAGATCGAGAAACTGCGCACCAACTACAATAACGACAATAGCCTGCGAAGCAAAGTATCCCCCGCTTACATGCAGTACATCGAGAGCAGTCTAATTAACTTATACAAGAACGGTATCATCTCGTCGCAGGATCTGGACGAGCTACGGAAAGAGGAATACTCCCGTGTCAACCTCTTGGAGAACGCCATCGCACAGCCCCGCTACGTGAGCGACTTCTTCACCGTGCGCACCGCCTACGAGTTCATTATCAACAACTGCCCGTCACGGCTGGACAAATCCATCCTGCAATCGTGTGACATCAATAACTACCTCACCGAGAACATATCCTATGCCGCTGACATGTCCGACAAGATCAAGGAGGATATGCTACAGGGCGTATCGATCGCCAACGGCATGGTACAAGCCGGAGAACGTATCGTAGACCGGGGCGAGATCATCGACAACCATACCTACAACGTGCTCCGTTCCCTAAAGGCCATACACGAGGCCAAGACCGGAGGCACGCAGACGCAAGGCATCATATTGGCCGGGCAATTCGTGCTCGTCTTCGGGCTAATGTTCTGTTTCTGGCTCTACCTATGGTCTTTCCGCTTGAAGATATTCCACAACCGGAAGAACGTACTATTCTTGATCCTCTGCATATTCGTGAGTTGCATCCTTACGGAACTATGTGTTACCTACGCATTATTCAACGTATATATATTGCCGTTCGCCATCGTACCGATCGTAGTACGTACCTTCTTCGATTCCCGGACGGCGCTTTTCACGCACCTTATCATCGTGCTGATCTGCTCGTTGATGGTACCTTTCCCGCATGAGTTCCTGTTGCTACAAACCATAGCGGGCATGGTCGTGACGTTCAGCCTGAGAAACCTGAGCGAACGTTCACAACTGATCCGGTGCGCATTCTTCATCTTCCTCTCGTACGCCATCTGCTACATGAGCCTCACGTTGTTCCAAGAGGCGAACCTGAATAAGATCAACTGGATGATGATGCTCTATTTCGGCATCAACTTCATCCTCGTCATGTTCACCTACGTATTGGTATATATGCTGGAGAAGACGTTCGGCTACGTATCGGACATCACCTTGGTGGAACTGTCCAACATCAACAACCCGATCTTGAAAAAGCTTAGCGAGACTTGCCCGGGCACGTTCCAGCACTCCTTGCAGGTATCCATCCTCGCTTCCGAGGCGGCCGCCAAGATCGGCGCCAACGCCCAACTGGTACGTACCGGCGCCCTTTATCACGACATCGGGAAGATGAGCAACCCCGTCTTCTTCACCGAGAACCAATCGAGCGTGAACCCGCATAACCAGTTATCGTTCGACCAAAGCGCGCAGATCATCATCAGCCACGTCACCGAGGGCGTGAAGATCGCCGAGAAGGCCCTGTTACCCAAGGCGGTTATCAGCTTCATCCGTACGCACCACGGGCGTGGCAAGGCGAAGTATTTTTACAACTCTTTCAAGAACCAATACCCGGACAAGCCGATTAACGACGAGCTATTCACCTACCCCGGCCCGAATCCCTTCTCGAAGGAGACCGCCGTACTGATGATGGCCGATTCCGTGGAAGCCGCCTCCCGCAGCTTGAAGGAACATACCGAAGAGAGTATCAGCGCCTTGGTGAACAAGATCATCGACGGGCAGATCGCCGACGGCTTGCTAAAGAGCGCTCCGCTGACCTTCAAGGACGTGGAGACCATAAAGAGCGTATTCGTAGACAAACTGAAAACCATGTTCCATACCCGAATCAGCTATCCGGACTTGAAAAAACAATAATTATCAAGCAGATAGGCATACAGCCATCGGCACAGAACCATAATGCCTATTGTAAGGTTCTTATAATCGCAGTTATAAGCATCTTACAATGGGCATTCTAGCAACCTTACGATGGGCATCGTAATAATCGGCAATATTCCAACAACCCGGCGCAAGCGTCTTCCAATAGATCCAAGACCAGCTCGAAGCCCTCGGCACCGCTATAATAAGGATCCGGGACGTGATCGTACAACTTATTCCGGGAGAACTCGGTCATCCGATGTATCTTAGCGACGGATTCCAGATCGGGAGCCATCCGTTTCAAGTCCGTTATATTTTGGTCGTCCATGCCGATAATCAAATCGAAGTCATGGAAGTCCCACTGACGTACCGGACGGGAGATCGAATCCAACACATATCCCCTACGGGCCGCATGCGCCCGCATCCGTGAATCCGCCCGGTCTCCTTCATGATACCCGGTGATCCCGGCGGAATCGATCTCAATCCGATCTCCCAATCCCGCATCCTTCACCAACCTCTTCATTACTGCCTCCGCCGACGGAGAGCGACATATATTCCCCAAGCACACAAACAACAACCGTACCTTCTCCTCCTTCATCACTAAGCTCCTTTCCATTAATTTTCAATTTTCAATTCTCCATTTTCAATTCTCAAGCCGGGTCCACATCATAATGAACCAGCAACTGCTTAAACGGTACATATCCTTGCATCTCAGTATGAATACCCTCCAATATCTCACGAAGCGGAGCGATCCCGGCGGATATCTCGATCTTCAAGACGATCTTCTTGATATGAAGCGTCTGTACCCGAGTGATAGGCGGCGTAACCGGCCCCAACACCCGCTCACCCAAACGAGCACGAAGTTTCTCGGCGTATAAAGCAGACATTTCCTGCAAAGCCTCCTCATTCCGACTCCGAAGGATCAAGACGATCAAACGGTAGTAAGGCGGGTAACGGAACATACTACGCTCGCTCAATTGCAAGCTCACCATTTCCTTATAAGCAAAATGCTGCACCATACGGATCAAAGGATGCTCCGGCTGAGTAGTCTGCAAGATCACCGTACCCCGCTTATCCCGTCGTCCGGCACGTCCGCTAACCTGTACCATCAATTGATAAGCCCGCTCGTGCGCCCGGAAGTCAGGGAAATTCATCAGGCTATCGGCACTCAGGATTCCGACCACGCTGACATTCCCGAAATCCAATCCCTTCGACAACATCTGGGTACCAATCAAGATTTGTGTCTTCCCCTTCTCGAAATCCGAGATGATCCGCTCGTAAGCCGTGCGGGTACGGGCCGTATCGAAATCCAGCCGCTCCACCTTCGCCGCTGGGAATTGCCCAGCGATCTCCTCCTCTACCTTCTCCGTACCGAAGCCTTGCATCTTGAACTCCGTCCCCTTACACTCGGGACATACCTGCGGCAAGCGGTAGGTATAACCGCAATAATGGCAAACCAGCTGATTATGCGCCTTGTGGTAGGTAAGGCTAACGTCGCAATTCACGCAACGAGGCACCCACCCGCACCCTCGGCACTCGATCATCGGGGCGAATCCCCGGCGGTTCTGGAATAGGATCGCCTGCTCGCCCCGGGATAGGGCCTCCCGCACCTTCTCCACCAACAGAGGGGAGAAAAGGGTATCTTTCATGATCTTCTTGCGCTTTAGCTCCTTCACGTCCACCGTAATAATCTCCGGCATCAAGCAATCACCGTAGCGGGTAGATAACTCAACCAGACCGTATTTCCCCGCCGTAGCGTTGAAATAAGAATCGATGGAGGGGGTGGCGGAACCCAATAAGGTCTTACCGCCGTGCATACCCGCCAAGACGATGGCAGCGTTACGGGCATGGTAACGGGGTGCCGGGTCCTGCTGCTTATACGTATTCTCATGCTCCTCGTCCACGATAATCAAGCCCAAGTCCTTAAACGGAAGGAAGAGGGACGAACGGACCCCCAATACCAGCATAGGCTCGTCGTTATGCAATAGCTTATTCCAAACTTCCACCCGCTCGTTATCCGAGAACTTAGAGTGGTAGACCAATAGCTTATCCCCGAATAATTTCGCCAGCCGTTCCGTGATCTGGGTCGTGATAGCGATCTCCGGCAACATATATAAAACCTGCCGCCCCAGCCGCAAGACCTCATGGATCAAACGGACGTATATCTCGGTCTTACCACTGGAAGTCACGCCATGAAGCAAGCAGACCTCCTTCGTCTTGAAAGCCTCATGGATCTCTCCATAGGCTTTCTCTTGCGCCGGACTGAGCGGATTCGGCTCTTGCAAGCGGCAGACAGATACTTGCAAACGACCCACCTCTTTCTCGTAACTCTCCAAGATACCCCGTTTCAGCAGCCCCTCCAATACCGCAGAGGTATAACCACTGCGTTCCAATAGCTCTTTCTTGGAAAGCTCCTTCGATAAAGCGGGATTCAAGGTATGGCTTAAATCCAAGAAGCTGACCAGCAGAAGCTCTTGCTTCTTCGCTCGTTTCAAATCCTCGAACACCGCCTGTAATTTCGTCTCATCCCGGTAAGCCTCGGCCAAACGGATAAACGCCTGTGTCTTGGGAACGAATCCTCGCTTTAGCTCCTCGCTCACCTCGACCGCCCCTTTCACCATCAAGGAAGAGACGATCGGGACAACATTTCGAAGACCGGTCTTCTTCTCCAACTCCGAGATCGTCAATTTCAAAACCCCGCTAAAAGCATCCAGTACCGCTTGCTCGTTCGGGCGCAAGGGGGCGGTGGCCTCGAAATCCTCATTATAAGTAACCGCCGTCTCGCTTTCCAACTTTAAGCCGGAAGGCAAGGCCGCCTTATACACGTCGCCCAGCTTACATATATAATAAGAAGATATCCATTTCCAGAAACGGAGTTGCGGACGGCGGAGCACCGGCGTGGCATCCAGCAAAGCGTAGATCTCCTTCGTCTCAAAATCGGATACCGGTTCCCGGTCGTGTACCTCCATGACGATAGCCGTATAATATCGTTTCTTCCCGAAATGCACGATCACCCGGCAACCGGGAGTCACGGCTCTCTCCAGATCTTCGGGTATCCGATAGGTATAGCTATTCTCCAAAGGAAGGGGAAGTATGACGTCCGCGTATTTCATTCAAACAGGTGTTTCATTACGAGCCCAAAAATAACAAAAAAGGCCGGACTTCTAAAGCCCAGCCTCTCTCATTTTATTTTCACCTATTTAGAACAAGATCGCTGCCGTGATAGACCATCCACGGTTCTTTCCGGCACCGTCGGAGAGGTTCACCTTCTCAATACTATAGTTATCAGTCAGTCCCAGACCATAATTGAAACCCACCTGCAAGTGACTGATCAGCTCCACGCCGGCACCGAAGTTAAGACCTGCGCTGAAATTCTTCGCCTTCACCTGATCCGCTACGGAACCCGGGATATCCCAAAACTTATCACCGCCTACACGGAAACCGATATACGGACCGGCTGCCAGATACGCCTTGACGATCGGTAAGCCGAATTTCCATTTCAAGTTGACCGGAACATCGATATAATCCGTCTTCATCGAAGTCTTCACCCCGCCAGCCGAGGTCGTTTCCAAACCTTTTTGCGAATACAACACTGCCGCATCGATCCCGACACCGACCAACGGTAAGGTCGTCTCGATCATCGGACCCACTTGGAAGCCGGTTACGTTATCCGCTTTCAACACGTCCGAGTTGAAATGAACAGACGATATATTCACACCTCCCTTGATACCGAATTTAAGCTGAGCGTTCGCCGGAAGCGCCATCAACGCTAGCAAGGCAACCATAACAAGTCCCACAATTTTCTTCATATTCATACTTCTTTTGTTAATTACTCGTTGCAAATAAACGCACTTTTCTAATAATAAACAAATATTCTCTATAGAGTGTTCACGGAATACCCCAGTCCTTTAAACGCAAAGAAAGCATGCATCTTACACACGGAGCTCATCCCGTCGGTCAGATTCATGCTTCTTTCCCTAATTATTATGGCAAAATAATTATCCGAAACCATGAGACGACTTGATAAGAAAACCTTGGATAAAGAATAGTAAAAACCGGATACGGTTCTTGCGTTCTCTTCCGGCCTTTCCTCGAAGCCGTCGAAAATATACACGCCTTGCAGGTCTTCTGACTTACTTCCGGTCTTAAGCGCCTTCCCATTCACTTGAATGAACAGTGGCAACAGTATTGCTCAACCCGTTTATGAAGCTTACAGCAGCGGGACTGTCCGGGATTCTCACCCGATTCCCTTTTAATCCCTATCCGGCGATTGCCGAAAGGGAACAAAGCATGTAGCAAAGATACATAAAGTTTTGATGTAGCCTAACACTTTCCACAAAAAATATCCTTATATTCCCGGTTCCTGATATAGCATAAAGCCGCCCCGATAGCCGTGCGATATTCGGCATACTCCGGTATCTTGAAATGGACATCGCACATCTCCTCCAGACGGGGGAAAATATCCGGGCATTGTGGCAAGCGAGTCAGGTTACCGATCAATACGATATTCTTGATATCGCCATTTAACGAGGCGAAAACAGCTCCTTGTCCGATGGTCTGCAAGACCATATGAACGATACCGAGAGCGATATCCTCAACCTTAGCGTTCGCGTCCGCTTTTCCGAAAATAGAGGCTGTCACGTCCAGCGGCAGGCCGGGTAGCGGATGCGGCGTAATATCCCGGATATGCAAGTCGATATCATTCAAGGAACCGTGCTCGGCCAAAGACGCTATTTGGTGAAAGTCATGCGTTTTCAATAATAGCTTAGACAAGCCGAGGATTGTTCCGCCACCGATACCCAATCCCCCGATATGCTCGATCGTGGAGCCTTGTACCTTGACAAAGGAGGTACCCGTTCCCATGCTGACCACCAATAGACTGTCCAGTCCCGTATTATATTGCGCCCCTAGCCCATTCGCAAGGAACTCATCCGTCTTCGCAGTTGGTAAGCCATATAAAGGTTGATCGATATAGGCGCTACCTACACCCGTCAAGATCACTTTCTCTATATTCGAGAGCGAGATGTTATTATCATAAATATACTTACCGAAGGCTCCGAATAAAGAGGTTACCGGATCGGTAGCTTTCACGAACATCGGGTTCTTGATCTTCTTATCCTCCACGCCGACGATCTTGGTCGTGCTACCTCCCACATCTATACCTATAACGATTCCCATGATTCTTTCCCTTTTTAATTGAATAATCGCTACAAAAGTACATAAACCCGCATACAATACTAAAAAAGGCCGGACAAAATCAATTGTCCAGCCTCTCTTTATTTAAAAACCGTAAGGTCTAAACTCTATTTATTCGCCTAACAAGATCTCAAGGATCTGGCAAGCTGCCTTCGATACGGAAGTACCCGGGCCAAAGATAGCGGCAACGCCAGCCTTATACAAGAAGTCATAGTCTTGAGCCGGGATTACACCTCCAGCAATAACGATGATGTCCTCACGACCTAGTTTCTTCAACTCCTCGATAACCTGCGGAACCAACGTCTTATGACCAGCGGCCAAAGAAGAAACGCCCATTACGTGAACGTCGTTCTCCACAGCTTGACGGGCAGCCTCGGCCGGAGTCTGGAACAACGGTCCCATATCTACGTCGAAACCACAGTCCGCATAACCAGTAGCGACAACCTTAGCGCCACGGTCGTGTCCGTCCTGACCCATCTTAGCGATCATGATACGAGGCTGACGGCCTTCTTTCTTAGCGAATTGCTCGCAAAGCTCGCAAGCTTTCTGGAAGTCTGCGTCTTTCTTAGTTTCTGATGAATACACGCCTGAAATAGTTCTAATGATTGCTTTATAACGACCTACAACCACCTCGCAAGCATCGGAGATCTCTCCCAATGACGCACGCAAGCCAGCAGCCTTAACAGCCAACTCTAATAAGTTGCCCTTCTTCGTCTTCACGCACTCCGTGATATCAGCCAAAGCTTTTTGAACAGCGGCTTCGTCACGGTTAGCACGCAACTCCTTCAAAGCGGCGATCTGCTCGTTACGTACGGCTGTATTATCGATCTCAAGGATATCGATCGGATCTTCCTTCGGCAAACGATATTTGTTAACACCAACGATGGTCTGAACACCAGAGTCGATACGAGCCTGTGTACGAGCGGCAGCTTCCTCGATACGCATCTTAGGAAGACCTGTCTCGATGGCTTTCGCCATACCACCCATGCTCTCGATCTCTTGGATCAATGCCCAACCTTTATGTACCAACTCATTCGTCAAAGACTCTACATAGTAAGAACCAGCCCACGGGTCGATCTCCTTACAGATCTTAGTCTCTTCCTGAATGTAAATCTGTGTATTACGAGCGATACGAGCAGAGAAGTCGGTCGGCAAAGCGATCGCCTCATCCAATGCGTTCGTATGCAAAGATTGTGTATGTCCTAATGTAGCGGCCATAGCCTCGATACAAGTACGTCCTACGTTATTGAACGGATCTTGCTCGGTCAATGACCAACCGGAAGTCTGGCTATGTGTACGCAATGCCAATGATTTCGGGTTCTTAGCGCCGAAGCTCTTCACGATCTTCGCCCACAACATACGAGCCGCACGCATCTTGGCGATCTCCATGAAGTGATTTACACCGATAGCCCAGAAGAATGACAAACGGGGAGCGAACGCATCCACATCGATACCGGCGTTGATACCGGCACGAAGATATTCCATACCGTCGCACAACGTATAAGCCATCTCGATATCAGCCGTAGCACCAGCCTCCTGCATATGATAACCGGAGATAGAGATAGAGTTGAACTTCGGCATCTTCTGAGAGGTGTACTCGAAGATATCAGCGATAATCTTCATGGAGAACTCAGGCGGATAGATATAGGTATTACGTACCATGAACTCTTTCAATATATCGTTCTGGATCGTACCGGCCATTTCCTCCAACTTAGCACCTTGCTCCAAACCTGCGTTGATATAGAATGCCAATACCGGAAGCACACCACCATTCATGGTCATGGAAACAGACATCTTGTTCAAAGGAATACCATCGAATAACACTTTCATGTTCTCCAAGGAACAGATAGATACACCCGCTTTACCTACATCACCAACCACACGTTCGTTGTCGGCATCGTAACCACGGTGAGTCGGAAGGTCGAACGCAACGGACAAACCTTTCTGACCGGAAGCCAAGTTACGGCGATAGAAAGCGTTAGACTCCTCAGCGGTAGAGAAACCTGCGTACTGACGGATTGTCCAAGGACGCATAGCGTACATACCGCTGTACGGGCCACGTAGATAAGGAGGCAAACCGGAAGCATAGTTCAAGTGCTCCATACCCTCCAAGTCTTCTTTTGTATATACAGGTTTCACCTCGATATGCTCGGGTGTTTTCCAATTGGGCTCGATGCCATTGGCTTTTGCCCATTCGGCAGCGTTTGTAGCTGCGAATCCGGCATTCTTTATATCTATGTTTTTAAAATCTGGTCTCATAATTGTTTATACTTAAGCGATTCCTAATTTAGCGTTGAATGCTTTCAATGTCTCAAGCACATTGCTCTTTACATTTACGAACTGGTCGATACCTTGAGCCTTCAAGTCGTCCGCGCAAGCAGGAGCTCCGGCTACAACGAATTCGGCACGTCCGGCCAAAGCCTTGTAAGCGGCAGGAGCGAATTCTGCATACTCGTCATCACTAGAGCAAAGAACCACGATCTCGGCACCCGCCTTGACAGCAGCCTCAACACCAGCCTCAACCGTATCGAAGCCTAAGTTATCAATTATCTTATATCCGGCACAAGCGAAGAAGTTAGCGGAGAACTGTGAACGAGCCAAACGCATCGCCAAGTTACCTATCGTCAACATAAATACCTTCGGAGTCTTGCCACTCTTCTCTGTCGTCATACGCAAAGCCTCGAATTCAGAAGCGCCGCGAGAGAAATCTAGAGCCGGGATCGTTGCCTCACCGCAATGACCACCGCCACAACAGCAAGAACCTTTTTCTTGAATCTTATCGGCAGCTACTTCCGTGAAGTTAGGATACTGGTTAGAACCCAACAAGATCTCACGACGGGTAGCAACCGCTTTCTTACGAGCTACATTCGAAGCGTTAACGGCATTTTGGATCTCACCTGCGTTCACGGCAACGGAGAATCCTCCTTTTTCCTCAACCTCCAAGAACAACTTCCAAGCGACATCAGCCAAGGAATTCGTCAATACCTCTACATAATAAGAACCGGCAGACGGGTCAACGACCTTATCCAAGTGGCACTCTTCCTTCAATAATAATTGTTGGTTACGTGCGATACGCTCAGAGAAATCGTCTGGAGTCTGGTAAATCTTATCAAACGGGCGAACCGTGATAGAGTCTACGCCGGCAAGAGCGGCAGACATAGCCTCAGTTTGAGAACGAAGCAAGTTTACGTGAGCATCGTAAACCGTCATGTTCCACTCTGAAGTCTGTGCGTGAGCAACCATCTTGCAAGCGCATTCGCAGGCCGGCTTATAAGCGGCTACGATCTCGGCCCACAACCAACGAGCCGCACGGAGCTTAGCGATTTCCATGAAGTAGTTAGAGCTGATACCAAAATTGAATTTGATTTTCTTGGCAACCTCGTCAGCGGTGAAACCAGCCTCGGTAAGTTTTGCCATCAATTCGTTACCCCAAGCCAAGGCGTAACCTAATTCCTGAGAAATGTAAGCGCCAGCATTGTTGAAAAGGAACGCATTTACAGCCAATACACGGTAGTTAGGCAAAGCCTGTCCAGCTTTGAGCACAGCTGCGGCACCTTCTACCCACTCACTGTTTTCTTTACCTTTTACTAAAGGTTTCTTGAAAGCGTCATAGTTTACAGAACCGTAGCACTTCTCTGCGTCGACACCCTTGCCTTTGAAGTAGTCAGCCAAGATACCGATCAACTTCTCCGCTTTGCAGTTGCAAGTGTTGAAGTTCAATTCTACGGAAGCCGGACAAATACCTTCTAATAAAGTAGCTATATTCTCCTCGTTCACCTCATCACCTTTGATGATGAACCCAAGAGAAGTAACACCTTTCGTCAAAAGGTCAAGTGCTTTCTCATTAGCACCCTTGAAGCAGCAAACTTCAATGTTCTGGCGTACCTTCCAATCGTTGTCTTTCTTCGTTCCACGAACATAAGGGAATTCACCGGGAAGAGACTCTGTAGTCTTTAAACCCTCGATGTCTTCTGCACGATAGAAAGGATTTACATTAAATCCTTCGCCTGTCTTCCAAACAAGCTTTTTCTCAAACGGTACCCCTTTCAGGTCGGCCGTTATCTTCGCCATCCACTCTTCAGTAGACACAGGAGCGAATTCTGAGAAAAGTTTTTCTTTAAGTTCTGCCATAATATTAGTTGTTTATTAAACTGGTATTAGTAATGTTCAATACTATTTTGTTCAATTACAGATGGCAAAGGTAGAATAAATAAACAGTACCGACAATGAAAAAACAATGAAATCGCAACTACTTTTAACGCCTTTTAGTGGTATTCTCCCCGTTTTCTTGGCATTTTGATAAAAAACACACTTTTTCTTCAAAAAAACTCGGTTCAACTATTGCAGAATTAAAAAATATATCTACCTTTGCATCGTCAAACAAAAACAATGACACCTAAATGGTGGATTCGTCTAACGGTTAGGACACATGCCTCTCACGCATGTAATACGAGTTCGATTCTCGTATCCACTACAAAAGCTCTCAATCTATTGGTTGGGAGTTTTTTTTTATATACCTTCGCTACCCGATAGTATCCTAAGTCTTTCATTATACACTAAATTATATCATGAAAAGTAAAAAGACCGTCTTTCTGACCGGAGCCACCGGGACGATGGGACATGCCGGATTGGTCGAGTTGTCCAAGCGGCTAGATCGTTTTAATATAACACTTTTGGCTCGTCCAAGCAAAATCAATAAAGAGAAATTAGCCGCATATGAGGCCATGGCAGGGATCCGTATCGTTTGGGGAGACTTGACAAATTATCAAGATGTCTTAAATGGAGTAATGGGGGCGGACTACGTATTGCATGTAGGTGGAATGGTTTCCCCGGCAGCGGATTATTTCCCTAAAAAAACCTTGAAAGTAAACACGACCGCCGCCCAATATATCGTGGATGCCGTAAAAGCACAACCGAACTCAGACCGGATCAAGGTAGTCTATATCGGCTCCGTAGCGCAAACCGGCCACCGTAACGCACCTGTTCATTGGGGACGTACGGGAGATCCGATCAATATAAGTGTCTATGATCATTATGCCATCTCAAAGACAATAGCCGAACGTATTTTCGTGGAGTCGGGTATTAAACATTGGGCGTGCCTTCGCCAAACCGGTATCTTATGCCCCGAATTATTATTCAAGGGTTCGGACCCAATCACATTCCACGTACCGCTAGACGGCGTGCTGGAATGGGCTACCGCCGAGGATTCCGGTCGCTTACTAGCGAATGTATGCGAGGAGGAGGTGCCGGATAAGTTTTGGAACCGTTTCTATAATATTAGTAGCGGCCCGTCTTTCCGCCTGACGAATTATGAGTTTGAGAGTAAATTGTTAAAAGCGATTGGCTGTCCCGCCCCAGAGAAAATATTCGAACCGAACTGGTTCGCTATCCGTAATTTCCACGGACAATGGTATACCGATTCAGATCTATTGGAAGGATATCTGCATTTCCGCAGTAACCAAACTTGCGACGATTATTTTAAATGGATGGCCAGCCAAGTCCCTTGGTATTTCCACCTAGCAAAGATCGTCCCTCCTATCTTCATAAAACTGGGTATGGGAGCCATCGCTAAAAAGCCGGGACTGGGAACTCGTAACTGGATCAAGAACAGACACCAAGATCGTATATCCGCATATTTTGGCTCGTATGAGGATTGGCAAGCAATCCCGGGTTGGGATAAGATCCGGACAGAACGCCCCTCCGAAACACCCGTCTTTCTGGATCATGGTTATGATGAAAGTAAGCCTAAATCAGAATGGAATATCGAGGATATGCGTAAAGCCGCGGAATTCAGGGGAGGAAAATGCTTGTCACCGGCCATGACAAAAGGAGATTTATCGACTCCACTCGATTGGGAGTGCCAATTCGGTCACCGTTTTAAGGCCTCTCCCACATTAGTATTATTAGGAGGCCATTGGTGCCCGGAATGTTTACCTCTCCCTTGGAATTACGACGAGATCGCTAAAGGAAATCCGTTCTTTGCCCAAGTATGGTATCCATTCCACGATAAAAAGGAACACAATGTATATGATGAATCCATATTCACTGACTTCAAGGAATAAAATTCAACGCATCAAGAGATTTTTGTTTTTTAGATTATTTATCTCAACGCAACATACTTTTACCGGATATTATCTGTTATAACAATATAAGCACTATATACCATAAACATAAAAACAGATTTTATCATGACAAAAGGATCGATCGGATTAAATGCAGGAGCTATCTGGAATTTGCTTTCAGATGGCCAACATTGGAGTTTTGAGGCGTTGAGAGCAAAATCCGCTCTAACAGATGCGGATCTATGGTCCGCTATCGGTTGGCTCGCTAGAGAAAATAAGATTGAAATTGATAATACCAGCAGCCACCCTATCTTCTGTCCGGGTACCAACTTTTATTTTTAAATGACATTTATGATATTTCATTGTGAAGGATTTCACTTTCTTCGCAATGAAATCTTCAAAAAAACACTTACTTTGTAACCCTAACGAAATAAAAACAATACGATTATGAATCCTACTTTCGGAGCTTCCATTCTTTCTTGGATACCACCTATGTGGACACCAGAAGCCGGTCTTTTCGCTATCCAGCAAGCATCTGCCGCCGGTTTTGATTTACTGGAAATTTTGTTGCCTCCTTCCATGGAGTTCGACGCTCCAACCGTAAAGCGACAATTGAAACAACACGGATTGAAGGCGACTTGTTCTCTCAATCTTCCCAAAGAAGCGCATATTCCTTTTTATCCCAAGAAAGCGACTTGTCTGATCAAGGAGGCGCTGGATAAAGCGAGCGAACTGGAGGTTGATTACTTGGGAGGTGTCTTACATTCCGGCATCGGGGTCTTTTCCGGCAAACAGCGAACACAAGAAGAAGAAAATACACTTTGTGAGGTATGGGCAGAGGTTGCCGAATACGCCGCACGATCTGGAATCACGATCGGCATCGAGCCGATCAATCGCTATGAAAGTTATATGTGTACCTCTGCGGAGGAAGTCCTGCGCTTTATCAAACGCGTAAACGCACCGAATTTGTCTTTGCATCTGGATACTTTCCATATGAATATAGAAGAGACGAGTTTTTATGAACCGGTTATTGCGGCTGGCAGCCGGCTTCGCCATATTCACATGACTGAAAGTGACCGGGGAATGCTGGGTGAGGGAAACGTACGCTGGGATGATTTGTTCCGGGGACTACAGGAAATCGATTTCAATGGGAATTTAGTTTTGGAGAATTTCTCCAATTCTGTTCCCGGTATGGCGGAAGCCGTATCTTTGTGGCGTCCGTCTAAATACAATGCCGATGCCTTAGCCAAAGGCAGTCTCGCCTTCATGCGTAAGATGGCACGCGAATATCAATAAAGCATCAATTACCGCAAGACCACCGCAGTATTACCGCACGGCGGTTGCAGTAATGTCATGTCAAATGAGATGGTAGCATCAATCTTATCATTTAAATAGCTGCTGAACGACAGCGCTATCCCCATCATTCGGAGCAGGTTGTATATTCAATAAACGGGCAATCATCAAGTAAAGGTTCACGTTCGCCATTTGCGGGACCTCCGCATGTCTCTTGAACGAGGGACCTGCCGCATAGAATATGGCCTCCATCTCCGGCGTAAAATTATCGTAACCATGTGTCGCCGCATAACGGGGAGATGATTTCTCTCGGAATTCTACATACGTTCCAATATGTGGAGAAACAACTAAGTCACTAACTCGAGGATTCTTTCCGTAAACAAATTTCTCAGGAATCTCGTTTTTCTTCCATACGGTTATATTCGGCACTTTCTGTAAAATCGCATAGGCAGTATCCACATAGGTTTTCTTGGGATACAATAATGTAGGAACGCCATCAAAAACACAATCGAAACTATCCCGGGGTAGATAATCATTCAAGTTCACATATTTCTCGGGATAATAGGTGGCCATTCCATGATCCGAAAGAACGATAAAATCGATCTTATCGAAAATATCCAACTGACGGGCTTCCGTGAAGAAATGATTCAAGACTTTATCCAAGTTCTCCACCACATCCAAGGTCGCCGACGAATCCGGGGTAGCGGAATGACCTATCGCATCCGGTTCTTCCATATACCACATAATCAAATGAGGACGCACATCTTCCGGCAACTTCAGCCAAGATATCACGGAATCAGCACGATCTGAAAAAGGAACCGATTTATCAAACGGCTTCCATATTGAAGGCTGACCACTCTCTAAAGGCACCTCACTACCTACCCAATAGAACGAGGCGGTACGAACCCCTTGGCGTTCCGCCGTATTCCAAATAGGTTCTCCACCATAAAATTGCGGATCAAGATTTCCCATCCGGTATGAGCTATCAAGCTCCGCGTCATAAAAGAAATTATTTACCAAACCATGGTGATCCGGATGCAATCCGGTAGCCATGCTATAATGATTCGGGAAAGTCACGCTGGGATAACACGGGCGAAACGTGGAGCGAACCCCCACATTCGCCAAAGAATCCAACGTCGGAGTATGAGCACGTGACGGATAATCAGAGCGGAAACCGTCCATTGATAAAACTACGACATAACGATCCGATTGTTTTTTCGTTTGGCAACCGGTAAAAGCCAATGAACAAATACAAAAGAAACTAACGAGTAAGAACTCAATACGATTATTCCACATATCATTAAATTAAAAAAGAGGTCCACAAAGATAGTGAACCTCTTCTAATTATTAAATTTTATCTAATGAAAGATTTTTCTTTTAGAAGATATACTTGATACCGAATTGCATCTGCCAACGAGACACATCGTTCAAATTATCCTTGAAGGTTTCGTCCAAATCTTTCGCCATCGTATACTTCAACGTATAGTTGTTCGCCGCACTCGGGCCTTGTCCTTTCGGGATCGTCAAGAACTGATATTGCTGATTACCCAAAACGGTTGTTTGTACCACACCCCAATTACGATTCAACAAATTCAAGAAGTTAGCGATATTGAAACTAAAGCGCAAAGTATGTGAGCGACCATTCTTCTGGTAAATCTTTATATCATGAGAAACGCTCAAATCCAATTGATTCGCAAATGGAGCGACAGCACCGTTACGTTCGGCATACTCACCTCTATGTTTGCTCAAATAAGGATCTTGCTCGATAAAGGCATTCATCGCTTTCCATGCATCTTCTTGGCTATCGAAATCGCCCGGTAACAAATGATCTTTTACCTCGTCAAAATTCGCAGGGATATACATCAAGTCATTGGAGAACTGAGAATCGCCATTCGCATCACCATTATAACAATAAGAATAACGGAACGGACGATAACGCTGATAAATCAAACCAAAACTTGTTGCCGCATATTTACTCCAGTTAGCCGTATAAGAAGCGGACAATAACAAACGACCATCAAAAGAACCTGCCGTATAACCTACTTCTTCCGCATTTCCGTCCAAGGCCGCACGGTACTTCCAAGCGGAAGTCGCCACAGACGATGTTCCGTCTGTTACACCTCTAGACTGCCCGAAAGAGTAAGATCCATTCAAATACAATCCCTTCAGGATTCCATCAACAAAGTTTTTCTGCAACTGGAAGGTCGTATAAAGCGAATGTCCTTTGCTGGTATTACGCAGCATCACGACATGATTCGCAGCCTTTTGATTTCCTTCTCTATCGCTATAATAGCCATTATAATATGGACGTGCATTACCCGCTCCACCGTCATTTACAAATTGCTCGGTCCGATACAATCCGATATTGTCATGATAAATAGCGTTAATGTCTTTTGAATACAGCAACTCTACGGTAGCGACCCAACCATCACCAAACTTATAATCAGCAGCGATATTACTTTTCCATAAGCTCGGATATTTAAAGTCCGGATCCGTAATCGCTATATCCGAACGTGTAGCGCTACCTTCAGCCGGTTTATAAGTATCCATATTTCCGGTGAAACCTAGTGAAGGTCTGCCGTCGCTAATGATATTGTCATTTTTATCCTTTACCGCCCGAACATTTAGGTCACCAAACAAAACACCATTGTTGCCAGCTTGATTACTGATCCATACATAAGGAGGAGTACCCGTGAAGAGTCCCGTACCACCACGTATCTGTAAGCTTCCATTCTCATCGTCAAACGGTTTGTAGTTAAAACCGAATCGAGGAGAAAACTGAGGTTTGGCGTTCGGATATTTAGAAACATCGATCTTGATGCCATCCCGATAGGTCTCGGCGGCGACTTTATCATTCGACTGCAAATCAGTCATAAAGAACGGAACATCGATACGTAAACCTAACGTCAAGTTCAATTTATCACTTACCGTCCACTTATCTTGGGCATACAAACCTAACTGGAATACATTTATCTCGGCGAATGGAAAATCATCCGTCATCGAATATCTTTGCGCATAGTATTGATACCCCGTAGAAGAAGAGTTCGTAATACCCGTCACATTGGAACCAAATCCAAAATCTTTCGGATTAAACTCACGGATATCAAATCCTTGTACACTTCCGTTATGAGCGGCCATGTATTGTTTTGTAGCCAATACGTTGAACTTGAAATCATCGACAGAATTAAACACCCAAGAACCCGGATAGTTTTGAGCGAAACCATTCTTAAAGGCACGATAGTCACTTTGCGTTCCAACCGTAATCTGATGTTTGCCAAAATTCATCAAGAAGTTATCCTGTATCTGCCAGATATCAGTGTTCAACTGGTTATTATAGGAGTTTGCCTCGGTTCCGAAAGTTGTATAAGCATTGTTGCCACCATCCAAGATATCCACTTGCGGGAAGTAACCGCCATCCATATCGCGATAATCACGCAAACGGGAATAACCGATCTTCAAATAGTTAGACATACGGTCATTAATGGTCGTATTCAAGTCGGCCATCCAAATATTGAAGTTATTATTCGTCCGGTAGAAAGAAGAAGAGAACGGAATAGCGAACGCATTCGGTCCACGTCCGTTATTCGGCGCACCAGAAGTAGAAGGGTTATTCGTATTAAACGATTTCAAATAATAATATTTTAAGCTCAACACATTATTTGAGTTGATATTCCAGTCTAAACGAGCCGTGATTCGATCCGCTTGAGTATTTGTCTTATTCACGTCGAATTTACCCGGATTATACCCAAGCTCATCACCTAAGAAATCAGATAAACCCTGCAAGACTGTCGCATCCGCCGCGGAATTAGCGGTCGTATAAGAAATCGGTTCCTCCTGACGATCCATCTCACCATTGATGAAAAAGAATAATTTATTCTTAATGATCGGGCCGGATAAGCTGATACCGTATTGGTGGTTAGAGAACTCAGAAACACCAATCGTCTCATCCTTCACACGATATCCCATCATTGACGGACTCTTCGTGTACATATATACAGAAGCATGAAACTCATTCGAACCGGATTTCGTTACGGAGTTAATACCCGCACCCGTAAATCCTCCATTTCGAACATCAAAAGGAGCGATCATCACCTGTACCTGCTCGAGCGCCTCCAAAGAAATCGGTTCCGTACCGGAAGCTCCAAGAGCAGAAGCCAGACCAAACGAGTTATTAAAGGAAGCACCGTCCACCGTTACATTATTAAAACGGTAAGAGACACCGCCAAAATTCTTACCGCTACTCATCGGAGTTAATTTCACGAAATCGTCCAAAGAACGGTTAATCGTAGGCAGCTTATCCATCTTCTCACGAGTGATGATTTCCTGCGCACCTGTACGACTTCCTGAAATAATGGGGTTCTTATCCGCAACCACGACTACCTCGTCGAGAGCTTGGGTATCTTCCCGCATTACTACATTCAGTTTCAGATCCTCACCCAAAACCAAGTTTATTCCTGTCCGGCTCTCCGTATTGTATCCAATATAAGAGAACTCTACCACATAAGGGCCTCCGATACGAAGGTTGTTAAAAGAATAAGAACCATTCGGCTGGGTAATCGTGTAGTATTCGGTACCCGTTGGCGTATGCGTAGCCTTGATATTCACTCCGATCATCGCTTCCGATGATGTATCCGTGACTTTACCACTCATACTCGCCGTCGTCACCTGAGCATGTATGGATATTCCCACGCACAACAAAAGTAACGTTAAAAGTAGATAAGTTTTCCTCATACAAGAAGTATTTATATTTAAAATAATTATAACATTTTTGTATATCGCTGCAAAGATAGGGATTAGATATCTCTTTTTGTCACAAACTATATATAATATTCATAGCATTAACATTCCTCACACAGATCTCCAGATTATTATTTTCAACCAACCACATCCATAATCCAACAATATGTAGGAAAAGCGTCTATAATTCTTTTAAATCACCGCCCAACAGGGAATGTTAGTTAAGAATCATCAAATTAAAAATTTCATAAAGAACCCTCTTGTTTTGCCAATACAAGCCATCCATCTCCGAATAAGGACATTACTCAATTCCGCTCCGTCACAGCAACTTCATGAATATGAAACAAGTATTAAATAAGAAACATACAATGATATTAAAAAATAACCCATAACTTTGCGAAAGTTTTTATTACATTAACTATTTTAAATTATGAGCAGACATTTACAGACGCTATTCCTTTTAGCTGTACTGAGTTTCTTGTTTGTCATCCCGACACAAGCGCAGGTAACAACAGCCAGTATGAGTGGAACAGTTATGTTTCAAGATGAACCCGTTATTGGTGCGACCGTTTTGGCGGTTCACGAACCTTCTGGGACAAATTATGGTACGATCACGAACGTTGACGGACGCTTTTCCTTACAAGGTATGCGTACAGGAGGTCCATACAAAGTTACGATCTCTTACGTTGGTTATCAATCTGCCGTTTATTCCGGCATTACCCTGCAATTGGGAGAGAACTACAACTTGAATGTTAAGTTGAAAGAATCTTCCGAGACCTTGGACGAGATCGTAATCACAGCGGCGAAAACGAAGTTCAATACGGAAAAGACGGGTGCGACAACCAATATCTCCTCGTCACAGATCACCTCTTTACCCACCATTAACCGTAGTATCTCCGATATCGCACGCCTTTCTCCTTATGCCTCCGACATGAGTTTTGCCGGTGGCGATGGCCGTTCCACGAACTTTACGGTAGATGGAGCGAACTTTAATAACAACTTCGGCCTTTCGGATAATCTTCCCGGAGGCGGTAACCCGATCTCTATGGACGCTATCGAGGAAGTACAAGTGGTAATCGCCCCGTTCGATGTCCGCCAGACAAACTTCATTGGTGGCGGTATCAACGCTATCACCAAATCCGGTACAAACACATTCAAAGGTTCCGCTTACACTTACTTCCAGAATCAGAATATGCGAGGAAACTCAATCGATGGAGAAGACTTGGGCGCACGTGCTAAGGAATCCAAAACGATTTACGGAGCTACGTTCGGCGGTCCAATCATCAAGAATAAATTATTCTTCTTCGCCAATGTAGAAGTGGAAAAACAACCGCAACAAGTGATCAAATGGAGAGCTCGTACTGAAGGAGAGCAACCGGACGAGAATAACTACATATCTCGCACTACACTCTCCGACATGCAAAAGGTATCCGATTTCTTAAGAGATAAATATGGTTATGATACAGGATCAGCCACGAACTTCCCCGCAGACGAAAAGAATTTGAAATTGCTAGGTCGTATCGACTGGAATATCACGAATGGCCATAAATTGAGCGTACGGTACAACTATACAAAGAATACCGCATGGAACGCTCCCAACGCTAACTCTATGGATGGTGGTTCCGGCTCTCGTCTGTATAATACAAGCCGTGTAGGTTACCAATCCATGTCTTTTGCCAACAGCATGTATTCCCAAGACAATAAAGTGTCTTCCGTATCCGCTGATTTGAACAGTCGCTTCTCTGATAAGATTTCCAATCAGTTACTTTTCACTTATACGGATATCGAGGATATGCGCGGAACCAACTCTTCCCCTTTCCCCTTCATTGATATCTTGGCAGGTAAAGATGCGGAAGGTAACCAAATCATGGAGCCTTATATGAGTGCCGGATATGAATTATTTACTTACAACAACGGCGTGAAGAACAAGATCACAAGTGTTATCGATAACTTCACTTACTTTGCCGGCGACCATAAGATCACAGCTGGTATCAGTTTCGAGCACCAACTTGCTAGCAATGCTTATATGCGCAACGGCACGGGATATTATCGTTACAGCAGCTTAGATGATTTCTTGAACGGTGCCGCTCCTGAAACGTTCGCATGGACATACGGTTACAACGGTGTTTCCGACCCGAAAGCTCAGGTTACTTTTAACCAGATCGGATTCTACGCACAGGATGAGTGGAACATTCGCCCGAACGTGAAGTTAACTTATGGTATACGTTTCGATGATTTAATTTTCGACAATAGCGATCTTCAAAGAAACGACGCAATCTACGATCTTGATTTCGGAGGCAAACATATCGACACCGGCAAATGGCCTAAGTCTAGAATGCAAATATCCCCTCGTGTAGGTTTCGTTTGGGATGTGTTCAAGGATAATTCCTTAAAAGTACGTGGTGGTACAGGTATATTTACCGGACGTTTACCCTTGGTATTCTTTACGAATATGCCGACAAACTCGAATATGGTACAAAATGCCGTAGTATTCGGCACAAAATATGAGAATGGAATTGCGGTAAGTCATGATTCCCGTCTGGATCAATTGGCTGGCGGCATGATTACGAATGTAGACGATGCGATCAAGAAATTCGGCCTTCCTACCACGATAGAGAATCCGGTTGCCGGTTCTAAGATCTCTGGCGTAAAGGACAACTTCAAGATGCCACAAATATGGAAAACCTCCTTGGCTGTAGATTATCAGCTCCCAACTTCCTTCCCATTATCCGTAACCGGCGAGTTCATCTATAACAAGAACATCAATGCCGTAACCCTTGAGAATATCAACATCAAGGACCCGTCAAATTGGGAACATTTTAACGGAGCGGATAACCGTTTGATTTATCCATCTGATTATACGTATGTATCCGGTAAGAATGCGGTTGTATTAACTAACACATCCAAAGGACATGGTTATACCGCCAATGTTACGGTTAACGCTCAACCCGTAGAGGATTTGAACATGATGTTGGCTTATACGCACACGGAATCCAAAGAAATTTCCGGTCTTCCGGGTAGCGACCCTGTATCTACATGGCAGGGAATGTTAACGATAGACGGACCGAATTTCGCGACCGTACAACGTTCACGGTATGTAGTGCCCGACAAGGTAATCGCAGCGGTCAATTATAATCTGCCCTTCCGCCATAAAGGTCTGCTCAGAAAAACAAGCTTAAATCTGTTCTATTCCGGTTATTCCGCTTCCGGATATAGCTTCGCTTATACAAATGATATGAATGGTGACGGTATCAATAATGATATGATGTATATCCCGAAAGATGATAGTGAAATCAAATTCAAGAATGAAGCAGATAGAACCGCTTTCTGGAACTTCGTAGACCAAGATTCTTATTTAAAGAATCACAAGGGAGAATACGCTGAGGCTTATGCCGCACGTGCACCTTGGGTACATCGTTTCGACCTTCGTATAACGGAAGATTTCTCATTCAAGGCAGGTAAAACCGAACATCATTTCCAATTGAGCCTTGATTTCATGAATATCGGTAATATGATCAACTCGAAATGGGGTGTAATGAAGAACGCATCTTCTTCCAACGGTTGCCGTATCTTGAAATATGAAGGTATGGATGATAATAAGACTCCAATTTTCTCCATGTATAAGATCAATGGTGAATATCCGACCGAGACTTATTCTTATAACCGTATCTATACTGAATGCTGGAAAATGCAGGTTGGTATCCGTTACATCTTTAATTAATCAAGAGATATAACTCCATAAAAAAGGCGGGGAACAAATTTTCCCGCCTTTTCTATTTCATCATATATCCTCTCCTCCTCGCAAGGCATCCGCTATATCTTGATGCCGCTGGGCTAATTCGTCCTCTCCGATCGCCCGGAAACCCTCTGCCAGATATTCGTGGGAAGCCGCATGTTTAGGTTTGATACTTACCGCCTGCTGGAAATCCAGAATAGCTTCATCGTAATATTTGAGCTTCAATAGGCATTTTCCACGGTTATAGCGGGCCTTAAAAGATTTCGGACTTAATTTTACCGCTTTGTTTAAACAAACCTGAGCGTCGTAGTCCTCACCTATATCCAATAAAGTAACCCCTTTGCGTACCCAAGCTTCCACATAATTCGGATTCAAATTCAAGGCTTTATCAAAACAACGAATAGCGGCATTCGCGTCATGGGCCTTCGTTATGCACTCGTTACCCATCAAGTAATATTCATGTGCATACTCTTTCTGGGTCTCACGAAGCGAATGCAATTCTTCCCTCAGAGCCTTAATCTGTGCCTTTTGACTATTCAAGGCTTGCAATTTCAAACGAAGCAGCCGTTGTACCATCGGATTATCCAATTCATTCCGTTTAGATACGGCGGCGGCAAAAGCCTCGACCGCCTCTTTCATATTACCCTGCCGAAAACCCTGAGCCGCCCGACCATATTGCAATTCCGCCTCGCTCTCTTTGATACTTTTCTCTATTAATGCTTGGTTATTGAATATTTGGCTGAATTCTACGATCTCTTTCCGGATAAAGATATCCCGGGAAGAGATCTTGCTTTTTAGCACCAATCCTTCCAATGAAGTACAACGACTCAACGCCACATAGGTTTGTCCCCCGGCAAATACCCCTCCGGTCAAATCAACTACCACCCGGCTAAAAGTCAAGCCTTGACTCTTATGCACCGTGATCGCCCAAGCCAAACGAATCGGCAATTGTTCGAACGTACCGACAATCTCTTCCTCGATCCGTTTCTCTTTCTCGTTATATTTGTATTTATAATTTCGCCATGAGGTAGGTTCGACCAAATGTTCTACACCGCTCTCCAGCAAGACATAAACATTTCCATTCTCATCGATACCCGATACCATACCGATCGTCCCGTTCACCCAACGACGCTCATAATCATTATCGATAAAAATAACCTGCGCCTGTTCCTTGATGGATAAATTCAGCTGGGTAGGTAGTGAGGATTCCGGAAAATCCCCCTCGATCTTTCCCACGGAGACGTACTCTTCTCCGGGAAGCTCGGCCAACTTCTTCTCATTGATAAAATCAACCTGATCCCGGCGAGTGGCCAACGTGATATACATATCCTCATTCTGAGGCTCGAAAGACGGAAAATAACGACCGTTCAACGTATCCAACTCCTGTTTTCTAGCGGCATTATTACGAATCCGATCCAATATATTGATAAAAACAGAATCGGTCTGGCGATACACTTTTTGCAACTCGATCGGCACTAAATTAATGTCCTTGAACACACGAGCCGAGAAAAAGAAAGGGCTCGCATAGAACAAACTCAATATCTCTTTTTGATCCGACGGAACAACCGGTTCCAACTGGAAGACATCTCCCACGAACAATAGCTGCTTTCCGCCAAAAGGCAATCGCATATTACCGGAATAGACCCTCAAGATACGATCTACACAATCAATAATATCCGCCCTCACCATCGATATCTCGTCAATGATGATCAAATCGACCTCCGCGATAATTTTCCGTTTCTCCTTCGGATACTTAAAAAACTCAAAGATACGACCATGAGACAAACTTAAATCCGGATCATCCGGCAACATCGGCCGAAAAGGGAGCTTGAAAAAGGAATGCAAGGTAACGCCGCCCGCATTTATGGCCGCTATTCCGGTAGGAGCCAGCACCACATACTTTTTCTTCGTATGATTGCAAATATACTTCAAAAAAGTAGACTTGCCGGTCCCTGCTTTCCCTGTCAGGAAAACAGACTGGCGAGTGTGGGTGATCAGTTGCAAGGCATCCTGAAACTCCTTATTGTTCGTGTCTAACTGAAAGTCCAAGTATATAATTTTTAGATGAGACAAAGCTATGAAAATATTTACAGATCACTCTAATAATATCCCTCAAAATATTTGGCAGTCTCCATAAAAATCACTTATTTTGTGATATCAAATTAATATCAAAAACAAATCATCATGAAAGCAACCGAAAAGACATTCAACGGACTGAGAATCTCGGGGTTTATTGCCCTTTTTCTCCTATTAGCTCTATCGAGTCTCTGCTGCTATTTAATCGCAGGCACCAACGAGACTTGGAGCGTAATCACCGGCATCGTCGGACTCTGCCTGTTAGTGGTTTGTTTATTGGGATTCATGGAAATCGAGCCCAACAATGCCCGAGTAATGCTCTTTTTCGGAAAATATAAAGGGACAATTACTGATAACGGATTTTTCTGGGTCAATCCACTTTACAGCAAAAAGAAAATCACGTTACGTGCCCGTAACTTAGATGTCCCTCCTATCAAGGTTAACGATAAGGTCGGTAATCCGGTTATGATCGGGGCCGTGATGGTATGGAAAGTCAAGGATACTTATAAAGCGATGTTCGACATCGATTCTTCGTCCATTAGTATCTCCTCGAATAAATCATTCATATCACTGGGAGAATCCTCTGAATTATCCCAACGAATGCAGAATTATGAGAATTTCGTGCAGATACAAAGTGACGCCGCCATCCGTAAGATAGCTGGCATGTATGCCTATGATTATAACGAGAGCAAAGATCCCGTCACCTTACGATCCGATGACGGGGAGGTCGCTCAAAAACTGGAAGAGGAATTAAACAGTCGTTTGGCGATAGCAGGCATTGAGGTATTGGAAGCTCGTATCAATTACTTAGCGTATGCTTCCGAGATCGCCGGAGTCATGTTACGCCGCCAGCAAGCGGAAGCCATTATCGCCGCAAGAGAACGGATCGTGGAGGGAGCGGTCAGCATGGTTCGACTCGCCTTGAACAAACTGGATCAAGACAATGTTGTGGAATTGGATGAGGAACGGAAGGCTGCGATGGTTAGCAACCTGTTGGTGGTCCTTTGCGCTGACGAGGCAGCGCAACCTGTCGTAAATACCGGGACCCTACATCATTAATGTAAGAATTTAATATTAATACTAGTATATGGCCAAAAAAGATAATACTGTCAAAAGCTTCATCCTTCGGGTGGACGCTGATATGATGGAAGCTATCGAAGCTTGGGCTGCGGACGAATTTCGCAGCACCAATGGCCAAATCCAGTACATTCTGGACCAAGCCTTACGAAAGGCAGGACGGTTGAAGAAGAAAAGACTGCCCCGGCCACAAAACGACGACAAGTCATAAAAAAAAGCCTGATCTTTCGATCAGGCTTTTTTATTAACGGCTAATGAACAGCCAAGCATCTTTATACTTTTCTATTTTTCGAAGTGTCGCCATGTAGCTCTCGGCATCCGCCCGGTTATTAAACTTATCCGCATAAATACGATATTTACCATCACGAACCACCTTGCTTACATTCTTACATTGCGTGCGGTCTACACCGGATATATACTCATTCGCCTGCTCCTCTGTCGGGAAACTCGCTATTACGATATGATACATCTTTTTCGTCGCCACGAGTTCCGCTTTCGGAGCGGGGACAGCGACTTCTTTCCTTACCTCAGGGGCAGAAGGCGCTTTGGCAATCTCAGTCTCCTTAGTCGCTTCTATTTTGGGAGTTACCTCCGCTACCATCTCGTCCACTTGAGATATTTGAATTTCCTCCGGCTGAGAAATAGGTTCCTCGAACCTATAATTTATCATCTCCGTAGGAACAAAACTAGCTGTATAAGCGGACAGGTTTACTTCTTTCACCGGAGTTGAAACCACAAAGAATAATGCGACAGCAGCAGCTGATGCCGCGACAACCCGGATCAACTTACGACTAACCGGGATATAGAACACATCTTTCTTTTTCTTACCCGCAAGTAAAGCAACCTCTTCCCGCTCCTCCTCCAATGATCGCAAAACCGGAAAATGAAACGATGGTAAACCATACGAATCCGCATTGAATACCCCAGAATCGCCCGGCGTAAAAATGGTCTGCCCTTCCTCTCCTATAGAGAAAGTCCCGATTCGCCCCAATGTTATCCGCTTGTCTTGTTCCAAAGAAACATTCAAAGCCTCGATATCCTCTTCCAGCATCAACTGAGCTTTCCGGTAATCAACGCCATACGTCTGCATATATGACTCGGAGAGCAAGCCGTCTGTATGCTGTAGCGTGACATTAAACATAACCTCTTTACGCATCGGCCGGAACAAATGTTCCTCTTCCTGATACGTCGCCGGCAAAGTTTGCAGCACGAAACCACCAAACTTCGGCAAGATCACACAATCGTGCGTCAGCAACAAGCGTTCAATATGTGTTATTATCCTTAACATAGAGACAAAGGTAAATATCTTTATAGAAATAACAAAAAAAGAGCACTTTTTTCCTTTGAAATGACCCGGAAAATTATATGCATGACATTCTCATTTCAAAATCCACATGACACCCATATAGTCATCCGCCCCTCCATACTGGTCGCTAATTGATTTTGAGACATTATCCATATTGTAATCCAACTCTTCCGATGGATACATCCATCTTAACGGCATTTTATCAGAAGGTATATTCCTATTCGATTTCGGATTTATCGGAATATTCGGTACACCTGTCCTACGATATTCAAAGAAAGCATTGTAAGGTGTTTGAAGAAACGTCAATATGTACTTTTGCCAAATAATCTGACTCAACTGTTCTTGAAAATCACTAGCGAATTTAACGCCTTGGTTTCCGAGATATTCTTGAATATAGGCATCTGTTATTTTTCGATTATGATGGAACATAACATCATCGGGGGTATTATCCGCCACAAACCGCATTGAAGAACGAACGCCTTCCTCATAATACTCTTTGGGACTTTTTGAGATAAAACCTCTCAGAGCCATCTCAGCCAGTATAAAATTTTGTTCTTGATAACTCAAGAAAAATACAGGCTCGCCCTCCGGCAGTTCCTCGTAGCGATCATTTATTTGAGAAACAGTTCCCCCACTCACAAAAGTCAAGATCTCAGACTCCGGTAAGGTCGGGTCAACTCCACCATAAGCATCCCATTCCGAGGGATCCAACTTGGCCTCTTCTGAGCTCGGTGTCGGTTTCGCATAATAAAATAAACGATAATCTTTCAAGGCTTTCAATTTATCAACAAAAAGATTAGTCATCCTGTCATTATTCACAAAACTATTAATTTCCTTAAAATAAGGATATTTCTGTCCAGCCTTATTAGAGTACACAACTTGGAAATTATCCGCACTCGACTCAAAAACAGGTCTGTTATTGATAATCTCATTGATTCTTTCCCGAACCTTTAAATCCGGATCATCGACCTTTTTATACAAATTAAGAAGCAACTTCAATTGCATAACATTCACAGCCTTACGCCATTTCGTCACATCCCCTCCATAAATATAATCACCCTCAAAATTAGTGCCAGCACTAAAGAGACGGTCCGCCTCATCCAATTCATTCAATAACCCGAGAAAAACATCTTTTTGAGAGTCATATTTCGGGAAATACACCTCTTCATCCTCAGCTCTTAAAGCTTCAGAATAAGGTATGTCCCCCACTTGCATTGTCAAATTGAAGAAAAAGAAAACCCGTACGAAATGAGACAATGCCGTATAGGAGTTTTTCAACTCATCATTCGTCGCAAAATCAATCATCTTCGAGGCATTCCGCAAATCTCTCAAAGCATCATAATTCGCTCCACCCAACAAATTGAATGCCAGATCTATATCATTAGCCTCTGTCCACGACAAATACTTAGCTAACAATTCATCCCGGATAAAATCCTTTCCATTCCCATTTTTATAAGTGGTAATATCACGTAACAGTTCTGTTGCCAACATCGCAGATGTTACTTTGTTAGTTGAGTCGGGATTTGTATTTACGCTTTCGAAATCATCACATCCAACCATACCCAACAAAACCAGTCCGCATATCAATATATTTTTAATTTTCATACGTTTAGCTTTTAAAATTCAACTTTCAAGTTTACACCTACATACCTTATAGATGGAGAAGATATATCCTCGCCCTCAATATCCTCAAAGCCATCCGGATCCGAGAATCTAAAATCTTTGGTCAACACAAATAAGTTCTGTCCGATAAAGCCTACATAACAGCTATTCATACTTAACTTACTAATAAACTTCTTCGGCAAATTATATCCGATTGACATTTCCCTCAATTTCAAGAATGTCTTTTTCTGAACTAATTTATCTGGATTATTATGGCTGCTTCTTACAAAATCCTCATAAGAAGTCTCGATGTCATTCGGAGCGAATACCCGCGTATCTGATGTAATCCTGCCATATTGATCATATTTGACCTCACCTGATACAATCTTGACACCTTCACCCACATAGTTTTTCTTGCCATTCACCACCTCATCATATCTCCATTGATTGTCCGTATCCGGATGAGCGCCGGTTTCCAACATGTGGAATTCCGTATTCGACCATGATTTTCCACCAATACGGCCATCAAAATTGAGTGTCAGCGTAAAATTCTTATACTTGAATACATTCGCTAGACCATACTCTAAATCCGGATCCGTATAACCAATCAAAGAGCTATATTGGCTCCTAGACATCAAGCCATTCGTATTAATAATATAATTACCATCCGGATCTTTGTCATAGCCTTTATATGAATAAGAATCCGTACGAGCGCCCACGTATGTCCACAAATTATCCGGGCTGAAGTTCTCATCCAATTTAGCGTAATACCTCTTGCTCGTCGAAAGATTCAACGACACATCCCATGAGAAATCACGGACTTGCACCGGAGTAGCGTCAATAGAAATCTCCACCCCCCGACGAACATATTCTTCGTCAATATTCATCAATCTCGATTTATATCCCGTAGCGGAAGATATCCTTTGGCTGATCGTATTATTATAAGTCAACTTATTGAAATAACTCACATCTAATTTCAAGCGATGTCCTTGCAAGAAGTGAATACCCGTACCGATTTCCCATGTACGATTCGTGATAGGCTTCACGTCGCCACGCAAATAATCCGGATAACTAGCCGTATTCAAGCCATCCCAAACATTCTGTTTAATCGTATAGGCCCGATCTAAATCATAAATAGCTAAATCGGTTTTAGAGACAGTCCACGATCCTCTCAATTTCCAGAAGGGTATCCAATCCGGCAAGCTTATTATATTAGAAGGAATAATACTCACTCCCACGGAAGGATAAAAATATGATTTATCATTTGAAGGCAAAGTAGAAGACCAGTCATTACGCCCTGTAGCCTCCAGATAGTAAGTATCCTTATACCCCAATGTCAACGTGCCGAACAGACTATTTACTTTTTTCGTCTTAGTCTCCGCATCCACGATCGGACTTTCTACGGAAGCTTTTATCGAATAAAAACCGGGAACAGACAAGCCATTCTTCGTGGAAGCTTCCAGATTCTTTGTTTTCGTATAATAAAGAGAACCTCCCAATAAACCGTCAACACTAAAATCACTCAGCTTCTTATTAAACAGCAAGAAGAAATCATAATTCATGGTAAAACCAGTCTTCTTGCCCTCTTTATAATAACCCAGCGCTCCGTCTTCCCAGCCACCACGGCCTTTAGAGATCGTTCCCACCGAAGAACGAGTCACATTATTATTCGCATAAGCGACTCCTCCCGCACGCAATTGCAATTTCAGCCAAGGGAGTATCTCGTACTTAAAAGACAATGAACCATTCGTCGTAAAATTATTTATCGACTTAATCTTCTCATAAGCCTCAAAATAAGGATTATCATACCAATCCGTATAATGCCAATTTTGCTTTTCATTTGGGACAAGCCAATAATCCTTGTAATCCCGCAGATCATACTCCGGACCAGTCCATAATAAAATATTGTACATATATCCGGTACCGTATCCATACCCAGCCGTATTCGGCGCAGATTCCTGCGTAAAGTTCATACTACCTTCCACGCTCGCCTTATTGCCTAGTTTCAGCTCTCCACCAATATTATACCAGAATTTATTCTTACGTGAATTCGGATATTGATTCTTATCATACAAATAAGACAAAGAAGTGCGGATGCTTCCATTCTTACCAGAAGATGATACACTGACCGTAGTATTACTGATCATACTAAACTCCAAGAAATTCTTAAAATTATTCTTACCCCTCGAAGTCAACTCCATTTCCCGATACTCTTTCTTAATAGGATCCCATTGCGTATAAACACGACCAATATCCAACTTATCGCCCCAGACATAATCTATATTATCAAATTTACCTCCAGACCCGGCGCTATAAGCCGTCTGCACCTCCGGTATTTTTAACTGTCCGGCATTAAACATATTACTGGTATTTACCTCTATAGAAAAGCCCTTATCACCCCCTTTCTTGGTGGTAATCATGATCGCTCCATTACCACCTCGGGAACCATACAACGCAGAGGCCGTAGCCCCTTTCAACACAGTAATATTCTCAATCACATCCTGGTTGAAATCACTAAACGCTTGATTTGTAGGAACGCCATCTACGACGACCAAAGGCTCCTCTCCACGTAATTTTATCTTAGGAGCGACCCCAAATTCCGTAGAATTATACACTCGCATGCCCGAGATCCTACCACTTAAACTCGTCGCGATATTCACGCCCTTAACTTTCTCCAATTCATCCCCCTTGAACTTTTGTGTAGCATAACCTAACGCTTTCTCTGAACGAGTAATACCCAAAGCGGTAACGACAACTTCCTCCAAGGCTTTTGAATCTTCATCAAGCACTATCTGGAGAACTTTTTTATCCCCAACAGGAACCTCTTTTTCTTGAAAACCGACATAAGATACCATTAGCACATTCCCAGCGGAAACATCCAAGGAAAAGTTTCCGTCCAGATCACTAATAGTGCCGTTAGTCGTTCCTTTTTCTACTACATTCGCACCAATCACGGGATCCCCGTGAGCATCTTTCACGACACCTGTTATTTTTACCTTTTTCGTCTGTTGATTAGCAATCGGTAAATCCTCTTTTTTCGTATCTCGACGTACGATTATTTGACGATTATTAATAATATACTCAATATCCGTTCCGCTGAATAATTTATCTAATATTATCTCTACAGACTGATCCCGAACATCCAGATTAACTTTCCTATGCAAATCAATGTTAGAACCATGATACACAAAAATAAACTCACTGTTTTTCTCAATGTATTCAAATACATCTTCTACCGTACGATCATTCATTTGAATGCTTAGCATAGTCCGCTGCGCATATAGGGAAGACGCATATATCGCAGATCCTCCAAAACTTACCAGACATAAGGCTAAACCAAGACTTTTGAGAAAATGATTTGATTCTCGGCAGAAATCTTCTTTTTTCTTCATACCTTTGTAATGTTTTTTCTTTAGTACGTAATTATTGATTAAACAAAGCTCTTGAGCCGGAAGATATGGCAGTATCTTCTGGCTCTCTTGTAAATGCAAACACGCTTACAGATCATTCCTTTCCCATAGGCAAATTATTTTAATAAAATTACATTATTCTCCCCATCTCTCTCTTGGCGTAGAAAAAGAGATTGACAAATAATCTCAACAACTTCCTCCAAGTTCTCTCTCAGGTCCAATTTTCCTGAAATAGGTATTTCACCTATCTCTTTGCCAAATAAAATAGTCCGGCCATAATAACGAGACAACCGATTTAAGACCTCTCCAACCTTACGATCATTTAACAGCATCAAGTTATCTTTCCAACAAATATGTTCAAAGACATCTACCTTTTTGATCGATATCTCTTTACCCTTTAACTCAAGCATATCATCAGGGCTCAGCACATTCTTACCATTATCGCCATTTTTCACCTCGACCTGTCCTTCCACTAATACAACGGAAGCCGCAGGTTCATCCCGATAAGCACACACATTGAATCGAGTGCCAAGCACTTTTACCTCGATCGTACTCGTTTTAACAATAAAAGGGCGAGAAGGGTCCGCAGCAACTTCCAAATAGACCTCTCCATCCACTAATATCTCCCGCTTATCTTTAGCAAAAACCGTAGGAAAAATCACCCGGGTCTCTGCATTGATATACATTTTAGTACCATCTGAAAATACGATATTCGCACGCCGTCCTTTCGGTACTATTATTTGATCCGGCTCATCAATTTTAGTTTCTTGCTCATTCTTTTCTATTTGGTGTTCCTCTACATTTGATTTGCCTACCGTATCATAAATTACCGTAGCTTCATCTTTCAGTTGAACCCAACCTTGATCCTTCACCAAGACAATCTCATCCCCCGGCAAGGCGCCAACATTCTTTTCCTCCAACAAGGCCAAAGGCAATGAAGATTTATCATGTCCCATCATCCAAAAATAACATCCCACGGCAAGAAGCAACATGACGGTGGCCGCTACGGAAGAAACAAGATAGCGTATACGTAAAACAGAGGTCTTACGGGGAGCATTCAAACGTTCCTCCAACTTCTGCCAAGAAGAAAGTGCCAGTCGCAAATCCGCTCGCTCCTCTTCACGAACTTTACGCAACAAATCTTCTCCAGCTTGCCGAAATGAATCCTTCTCAACCATGTCCTGTTTCTTATTCACGAGATACCTGTTTACTCTTATTACGGATGGAATTCGTTTTGGTACTCACTTTTTACCGGGAAAAATAGCGAATCCGCCATTTTTTTCATTCTTACAACCTCTTTTGCCATCCCTAGGGCACGGCTGTGCCATCAAGGTGAAAATTCTTGGCACAATATATCTTTGATATACTGCGACATAAAGAGAGTCCAAGAATACATTAAAGCTCCAACGAGAACCACCGCCTTAACTTACGGAGTGTTCTAGACAATAAATTTTTACTGGATTGGTAATTTATGCCTAAAATACCAGCTATCTCATTATGTCCCAATTCATTTACATAATAAAGATAAATGATCTCTCGCTGATGGGGAGAAAGTTTTGTCAAGGCTTTCATCAAAAGTTTAACCCGGTCGTCCGCATCTGTCGTATCCAATGCGATACGGGAGAATAACTCATCCACTTGAAACACGTCCTCATATAAGGAGACATCCTCCATTTTCCTGTTTTTCTCGATCGTATCATACAGCTTATGTCTTAAAGCCTTAAGCAGATATCCTCTGACATTCGCCGTCGGAGAGAGGGAGGTATGGTTTTGAATCAAATTGATAAAAATATCCTGTACGCAATCTTCCACCAAGTTCTTGTCGGGAAGTAACTTGATTCCATAATTGCGCAGCAATGCGTAAAATCGGCAATAAAGCTCACGGAAGGCTTCCTTATCTCCCTTCAGACACGATTCCCATAGCTTCTCATCGGATATTCCCATATAAATAAACTCCCGAAGATTTCCCGCAAACATACACAAAAAACATTCAATTTCAGTTAAGAGCAATAAAAAAATACAAAAAAGCACGTACACCACCATGAATAACGATGTACGTGCTTCTAAAAAATCACATGGGAAAATCACTTATACCGTTTGCCTTGCCACGGTATCATACCCGTCTGACGGATATGCTCCATCAAGCCATTGAACAAGTTTTTATACGTATCCGAAGATCGTTCCCCGATCGGACTTTGTTCCTTCGGATCTTCCTTTATATTAAAGAATTGGATAGGCTCCCAAGGAGTATTTTGTAAAATCTTGAAATCCCGGTATTGAGATGCGTAATATGCCTGACCTCCATATCGGGAATTACCTTCCCTTCGTACCCAATGCACCATTCGATCTCCGGTATCTTGTTCCTCACCCCGCAAAAGAGGCAAAATACTGATACCGTCGATCTCATGCGATACAGGCACGGCTGTCAGATCGCATAAGGTCGGGAACATATCCGAAAGCATGACGAAATTATCACGTACCGCCGGACGGATCCGGTTCTTCCAATAAATACCTCCGGCTACCCGGATCCCTCCCTCGTACATATCCTGCTTCGCGCCTCTGAACGGGCCGTTATTCGCACCCGCATCGTCCTGTCCTCCATTATCAGAGGTAAATATAATGATCGTATTCTCTAACTGGCCATTCTGTTCCAAGGCCTCATACACACGTCCGACGTTGTAATCCAAATGCTCAATCAAGGCGACAATCTTAGCACGCTTCTCCGGAAGTGACGGTTCACGCTTTTTCACCTTTTCCAGCCATTCCTGAGGAGGTTGTATCGGGGTATGTGGGGCATTATAAGCTAAATACAAGAAGAAAGGTTCTTGTTTTTGCTTCATATCCGACAGGTAACGGATCGCCCAATCAGAGAAAATCTCTGTAGCATGCCCTTGTGGATCGATCTCTTTCAAGTTCTCACGCATATAATTATTCCCGAAACGACGATGGGTATAATAATCATCCATCATATCCCCTAAAAATCCCCGATAGAAATCGAACCCCCTTTCCGTAGGGGTATTCGGAGACTCCAATCCTAGATTCCATTTTCCAACCATCGCATTATGATAGCCTCTTTTCTTCAACATCTGGGGTAATAATACGGCATCCTCCGACAGATACCCCCAACTATCCTCTTTATGCGTACGAATGACTCCCGGTACACCTACCATATCCGGATAACGCCCGGTTAATAACGAGGCTCTACTAGGAGAGGAGACCGGACAGTTCGCATGGAAATTCGTGAAACGAACTCCTTCTTTTAATAATTTATCGATATGTGGAGTTTGAATGTCCTTGGCGGCTCCTTGACAGGACAAATCGCCATATCCCAAATCATCCACCAAAATCAGCAGGATATTCGGGCTATCCGGCAAAGCCTTTGTTTGTGCGGAAGCTGCGGAAAAAGCCAATCCGCAAGCCGCTGTTAGTATATATTTATTCATCTAATCTAGTGTTTTTAAATGTCCCATTACATCATATCACATACGGAAGGCTTGATCTTCATTCCTTTCTTATGTTTCTCACCGGCCTCGATCAGTAATTTCACGATCTCCGGATGCTTATCCGCCTGATTGAATCGCTCTGAGATATCTGTCTCCACGTTATACAACAAGGGTTCTGCCGGAGTCTCGATCTTACAGGTACGCAGATATTGGTCCTTGATCGTCTTAAAATAATACTTCCACTCCCCTTTACGGATCGCCATCAACTCGCTTCCCCACCAATAATAAACTTCATCACGGGCGGAATGCTTTTCCTCAAACAATAATCCGGTTTGATTCACGCCATCCAATACAAGATCTTTCGGTTGCTCGATACCCGCCATCGAGAGGAAAGTCGGATATAAATCCATCGAGGTCATAATCTCATCGTTGATCGCCGGATTGATTTTTCCCGGCATCCAACAAATGGCCGGAACCCGGAAGCCACCTTCCCACCAAGTACCCTTGCCATCCTTCAACGGACCTGCGGAACCACCATTCTCATGCTCCGTCAGCCAAGGGCCGTTATCGCTGGTAAAAATAACAAACGTATTCTCGTCCAAGCCATTTTCACGCAGAGTCTTCAACACCTCCCCAACGCTCCAGTCTATTTCCTCAACCACATCTCCGTACAGGCCTCGTTTGCTCGTTCCCTCGAAACGGGCATTCGTGTACAATGGGATATGCGGGAAGGTATGAGCGAAATAAAGGAAGAAAGGTTCCTTTGAATGATCCTTGATGAACGATACCGCTTTCTCCGTATAGCGACGGGTTAATTCTCCCTGATCCGGTTCCGATTCGATTTCCTTACCATCCAATATCAATGGAGTCGGTGGAAAATTCCGGGCATGCGCGCCTTTATTCTGAACGGGGCTCATATCATTGGAATAAGGTATGCCGAAATAGGTATCAAAACCATGATCCGTCGGTAAATAGGGAGAAAACGCTCCTAAATGCCATTTGCCTACACAGCCGGTCGCATACCCGTTTTGTTGTAAAACTTTGGCGATCGTAACCTCGTCTTGCCCTAACCCTGCCTTTGAGTTAGGGAAAAGTACGGCCACACGATCTCCATACAATCCATTTCGAACCGGCAAACGTCCGGTCATTAACGCGGCCCGACTTGGCGTAGAAACTCCGGCCCCCACATAAAACTGGGTCAGCTTCATTCCTTCACAAGCCATACGGTCTATATTCGGTGTGCGGATCGTGGGATTCCCATAGCAACTCAAATCCCCATATCCCATATCGTCACAGAATATGATTACAAAATTAGGCTTATTGGCCGCATCCGAGGCAGCGTTCAAACTCAAGCTGTTCGATAATACCGCCGCTGTTAAAACAGACAATGATTTCAGTGTTTTCATATACGTATCTTTTTATTTAAGTAAACGGGGAAAAGGTTCATCTATGATACCGGCAGGACGCTGGTTCCGGCCTTCATATCCCCAATCTCCCATATCACTACGAACCTGTTCGATCCATTGATTCATCTTCGTTACTACTTCGGGATGTTTATCGATGACATTGGTTGTTTCCGACAAATCATTCCCCAAATTATATAAACGAGCTTCACCGACTTCCGTATCCGGGAAGTGAGGGCCTTTGATACGTTCCTTCAAAGGTAAATGATACTTCCAGTTTCCCCAACGTACCGCCTGTAATTGTTGTTTCTGGTAATAATAGAAAGTCTCCGTGGGCGATGCCATCGATTCTCCCTCCAAGATTCCAGACACATTATGTCCATCTATCACCCGGTCGGAAGGAACCGCATAACCGCAATAATGCGCCAATGTCGGTAAGAAATCCATCGAAGTCACCAGATTATCAGTCTCCTGTCCCGCCGGTATTTTAGCGGGCCATCTCATTATACAAGGCACCCTGAATCCACCTTCATACGTCGTACCCTTTTGGCCTCTCAACGGACGGTTCGTACCGCCGAAGTGTTCATCCGCACCATTATCGGAAGTAAAGATAACCAAGGTATTTTGATCCAATCCTTCCTCCTTTAAAGTCTCAAGCAAGACTCCCATCGACCAATCCAATTCCTCGGTCGCATCTCCATAGAGTCCGTTCTGAGACTTTCCCTTGAAAGCGGGAGAAGCCGCTAACGGATTATGAGTCATATTATGGCACAAATAAATAAAGAACGGAGATTCCTTATGAGACTTTATAAACTCCACAGTCTTATTGGTATAACGAATCGTCAAGGAATCATGACCGACAGGAGCCACTATTACCTCCTCCTGTTCCATCAAAGGTAACGGACAATACGGACGATCCATATCGTTACTATAAGGAATACCATAATAATAGTCGAAACCCTGCCGGGTAGGAAGAAATGGCAATTGATCCCCTAGATGCCATTTCCCGATACAAGCCGTCGCATACCCCTGCTCCTTCATCAACTCGGCGATCGTTATCTCACCGGGATTCAAGCCTTTATGCGAAGCTGGAAATAGCACTTGCCTCCCTTTGGACATCAAAGGTGTAGGGTCCGCATTTACATGCATGGAGACTCGCCTTGGATAACACCCTGTCAATAAAGCCGATCTGGAAGGTGTACTCACGCTCGAACCCACATAGAAATCGGTCAGTCGTATTCCCTCTTTAGCCATCTGGTCGATATGGGGAGTACGATGCTTCGTACTCCCGTAACAACCTAAATCCCCATATCCGAAATCATCGATAAATACGATGATCACATTTGGCCCTTCCGCCGCTTGAGTAGCCACGGCCACTCCGGAAAGGGCTAATACCGGTATCAATTTAGATATAAATTTCATTTCATCCTTCTTTTAGTTGAACATTACCAACCCGGGTTCTGATCCAAATTCGGATTCAAAGAGCGCTCGCTATCAGGAATAGGCAGTAAATCGTAATATTCCAGATATCCATTCGGGAACTTCGTCTCGATCACGCTTCCTTCATGATCTTTTATAATCATAGGATAAAGCGTCTTCCCGATTTTCCAACGTTTCACGTCTGACCAATAACGACCTTCCAACGCCAACTCAATTCGTCTCTCATGCCTTACTTTCTCACGAGCCTCTTCACGGCTCATAGATGTCGGCAGCAAAGAGATCTTAACATCATCCCTTTCCGTACGGATCCGGTTGAGGATAGCGATCGCATCCGCTACATTTCCATTCGTCTCAATAATCGCCTCCGCTTTTGACAATAAGACATCCGCATATCTCAGTATGATATCATTGATATAAGACTGCCCGGAAGGAGGAAGCTTTGACTCATCCTGAATCCGATATTTACGGGTACTTAAATGTTTCAACCGATTACCGGCATGATTAAACGCACCTCCCGGATACAGGTAATTAGGGAAACGATAGCCCAAGAAATAAGAACCCGGAAGTACAGCCGTGAAACCTAAACGAGGATCCCGGTTCTCATAAGGATTCTCGGGATCTACAGGAGAGCCGTCGATCGTCTCATAAGCCGCTACCAAATCATCCGTAGGGACATAACGGCTTCCACGGGTCCAACTTCCGGTACCCGTTCCGCAATACTGGTCAATATAGGAACCTTGCGAATTCTCGCCTTCAATATATTGGATATCAAACAATACTTCCTTATTGTTCTCATTAGCCGGATCAAACAAACCCTCATAACTATGGAATAGACCATATTTCTTCAACGCATCAATTTGCTCGACACAAGACAGAACCTCCTTGTATTTACCTTGGTATAAGTAGGCTCGCATTTTCATACCTAAAGCCGCCCCCTTGGTAGCACGCCCCGGCTCGGGAGCATCCACTCCCAAATTGGTGATCGCAACCTCATAATCATCCAACGCCTGTTGCCAAGTCTCCTCCAAACTCGCCCGCTTCAAGCTACGAGCTTCTTCCGTGGATATATCCGTCAATATAATAGGTACCCCACCATAGGTTTCCGCTAGCACGGAATAAGCCAGTCCCCGTAGAAAATGAGTCTCACCTGAATATTTGGCTTTCGCTTCTTCCGATAAATCCACTAAATCCATACAGGCCAACAAATAGTTTGCCCGGGAGATTATCTCGTAACATCTTTTCCAACGATACGTTACGACTCCTCCGTCACTAGAGCTCAATCGCCCGGCACCCAGCTTATTAAAAACCTCATCCGTTCCCCAGTTAAATGCGTTAGGGGTAGCTCCATCCGTTATGCCAAAGCCAAACAAGCCTTGATTATAAACCTCTTTTTCCCTCAATTGAGCATAGACACCATTTAAAAGGAGTTTGATATCCGATTCATTTTCCGGGAAACTCGCCGAAGTAATCTTATCCTCAGGATACAAATCCAAATAATTCTCCATACATCCCGTGAAAGAGACACATAGTATAATTGATAAGCAATATGCTAATAACTGTTTCATACTTTTAGAAATTAAGATTTATACCAAATGTAAATATTCTCGGAGTCGGGTAATAATTGGTACCCGAATCAAACGTATTTCTTTCCGGATCATATCCTTCATACCCTTTTTTCCACATAATCGTAAACAGGTTCTGGGCATTCGCATATACATACAACCGTTGCATTTTTAGCTTTGAGGTAATCCATTCAGGGAACGCATAACCTAATTGTAAGTTCTTCAATTTCAAGAAATCGATACGATGCACCCAAAATGAGGAGTCATACGTGTCCCATGAAGAGTCAAACCGAAGCATCGGTATATTTGAGTCCGGATTCTCTGGGCTCCACGCATCCCGCCATTTATCAGAAATAGTCAGCCATTCGTATTGCATACGGGTCATGCCGCTCTTCGTAAACGCATTCGCCTGTCCCAAACCTTGGAATAAGATATTTAAGTCAAACCCTTTATAGCGTAAGCCGGCAGTAAGTCCATACGTAATTTTAGGAATCGTATTACCAAGTACTTGTTTATCTTGATAGTCTAATTTTCCATCGTTATTAACATCCTCGTATTTCAGATTTCCCATTTCCGGCTTAAGCCCATTGCTATGCATATGTTGAGCGGCTTCTTCGTCCGATTGATAGATGCCAACCGCTTTATAGCCATACAAAGCCTTATACGGATATCCCTCACGAATCAAATAAAGCTGGTCCGGAGAGTTTCCTCCTTGAAATTTCGTTACTTTATTATCGATATACGTAAAGTTTAGTCCTACGTTAAATCCAAGGCGATCTCTGCTCGTCTCAAGATTATCATAATTCACGACTAACTCAAAACCATTATTTTTCATTTCGCCCACATTCTCAAACGGCGCGGTCTTATCCCCTAATACATTTGGTATTGGCAATTGAACGATAATATCGGTTGTCTTTTTATTGAAGTAATCAGCTTCAATATTCAACTTATTACCTAAGAAGCCCAAATCCACGCCAATATCCAAGGAAGAAGTAGTTTCCCAAGTAATATCCTCATCCACCAAAGCGGTTACGGCAGCACCCGGAGCCAATGAACCTCCATAATTATAACTCAAGTCATAATTTTGGGAGATCACTGTTAAATAAGGCCAATATCCTTCAATGGTTTGATTACCTAATTGTCCCCACGACGCACGTAGTTTCAAATTAGAAAACAGATTCAGGTTCTTAATAAACGCCTCTTCACTCAAACGCCATCCTGCAGAGAAGCCCGGAAAAACACCCCAACGATTTCCCCGTTTAAAACGAGAGGAGGCATCGGCACGGAGATTCATCTCAAATAAATATTTATCCGCAAAGGCATAATTCAATCGACCAAAATAAGATGCCATGCGTAGACCTTCAAAATTTCCCTCTCCCTTGATACCTTCCGTTCCCGCGTCCACTTGGGTTAATCCTTCTTTGGGTGGGTTGGTTCTTCGGGCAAATACGTTCTTTATACTGTAATTCTCCAATTGGGTACCAAGGATAGCGGCAACATAATGCTTATCCGCAAATCGCTTGCTATAGTTTAATGTCGCTTGGAAATTATTACGCATGGTCGATACTTGCTCTCTACTCAACACAATACCATCACGATTGTAATTTTTCGGTATCGTCTCTATGCCAGAATCCGTATATCCATAAAGGGTCTCATTATATTTATCAACCATTTTCCAATTGCCATTAGAGGCCCATGTTACTTGTAAGTTCAAGTCTTTCGTAAAATCCACGGTAGCGAAAGCATTTACAGCCATATAATCCTTGGATGTTTTAGTCGCCCCGTTCGAAGCGTCTATAACCGGCTGATAAGTCGTATACAATAAAGTGCCATCATCCTTAATCGCCTCTACTGAACCGAAACGGCCATCCCGGGTATATGGAGCGATGAAAGGAGCCGCGCCTTGTTGCTGTTCGAATACACGGAACAAATCAAAAGGCTCTTGGGAATTCCTACGAGTATAATTCAAACGAGCGCCAACTCTCAACCATGAATTCACTTTATACTCCACATTTGCCCGGATACCGAACCGCTCCGCCTTAGAGTTCATCAAAATACCTTCCTGACTCAAATAGTTCAAAGACAAGAAGGAAGATAGTTTCTCCGATCCACCGCGAATGGATAAATTATGCCCTGTTATTAAAGCATTCCGATAAAGAGAGTCATACCAATCCGTATTCGGGTATTTATAAGGATCTGTTCCATTAGCGAAATTAGAGATCAATGTTTCCGAGAAAAGAGGGTTCTCTCCCCCATTCACCAAAGCTTGATTCGCCATAGTCATATGCTCGGCGCTATTCGTCACTAAATCAAAATGACGTCCGATCTGCTGCATTCCGACGTAAGAGTTCAACTCTACTTGGGTTTTCTCATTGTTCTTTCCCATCTTCGTCGTAACCAAAACGACACCGTTAGCGGCCTTTGATCCGTAAATAGCCGCACTAGCCGCATCCTTCAAGACTGTGATACTTTCGATGTCACTCGGATTTACTTGGCTGAATACCCCTTCTACTCCGTCAATAATCACCAACGGGTCCGAATTATTCAATGTACCCCAGCCACGAATTCTCAATTGCGCTCCATCATCTCCCGGCTTACCCGAATTCTGGCTGATCCACACGCCGGAAACCTTTCCGGAAAGTGCTTGAGAAGCATCAGTGATCGGACGATTCGCCAATTCCTCATCAAATTTGACTGAAGAAACAGAACCTGTCAAATTTACTTTCTTCTGAGTTCCATAACCAACAACCACAACCTCATCCAAAGCCTGTGTATCCTCACGAACAGTGATTATTATTTCCTTATTTCCTTGAACCGGGATATCCTGCGGCATATAACCGATATAAGATACCTGCAAGACATCATTTTCCGAGGCCTCAATCAAGAAGTTTCCACCCAAATCGGTAATTGTACCATTATTCGTACCCTTCACCATCACATTTGCCCCGATTATCGGACTACCTAAGGCATCCACCACCGTACCTGTAATTTTATGAGGCGCTTTCCCCATCGGGGAACCAGCATTCTGCTTACTGAATAAGGCGATCTGCTTATTGGTGATCTCAAACGTAAGTTTCGTGGTCTTCAGCATAGAATGCAAGGCTGACTCAATCGGTTGGTCGGATACGCTCAAACTTACTTTCTGACCCAAGTCGATTTTATTACCGTCATAGAAGAACGTGTAACCACTGGCAACCTCTATTTTTAAGATCGCCTCCTTCAACGGTATATTCGAGAATGAAACGGATATTTTCTTGCCTGCAACCTCACCGGCTAACAAACGTAAAGAAAAGAATAGAAGAAAGAATATCGCACATAAACGGTTTCTTCCTTTCATAAATTGTCTTTTATTCTTCATATATTTGCATGATATTTAAAGTTAACATCTTTACGGCTTTACACAAACGGCCAAATTTGAGATAAGCTGTAAATAGATTTTAATTTGAATCAGGGATTTCTCCCGGAAGGCTTAAGTTTCTGCTTAAGCCTTTTTCTTGCATATTATCCGGTTTATCTCATAGGCATTATTTTTTAGAAGGTTCGACATGTGTTATTTTTACGTGATCATTCCCATCGAACATATAGGAAATCGGATTGATACGGGACATGATCCGCAAGATCACTTCCAGCGATTCATCCTTGATTGTAAAGGTATAGGCTTGCGAATCCGGAATGGAAGGATCTACCTCAATCTTCACGTTATACCATTTCTCCAGATAGCGGGTGATGTATCGTAATGATTTCGCCTCAAACCTCACACTCTCGCTTGCCCAGAATGAGTCATAGAACATATCGGCTGAGGTTATATCCAAAGTTCTGTATTTCTTGCTCACGGAGGCTCGCTCGCCCGGATGCAGATAAGCCTCTTGCCCTCCGGCCTCTAAGGATACAGAACCTTGGAAAAGTGTAACCAAGATATTTTCCTCCTTTGAGTAAGAGTTTACGTTAAAGCGGGTTCCATGTACCCTCACTTTCACCCCGGAAGTTGATACGACAAAAGGATGTCGACTATCTTTTGTCACATCAAATAAGGCTTCCCCGCTTAAATCCACCTCACGATTCTCAAAGAAGTTCACCGCATATCGCAAAGAGGAACCCGAGTTTAGCCAAACCACGCTACTATCCGGCAATATAATCTTGGATTTACCACTTAAAGAGGAATAAGACAATTTGCAGGAAGAGTCCGTCCAATATTCCGTCTTGTTATATAAAAAAGAAAAAGTGAGCGAAAGCACCAATAACACTGTAGCTACAGATACCGCCATCCAAAACTTCCACAATGGCACAGATTTCGGCTTTTCATCCTTCCGCAACATCCGGCTTTCCATTTGCCTCCAATAATAATCAGTATCTGGCGTATAGGTCGAAGTCTCCTCCCTAATCTCTCGCCACAATGATTCAAGTTCCCGGAACAGGAGCGTATTCCTTTCCTCTTGAAGCCATTCGCAGAACAGCTTCTCCTCCTTTTCATCCACATCGCCTTTCAAATGAGAGATAATGAATCGCCATGGTATATCTTTATTCATAAAGCATCATTTTTATAGTATGACACTTCAAAAGAGGATAACCCTACATGCTTTTTAGTATTTTTGTTGAAAAGAGAATATCACCACAAATAATGATAGGCATCTCCCAAGTAAGCCCGGATATGTTTCAAGGCTCGCGAGATATGTCCCTCAACAGCTTTTACGCCGATATTCATTTGATCGGCTATATCCTTATTGGATAAGTTCTCCATGCGGCTCTTGTTGAAAATGTCTTGGCACTTTGGGGGAAGAGATAAAATAGCCTCTTGAATCAAACGTTGTAATTCTCGTGTTTCTAAGGTATCATCGTTCTCAAAGCGTTCTAGGGATGAGAAATCATTTGTCGGGACAAAATGCTCGTTGTCTCTCAGATAGTTTAAGGCCCTATTTCGTGCGGACTGAAAAAGATAGGCTTTTATGGTTACTTGAATTTGCAATGTCTCCCGTTTTTCCCAGAAACCAGTGAATATATCCAATACGATATCTTCCGCCGCTTCCGGCTTCTTTATATATAAATGAACGAAACGGCATAAGGGAGCGAAATATAACTCAAACAAATGCTTAAAGGCCAGCCGGTCACCTGCCCTTATCAATCTCAAAATAAACAAATCGTCTATCAAGTCATCCATTACTCCATCCACCTTGTTTATCAACCTAAATGTTCGCTACAAAAGTAATGATTTGTTTGAGATTGAGAAGAAAAAACACGTACATAATACCCTATGAGTAACGTACGTGTTTCTACCAATCTTGTACAAGACAATTACAGATTAATTATCTGCAAAGTCTCCCCTTTTGTATTCAAGGCTTTCAGTGTCATAACTTTCCCTTTTTTCGACAAGATCATGACGGTCGCATTCTCCGGTCGATTCCCCCCTCCTATCACAACTGGGAAATTATTTCCTACGGAACCTTTTGGCCAATAAGCGAAACGATGTGTATGCGCATTTATACTTACATCGAACGGAGCTTTAGCCAGCAAGCCCCCCCACAAGTCCAAACAAGGAAGATAGCTTTTCTCAGACATACCATAAAGAGGGATATGATGTATCAAGACCTTCTTCGCCGCTTTTTTATAGGCTTTTCCTGATAGCTCAGCCTTTAAAAAACCAACTTGCTCCATACGTAAACCCGCAAAATCATTCAAGTCATAATATACCCAAGTTGAATCGGGTTTATCCTCACCACAGTCCAAGATAACGAAACGAGTATCCCCCCAGTTGAAAGCTCCATATGTTTTATCACCAACGTAATCAAAAAGCTCTCTTAACTGAATCGAGTAAGCATTTCGTATTTCATGATTTCCCCGCAAATAAAAAACAGGAACATTTTCCGCCTTGACCTTCTTATTCAAATAAGAAAGAAAATGAACTACTTCCGATTCGTTTCTAGGATCATCTATACAATCCCCATTAAACATTACAAAATCGTAATCAATCCCTTCTATTTGATCTGCCAACAGGTCTAACACTTCGTTTTTCTTATGCAAGTCATTAAATATCAAAGCCGTAAAATCCGTCTCCACCGAAGTAGGTATCGTAAATGAATAAATATCCGAATAAGCGGTTTCGCCAAATTCTTTCTTATAAGCCTCATATAGTGTTATTTCACGGGAACATACCCGATAATAATAAGTTTCTCCCGGTTTAAGACCTGTCAAGCGAACCTTATGATGCTTGTTGTTGCAAATAACCTGTCCGTCAACGATCGTCTCCGCACGTTCTCCCAAATTACGATCCGTACCATACTCCACCCAGCTATGTACAGGCACATTCGTAAACCAAGAGACCGTAATCCCATTCGACAGCGGATTCTGCAAATAAGGTTTTGTCCGGAAAATATCAGCCACACCCGCTTTCAATCGCACATCTACGAAAAGAGGCAAATGATCCGAGGCGATCGGTTCGTCATAAAGCACCTGACGACGTAAGACAGAATATTGATTTCCATTATCAAATCCATAAATAAAATCGATACACCGGTTCGGACTCTGGCCCGGAATCGTGTTATCCTTGTAATTGTTCAATGGCATAAACTTCTCTTGCAAGGCATTTTGAGTAGGAGAACCTTGGATAGAGTTCATATCTCCCGCCAAGAACAAAGGTTTACGTATATCTTTCAACGCATCAAGAATAATCGGAACCGATAGCACCTGATCCTCCTTCGTCAATGAAAAATGCGAACAACACATCACATACTCCTTAAACTCTGCCACCAACAACAAACGCCGCTCTTCCCTGCCGGGAAGGGGCAACATCCAATAGCTCAAAGGTTTCTCCTTCGACAAGATGCCAATACCATACTTTCCTCCTTGGTAATCGATCGAAGGCCCATAAGTATAATACATACGAGTACGATCCGCCAACTCTTTCAGTGCGAAAACACCATTACTCCGAACCGACGCACTATCCAACTCCTGCACAGCTATCACATCCGGATCTACCCGGTTCATGATATCCGCCACACGCTGATAATCCACCACTTCATCCATACCCCGGCAATTCCGCACATTATAAGACATCACACGAAGAGAATTCTCCTCCTTTGACTCAATGGTCGTTTTCTGCGCGCTTAACGTAAACAAACAACTCACCCATAAACAGGCTGCAAACACTACTGACCTTTTCATATTATATCCTTTTTTAACGAGTTGTAAAAATACAACCCGCTTTCCATTCCTCCAATCATATACCATCATTCCAACCCGGATTCTGTGTCAAATTCGTATTCAGCAAACGTTCCTGGATAGGTATCGGATATAGATAATCCTTTTTCTCATCCCAAGTCTTCTTGATATGAGGATTCACCACAATACATCCATGATTTCCATGTTCCAACGTAACATCACTATTCAGTTTCAGATACTGGATTCCTTTTCCTCCTAAATCAGGTTTCTCATTTTCATAGATACAGACATCAATATTGCCATCTCCATCCAAATCAAAAGGACCGATATTCGGGAAATACATACCCTTAAACTGCTCCGTAAAAGTAGCACCCTCTTTCCAGCGCATCATATCATCCCAACGGAAGCTCTCCATCACCAGCTCAATCCTACGCTCCCGACGGATCTCCAAGATCACCCCCTTGTTGCCACCGTTTACATGCGGATATTGTTTTTCCAAATAAGGATCCGGGTTTGCGTTAGCCTCCGCCATATTGATAGAAGGCATATCTACCCGATCTCTAAGCAGCTTAACCGACTTATCCAAATCGGCTTGTGTCAATGTACCTAGCTCAGCCTTTGCTTCCGCATAAATCAATAAAGCTTCCGCAAAACGAAACAAAGGCATATCATTTATATCCTTATTATTCGTATCCCACTTACGTTCCGTCACGAATTTAATCATCTGATATCCAGTCACGGTTGATCCAAACTCCTGCACCAAAGTTTCGTTCTCCCCAATTCGGGTATATCCCGGCGTACGTACCGTCTGGCTTAAACGAGGATCTCTACCTTTCATCTCTTCCGTAAAAAACATCGTATCATAGCCCGGTTGATCCGTAAAACGTTTTCCGTCACGCATCAAATAACTGTTTACGAGTCGTTTCTCCAAACCCGGACGACCGAAAGAGGCAGTCATTGTATAATAATTGAGATTATGATACACTTGGAACTCATCGCTATATCCACGAGCAAGGATCACCTCATCCTTAATAGCCTCGTGCGAAGCAAAAAAGTTCAGATAATCGCTTTCCGGTTTTCCCATACTATAAATCTTATACCCGCTCTTTGTCATCAACTCGTCCGCAGCACTCACCGCCTCATTCAGAAAACGCTCGTAATCTGGCAAATTAAACTCATCGTGATATTTCCGGAAAGTACCCTCATACAAACAGATACGTGCCTTCAACGCCAAAGCCGTCCAATGCGTAACCTCATTAACCTTTTTCTCCTCAGGCAAAAAGGCAATCGCATTATCAATATCGGCCAAAATATGATCCAGTACCTCCGTACGAGATGTACGCGACATCATCAAGCTCTCCTCATCTTTATCATTTAGGGCATGTTCATACCAAGGTACATCGCCAAAACGTTTCACCTTGTCAAAATAGAAGTAGGCTCTGAAAAAACGGGCCAAAGCATCATAACGAAGTCTAGCGGCCTCATCTACACATTTGGAGGAGTTATCCAAATAGAAATTTATATTCCTTAATTCCTCCCATGTCCACCCTCCATCATTAGTCGGTACGATCCGAGTCCCGCGGATTTCATCTGCCAAATCCATCTTGATAATATTATCTACTGCCTCACCATAAATATCACTAGCACTGGGCAATGCGTCATAAAAAGAATTAGAATAAAGCCGCAAATCGTTTTCCGTATCAAAAAAGGTATCTGGAGAAACAGCATCTAACGGATACTTATCCATATCACAAGCCGTCAAGCTAAGCCCTATCGTTATTATATAAAGTAATCTCTTCATTTCGAATAAGTCTTTAATTTATTAGTTAAAATGTAATATCTAAACCTACAGAGAATGTCTTTGACATCGGATAGCTTCGTCCGTTACTATCTGCCACCGGTTGCTCCGGATCAATATAATCTGTAACAAACGGAGTCCACGTAAGCAAATTCTCTCCACTTACATATAAACGGCAATGTTGCACAAAGACTTTTTTCATCCAACGATCAGGAAGCGTATAGCCAATAACCAAGTTCTTCAAACGCAAATAACCAATATTTTGAATATATTTGTCATTCGGATCTCTCAAACATCCACCACTATTCAATGCCGTATATCCTCTCAACAATGGGAAATATGCGTCCGGATTCTCCGGAGTCCAAACCAAGTCATTAAAATTCTTCGGAGTAAACGAGAAATAAGGACGCGAATAGGGTCCCCAGAACTTATCCGCATTTGCGCTTGGATACCAATCCCTACGGCCGATGCCTTGGAAGAAAGCCGAGACATCAAAACCATTCCAACTAGCATTCAAATTAAGTCCATAATTATAGCGAGGCTCTGAGTTTCCTATGATTTCCATATCACCCGGATCATCAGCGGTCTTCTTTCCCGGAGAAATCACACCATCACCATTCAAATCACGGAACTTCAAGTCACCCGCACGCAAATGTCCCCATTCACCCGGAGCCTTTTGAATCTGTGTATTTACCAACTTTTGATCAATCTTCCAGTTTGCGGCTTCTTCGTCTGTCTTAAAGAAACCATCGATCCGGTATCCCCAAATCTCACCAAAACGCTTGCCTTCATAATGATTTGCCAACAACTTGTTAGGATTGTCATAACGAGTAATTTCAGACACCGCATCACCTAGTACAAACGATACGCCATAATTGAACGGTTTTCCTTTCAAGTCGAATTGATCTTTCCAACTGACCACCAACTCATATCCCTTGGTTCGAAGATCTCCTGCATTCTGTTGTGGAGAAGCCGCTCCATATACTGCTGGCAACGTCTTTCCTGGTACTAACATATCTGTCGTATTACGTACATACGCATCACCTGATACGTTCAACCGACTATTCAAGAAACTAAGATCTACACCAACGTTTACAGTCGTCGCCTTTTCCCAAGTCAAGTTGTCGATAATCGGGTTCGGCGAACTTACGTTTTGCGTCTTCTGTCCATCTATCAACCAACTGGATAAGCTTGTATTCATTGTTTCGATATAAGGATAATAATTCGGCTTGCTTGAATTTACTGCCTGATTACCCAATGATCCAAAAGAAGCCCTGATCTTCAAGTTATTTACCACATCTTTTGCCTTTTCAAAGAAAGATTCCTCGCTTAATCTCCATCCAGCGGATACAGATGGGAAAAAGCCGTAACGCATACCCGATTTAAAACGAGACGTTCCGTCATAGCGGCCATTCACCTCTATCAAGTACCGATCATTAAAATCATAGTTGGCACGGAAAAAGGCACCAAACAAAGCATAATCGTACGCACCTCCACCAACCAACATATCTCCAGTCGCCAATTCCAAATCACTCAACGATTCTGATATTAAATTCTTTCGGGAAGCGAAAAGACGAGAATGTTTCTTATTCTCATAGTTTACACCCGCAGTCAAACCAACCGTATGTTTCCCAAACACCTGATTGTAATTAGCATAAACATTCGCCACATGCATCGGGTCAAACCACATTGTCTTCTTCAATTGATCCGTATTATAATTAGGAACTTCCTGCACAACACCAGGCTCAATAGAGTAAGTCGCTACCGTAGATCGATACCAATCGTCCGCTATATAAAACGAATAAGTATAATCCGCATTCAATTTGATATGTTTCGCAATATCAAATTCCAAACTGGTAGTTGTCGTAAACTCATGGATACCTTTCTCTCCTTTTGTTCCTCCATCCAACAACATCGCATAAAGTCCATCACCAATGGAATAATTATTTTTCAGCGTATTATAAGTAGCCGTACCATCTGGATTCACTGGTGCATAACAGGGTAAAGCATGTACCGTTACATACACAAAGTTAGGATTGCCTCCACCCTCGCGACCATAATAGGTGTAATTCTTGTCGTAATAGGAGGTATTGTTCGTTACCTTCAAGAATGGGAACAATTGCGCATTAATCTTACTACGGAAATTATAAGAGGTAAACTTATCCGTATTAATCTTCATAATACCATCTTTCGTATAGAAATTACCGGAGAGTAAGAAATTGATCTTCTCTGTACCACCGGATAAATTGATACTATGAGATTGAGAGGGCTGGTGAGAATTGAACACTGTATTCCACCAATCATAATTACCATAATAGTTATAGATATCTTTTCCGTTCACGTTCTTCACGACCGTCCAGGGTCTGGAAGGGTCTTCCGTCTTATCATATCGGCGAGCCTCTAATTCAGCCATATCCTCATCCGTATAACGAGTATAAGTATTACCCGTGGCACGACGGAAAGCCTCATCCAACAATGAAACCGCCTCATATCCAGAAGTCATAAAGTCCGTACGAACCGTTGGCTTGGATGTCGCAAAGAAAGTTCCATAGGAAACGCTCATCTTACCAGCCTTCGCACTCTTCGTTGTCACCAAAATCACACCAAACGCACCGCGAGCACCATATACTGCCGAAGCGGCTGCATCTTTCAACACAGACACAGATTCAATATCTTTCGGGTTCACACGGTTGATATCGCCTGGAACACCATCGATCAAGACCAATGGTTCGCCTCCATTAATTGATGCCTGTCCACGAACATTAATAGAACCTCCCGCACCCGGTTCTCCCGTAGAAAAGGTAATATTTACATTTGGCATGGTTCCTTGCAATATCTGAGTCGCATTCGACACTGGCCTATTTTCTAATTCTTTAGCTGTAACTTGAGCTACAGCCCCTGTCAAATTGACTTTCTTTTGTACACCATATCCAACCACAACAACTTCATCTAAGTTCTGGGTATCCTCCACAAGCTTTATATCAACTGTTGATTGATTTTTCACCGCAATCTCCTTGGTATTATAACCTATATAAGAGATTAAAAGTATATCTGAAGAAGAGGCTTCTATACTATAGTTTCCATCTAAATCTGTAATGGTGCCAGTGGTAGAACCTTTTACTATAACATTAGCTCCAATAATAGGTTCTCCATTCTGATCTGTTACTTGACCTGTTATTTTTTTTGACTGCTGATTAATCGGCTTATTCTCTATACGGTTAAACAAATAAATTTTTCCGCCATTCACCTCATAACCCAACAGCGTTCCTTCCGTCAATTTATCCAAGACCTGGGTAAGTTCCGCATTAGTAAAATTCAGACTTACCCTTCGATCTACATCCACAACTTGTTTACTATAAGCGACATTAAAACCCGTTTGATCTGTAATAGCCGCCAAAACTTTCTCCACTTTCGCATTCTCTAATGTTATAGAAACCCGCTGAGCCGAGGCGGTAGCCGTGAAACTCAGCAAGGATATGACTAAAAATAGAAAGGTTAACTTCATGGCATTCGGTATTTTCTCAATTAATATTAAAAGGCACCTACGCCGAGGGCTTTCTTGCTTTTCTTTCATATATTTGTATTGATTTTAATAGTTGGTATTAGAAATTTATTTTTAATACGACCGGCAGCCGAAAAGGGTAGGAGCTTTTCGGCTGTTCTTATGTTATCTATTTATGAGGAATCCATACGCATATCTATTTTAAGGTTAACACTCTGTTTCCTGCTCTCCTATCAAATAGACACACGACAAATCAAAAAGGATGAGTCGTTATAGCTAATTTTTTTATTTTTTCATCCGGACTTCTATCTTACCCCCTTTTTCCTCGAATAGTACAGGCGTGATTTTTTCCAATTCTTTTAATACCGTGGTCAAATTGACGCTATCGGTCGTTATCGTATACGTATATCGCAAAGCGGCAGAATCCTTCACGTCAAAGGATATATCATAAGTTCGAGCCAATGTTTTCATTACGTCCGATAAAGGGGCGCTCTTAAATACGAGCACATTACGTCTCCATGCCGAATACATCTTGACATCGTGGGAACGGAGTACCTCACAACGTCCGGAAGCCTTGTTATAAACCGCTTTTTCTCCCGGGCGTAATTGATAAGATTTGAAGGATCTTGATTTCAACTCGATAGATCCTGTCTCTAAAGCGACGAATATAGCTTCTTCCTCCGGATAGGCTTTCACATCAAAGGTAGTACCCAACACTTTTATATCCATATAAGAAAGATCCACGATAAAAGGCCGATTCTTGTTCTTGGCGACCTCGAACCAAGCCTCTCCTTCCAAATAAACCTTACGTTCGGAGAGACCGAATTTTTTCGGATAACGAATACGGCTTCCCGAATTCAAATGGACCTTACTTCCATCTTGAAAAAGCAGCTGCATGCGTTCCCCATTAGGTACGTACACCTCGTCATACCCACCATCCGCCAACAAATCCACTTGTGAGTTTATGCGTATGAAAAGTCCTATAATTAAAGCAATCGGTATAAAGACCGCAGCCGCATACGCTATAAAACGGCGTATTTTTTGTCGGCGGAGTTGCCGCATAATATTCTGATACATTACGGCTGAGGGTATCGGATGGTCGATCCATGCCTCTTCCTCCCCCATATGAATCGTTTTCTCATCCTGATCGATACGCTCAGCAAGCCATGCCTGTCCTTCCGGGGTCTTAAACCAACGAACAACCTCACAAGACTCCTCGGAAGTAGCCTCATTATTTAGCGTTTTCTCTATGATCGATAGATCGGGTATTTTCATATGCATTTCCTTTTATCAATTGACACGCAAAGCCATCAATAGGATGAGTTCCACAAATATAAAAGAAATAAAAATAGTCTCTCGAAATGTGCCCGCAGTATTTTTATCGCTTGCGCATAATGTGTTTTTACCGTGGGGACCGAGATATTCATCTTATCGGCGATTTCTTGATTAGAAAGATTCCCTTTCAGCTTATACAGACAGACTTGGCGTTTCTGCTCCGGCAAGTGATCGATCGCTTGGTAAAAATGAGACATCATATCTTGTTCCTCTATCTTTATAAGCAGTTCATCCTCATATTCCGGCGCTGATTGTACGATCTCATAATTTTTCTCTACGGCGCTATTATTATTCCGGATCTCATTTAATACGTGATTCTTTAGCATTGTATAGAGATAGTTCCTTAAATTCACGTTCACCATCAGTAGGGAACGTGCCTCCCACAATTTCAGAAAAACTTGCTGTACGGCATCTTCCGAAGAATATGTACTTTTCAAATATTTATAGGCCAACACATACAATAATTTATGATACCGCTCATAAATAACAGTAAACGCATCCTCGCTCCCCTGCCTCAATGAGGTGAGCAGATCTTCATCGCTCCGTATGGATTTCTGAAAAAAAGACATTCGAGAAGACTATATAATATACGATTCGCTATTTAACAGACGTTCCGCTTCCTCCTTCATGGCATCCGGCACCTGTGTAACCGCACCTTCACTGATCGATCGGATAAATTCCGGATACTCTCTACGATAAACATCCAACATCCGGTTCGCAAAAACAAACATCATCGTATATTGGATATTCGCCAGCCGATCACATATTTTTATAAAAGAAGCGAATTTAGTCTGCCGTATTCCTTGATAATACAGGTCATTCGCCCGTTCTCCCCGGTTTCGTCCTTTTTCATTCGTTAAGGCGTATACGATTTCCGGAACTTGGTCTTCCAAGTGCTGTCTCACGCCTTCCGGCAAGACAAAGCCTCCCCCCTTGAACTCTTTCAGGAATTTCACGACATCATTATAGGTCATCCGTGCATCTTCTATCGTATCATGCAGAAAAGCAGAGGCATACAATATCAGTATATCCGCCTCGGTCTCAGCTACCAGATATCCGTAGCGAGAGACATACGATACCGTCATTTTCAGATGAAATCCATAAGGCAACACATGATCATATTTCTGATTCACATCATCATGTATACGAAAAGCAGCCTTCTCCATACTGCAGATCCAAGGATAATAACGCTTTACTAGAGCGATAAATGATTGTTTTTCCATTCTTTCGATACTAAAGATTAATCTTTACGCATGGCAATAATACACAGTTCCGAAACCGCTGTTTCCGAAACGACGGTTTCTACAATGCGAAGATATATAAATAATCGAATTAAATCACTATATATCAAATTATTTGCCACGGACTCCCACACGTGCAAGTGAAACATACCGTTTCCTTTCTTTATTATGGATATAATTATTATATTTGCAATAAAATGTATTTATATTATGGAGACAATCGCAATGATGAATCCTTTTGTCGTGGGTAGGTATGTATCAGACAAATATTTTTGTGACCGTGAGGGAGAGACAAGCTTCTTGATTAAACAGATTGAGAACGGACGTAATGTCGCATTGATTTCTCCACGCCGTTTGGGTAAGACCGGATTGATCCAACATCTTTTTCGTCAAGAATCGATAGAAAAAAATTATCATGCGTTCTTTGTGGATATTTATGCCACTACTTCATTAACAGAGTTCGTATATCTATTAGGAAAAGCCATCTATGACGAATTGAAGCCAAAGAAAACGGTTTGGACGGAACGGTTCTTTCAAATCATAACCTCATTGCGTGCGGGTTTTAAACTGGATATGGTAACCGGAGAACCTTGTTTTGATATTGGGCTAGGAGACATTCAAGCACCACAAACAACACTTGATGAGATCTTCGCTTATCTAGAGACCGCAGATAAACCATGTATCGTGGCGATCGATGAGTTCCAACAAATTGGCGGCTATGAGGAGAAAAATGTAGAAGCGTTGTTGCGAACCAAGATTCAACAATGCAAGCAGACTATGTTTATCTTCTCCGGCAGTAAACGCCATTTGATGAGTAATATGTTTAATTCCTCTTCCAAGCCTTTTTATCAAAGCGCTATTAGTATAGGACTTGAGCCAATACCCATTCATATCTATGTGGAGTTCGCCAACCGGCTTTTTGAGCAAAGGGGAAAGCTTATTGACAAATCCGTAATAGAAGAAGTTTATCGGATGTTCGATGGCTATACTTGGTTTGTGCAAATGATAATGAACGAACTTTTCGCATTGACCGAAGAGGGTGAGCGTTGTAGTATGGATAAGATAGAAATAGCCCGCAAGAATGTGATTCTAACACAAGAAAGTAGTTACAAGGATCTACTTGCCAATCTTGCTCCCAAACAAAAACTTGTTTTACAAGCTATCGCCAAAGAGGGCAGAGCAGAAGGTCTCACGTCATCAGCATTTATCAAAAAATACAAGCTACCCTCAGCCAGTTCTGTACAATCTGCGGTCAAACCTCTGTTGAAAAATGATTTGATAACACAGGAAGATGGCTTTTATAGGGTATATGACTACTTTTTCGCGGATTGGATGGCTAGAATATATTGACTCTCTTGTATGTAAATGTCAGAAAATAAGCAAATCTTAGTAGGCACTATCCGTTACTGAAGTAAATAATTTACGACTTGAAATGTAAATTCCTTATGCGGTGAAAATGAATCATTTAGACAACATACTTAATCGCTTGCAAAAGGCTTCTCAAGTGATTAGTTATTCACTCGACAAGCCGTTAGTTATTCACTTCAGAAGCCTATTACACCCTGCAAAACAGATAAAATTAGGGAGAAAAGAAGAGTAACCATCAAATAATATCCAGCCGTTCTCTCAGTTGTTTAAAATAGCGATGCGAGGCGATCCTCTCCTCCTCTTGGAAGGGGGGATAGAACTCGCATCGTAAGGTCTTATTCTCGATGAACATCAAATAAGTCAAGTTCACAATGCAATCTTGGCTTATTTGAACAAACGTATTATTGATAGACAACAAATCTTTCGCTGTCGTGCTCATTTTTAGTTTATGAGTAGTACGGGAAGTCAAGACAATCTGCCAGCAACGCTGGTCTCCCAAGAACTGAAACAGGAATATCTCCTCACAACGGACTAACAAAAGACCCGAAACGGTTTGGATCGCAAATCGACTATCCCGATTCAATATTTTCCGCAAAGATCTCTCCATGCAGGCAACATCCGCAGGTTCTGTCGTATGAAAACGTTCGATGAGTGCCGCTAACTCATCAATTAAATAAGGTTTTAACAAATAATCAAACGCAGAGGCACGTAGGGCATCCAATATATATTTATCGTATACCGTATAGAAAACGACTCTCAAGTTCGGAAGAATATCATCCCGTATATCATCCAGCAAATCAAAGCCAGACATGTCCGGAAGTTCCACATCCAAAAACACCAAATCCGGTTGATACTTAAGAATATGCCTCTTGCCCAATTCAGCCGTTGTCGCTGTATCCAATATCCTTATTTCCGAGAAAGCCAATAGATCGTTTTGCAATTTTTGAATCGATCCAAGGTCATCATCTATGATTATTACTGTTATTTCCGGTTCCATACACGCTTCCATTTTCCAACAAAGTAAAATATTTATTGTTAAGATAAAAAATTAACGACTTACCATAAATAGTGCTTTTTACGTATAAGTTGCAATATTTACGTTTATCCTTGCGTTTTTCATGCTTATCTGTCATTTTTTATTTTATGATCTTGGTTAATTACCATTGATTGATAAACCCTATCTTTGCAAATACAGTTATAAAATAGAAACAATATATTTATGTCTCGAAAAATAAATCTTATTATATTCCTCTGTTTCATTTTATGCGAGGTATATGCCCAATACGTACCCGATGTATTGGGAGATGGTTATTTACGCCGTACCTTCCAGATGCCGGATGACTATGAGGGGAAGGTGGTTTGCACACTGGTCAAGAAACCTCAACTGGATAGCGTAAAACAGGCCGTGCTGTATATCCATGGCTATAATGACTATTTTTTCCAGAAACAATTAGGGGATAGCGTAAACGCTCACGGATATAATTTCTATGCGATGGACTTGCGGAAATACGGACGTTCGATATTGCCCAATCAAAACCCGTTCTTTTGCAAGAGCCTAAAAGAGTATTTCGCTGATATCGATACCGCTTTAGCCACCATCCGGTCTGAAGGCAACGAGCGGATATTATTAATGGCGCATTCTACAGGCGGATTGATCACACCTTATTATTTGAATAGTAAAAAAGGGGAGTTACCGGTAGAAGGGCTTATCTTGAACAGCCCTTTTCTGGATTGGAATTTCGGATGGTTCATGGAGAAAGTCGTACTGCCAACCGTTGCGTTTGTCGGGAGGCTATTCCCGAATCTTACCGTACAAGGACTGGGTGACCCGAATTACGCTTATAGCTTGCTTAAGCAATATAAAGGAGAATGGGAGTTTGACACGAACTGGAAAATGATATTCGGGCATCCGAAAAAAGCCGGATGGATCAAAGCCATACAAGAAGCGCAACAGACGGTACAAAAAGGGTTAAAACTGGATTGTCCGATACTAGTGATGTCTTCCAACAAATCTTTTCCGGAAACAGAGACATGGCATGAGGAATACATGACCTCCGACATCGTCTTGGATGTTCAAGACATTCAAAAATACGGGGAGAAACTAGGAGACAAAGTCACGAGAGATACCATACCAAACGGCATCCACGATCTGATCCTATCTCAAAAGCCCTATCGGAACGATGCCTATCAAACTATATTCGAGTGGTTAAAGAAACAATAATGGTTGCACCAAACATATAAATCCTTACCTTTGCGCCCAGACAAAACATTTATATATACATGAAATCAGTGCGATCAATTTTTATAGGTCTGACCTGTCTGGGGATGGCAACGGCTAGTTTCGCTCAAGAAAAAGAGACAACTCCGGAAGCGACTACCTATAAGGCCGAGATATTCGGATCGGTAGCTAGTGGCGATAATACCCCTTTCTGGATGGTTAGCAATCGATACGGAATTGTTCCTTTGGAAGCGAATAACGGATATTTGAATGCGGGAGTATTCCATAATCAAACTTTTGGCAAAGGTTTTCGCTGGGGAGCCGGATTAGACGTAGTGGCCGCAGTTCCTCGTCATCGCAATTTCTTTATCCAACAAATATATGCCGAGTTAGGTTACAAATGCTTGCTATTGAGTGTAGGAAGCAAGGAACGCTATAATTCTCTTTGGGATCGTTGGCTTAGCTCGGGCGATATCGTACAATCTGCCAATGCCCGCCCGATTCCGGAAGTGAACATCAGTATACCGGAATTTACCGTCGTTCCTTTAACGAAAGGCTGGATGCAAGTCAAAGGAGACTTTGCCGTCGGTCGTTCTTTCGACAAGGATTATCTGGCTAACTTCACAAACAATAAGCAGACTTATGTAGATAACGTTTTATGGCATCATAAATCATTATTTGTACAGATTAAGGATACACGCAATGACTTCCCGTTATCCGGCGTAATCGGAGTACAGCATTGGGCACAATGGGGAGGAACCTCAACCAATCCTAAGATCGGAAAGCAGCCTCAATCCATCAAGGACCTTATCCGGGTTATTTGCGGCAGCGAAGGTGGTGGCGACGCAACAGTCTCCGATCAAATCAACGTACTGGGTAATCATTATGGCTCTTACGATTTCAAATTGGCTTTTACACAACCTAACTGGCAAGTATCCGCCTATTACCAACATTTCTTCGAGGATAAATCCGGTATGATATTCGTAAACAATACCGATGGATTATGGGGAGGACAATTGGATTTACCAAAATTCCCGTGGTTGCGTAAGGTGGTCGTGGAGTATCTGGTTACAAGAGACCAAAGCGGACAGTTCCACTTCATCGATTTTGATCACGACCTACATCCCGGCGTAGGTGGCGGTGGTGATGATTATTATAACAACGGAGAATACACTACCGGAGCCTCTTATTTTAACCGAGCGATAGGTTCTCCTCTGATCACAAGCCCAGAGTATAACGAGGCCGGTTCATTAGGATTCAAGAACAATCGTGTTCGTGACTGGCATTTCGGTGCGGAAGGCGCTATCTCCTCACAAGTATCTTATCGGGTATTAGTCACCGTGATGAATAGTTGGGGTAGACATGCCACCCCTTTCCTTAGCAAGAAAAGAGGAGCTTCCGGACTTTTAGATATCTCTTATCAACATCCCCGTTTATCGGGATGGGAATTTACAGGGTCTTTGGCAGCTGATGCCGGTTCCATGTTCGGCGATAACTTCGGATTCAGCCTGAAAGTAGCGAAACGTGGCATCTTGAAAAGCTGGAAATAATAACCTAAATTATTTATATTCTTCCCACAAGGCAGATGCTATGATTTCTTGAGTCTGATCAGCGAACGCTTGCATTCCTTTGTGGGAAGTGTCTATATTCTCGGTAGAAACCGCCGGATGGATCACCATCTCCATCCGATGACGATGGACATTCAACGACCCGATCGGCAAGACATCAAATGGCCCGTTTAAGGTGATCGGAATAATAGGCAAATGCTGATCCAGAGCCATTTGGTAAGCCCCTTTCTTGAAACGAATCATTTTCCCGGTATACGTACGCGAACCTTCCGGGAAAACAACCACGGAAGCCCCGTTCCGAAGACAACGCTCCGCCTCCAAAACACTACGAGCGGCAGCCTTCGGCGTAGAATTATCGACAAAGATAAAACCAGCGGCACGGCAAGCGGCCCCGACAAACGGAATCTTAGCGATACCCGCTTTCATCACCCATTTAATGGGAACGCCTAAGAAACCATATATCAAGAAAATATCAAACGCACCTTGATGATTGGCGACGAAAACATACGATTGTTTCCGGTTAATATGCTCACGTCCTTTTACCGTCACCGGACAAAGCGCCAGATAGCAAGTCAATCGAGACCAGATCATACCCGGATAATAAGCGAAGATTTTCTCTCCCCCCAATAGACAACCGATGATAACCGTCACAGCCGTAAGTATAGTCAGTACCAGAAATACAGGTACAAAAAACAGCCACAAATAAACTATGTAAAGTATTCTTCCCATACGTAACTATATTATAACACAAATATAGAAGCTAATTTCAATCGTTTCATTATTTTTCTCCGAAAATATTTTCACGATCGGGTTATTATTGCTTTATTTGCGGTAGAAAAGAAAATAATTATAAAATATCTATAACCATGAATGAGTTAATTAAAAATCTAGGAGTGATCGTACTCATTATTGGTGCGGCAGTTTTGGCTGTACCGTTTTTTACTGGTGGTATGACAAATAGTATTCTACTTACAGGTCTGGGATTGGTTCTCCTTGGCTATTTTGGTCATATCGTAATCAACAAACGAGTAGAATAATACACGCTACTTAGATTTAAAAGGAAATGAAAAAGGGCTATTCGATAAATAGCCCTTTTTCATTTATTGTTGCTCCAACCAAATCTTTACCCCCTCAAGTAAAAGCTGGTTCTCATCAGCCTTCTGGGTAGAGAGCCGTAGATAAGTCTCATCCAAGCCCCGGAAATTCGAAGCGTCACGGATCAAGATTCCGTAATTATCTAAAAGGAATTGCTTTAAATCAGCGGCTGTACCCTTCTTCAAACGGACAAGGAAGAAAGTCGTAGAGGTCGGGATTACCTCCAAGCCATCCAATTTACTTAATTGATAAATAAAATCTGCGGTCTCACGCTGCCATTTACGGATCGGCAACGTAAATTGCGCCGGATGGATCAAGATATATTTACTTGCCTCGATAGCGATAGCATTTACCGACCAAGGTATGATATACTTGTTCACTTTCTCCGCGATCTCCGGAGAAGCGACCAGATAACCGATACGCAAGCCGGGGATATTATAAGCCTTCGAGATAGACTGGACAAGGATTAAGTTCTTATGCGTTTTCACGTCACTCGGCTTTAGCATGTCTTCCGTCGTAAAAGCCACGTATGCCTGATCAATAATGAAGGTAGTCTGCGGATTCGCTGAGATCAAACGGAGAAGCTCCGTACGATGGATCAGCTTTCCATCCGGATTATTCGGATTACAAATCCAACAGAAATCCTGTCCCTCCAAGGATAACTCTGATAAATCGTCCGATGTCGGGAAGAAAGAGATCTCATGCTCATGCAAACGGCAAGCGTCCTCATATTCAGAGAAAGAAGGAATAGCGATCATGGATTTCGCACCTCGCCAAGCTTGCGCTAACAAATAAAAAGCGGTGATCGAACCATTCGTCACTACGATATTCTCCTCCTTGATCTCATACCGGCGGGCCAACAATCTTTTCAAGGTAGCGGCATCCGGCTCCGGATAACGAGTCAGCTTATCAAAATGCTCGATCAAATGTTCCTTCAGTTTATCTAAATTAGCTCCGTGCCACACATTCGAGCTAAAGTTTATCTTTACCTCGTTCTTTGCGTTATAAAAATCATCACCGTGTCCGTATAACATATACCTGCTTTTTAATTAATACCTTATCTGTTAAAACTGTCACAAAATTACGAATCTTTTTGGCTTTTCCTATCAATCGCCTTATAGATCGCATCCTGTATGCGAGTACGTATATCAAGCGATCCCAGTTTATTATTTGCCCGGCTAGGATTCACCCGGTTACTCAAAAATATATAAATAAGCTGGTTATCCGGATCTATCCAAAAACAAGTACCCGTAAATCCTGTATGTCCATAGACCGAGGCGGGAGCCAAAGCCCCACAAGGCGAGGCTTTCGGATTACCAATCACCGGCTTATCAAATCCTAGCCCTCTACGGCAAGTCGGGCTCTTGCTTTGTGTAAACAAACGGCTGGTTTCCAAAGAAAGATAGCGCTCGCCGCCATAAGTCCCTTGGTTTAGCATCAATTGGAGCACCTTCGCCAGATCATTCGCGTTCGAAAATAATCCGGCGTTTCCAGAAACACCCCCTTGAAAAGCGGCCGCCTCATCATGCACATATCCGCGAAGCAATTGACGGCGGACAAATCCATCTTGTTCCGTAGGTACAATTTGCAAGGTATCCATTCGCTTCAACGGATTATAAGTGGTATGCCAAGCCCCTAACCCGCTGTAGAAATCATCCCGAAGAAGCTGGTCCATCGGAGATTTCATCAGATTTTCCACCATCATTTTCAGCATAATGAAATTCACGCAACTATATACGTACCTACCTCTCGTACCCAAACGGGATTTCTTGATATCTTGAAGGATCGTATCTTTAAAGGAATCACTCACATAGAAATTACGGGCTACCTCAGTCGTAAATCCGGGTTTCCGTGTATCTGATACTATATCCGGAAGATATTTAAAATCATTCCGGACATACGTTTTAGCGTCAAAACGAACCGGGTGCGTGGCGTTCTTCGCCGAACTATATAAACTGCCTTTATAACTATCCTTATCAATAGCATCCAGATAGAAATTAATAGTTGGAGTCACTCCCGATTGATGATATAGTAACTCTTTTATCGATAAATCCTTTTTATTAGACTCTTTCAACTCCGGTATAAAATCGGAGATCTTATTGTTCAAGGTGAATTTCTTCTCATCATACGCTTTCATGACTGCCAATAAAGTCCCCGCCGCCTTCGATGCCGAAGCCAAGTCATAAACTGACGCCTCCGTGACCGGCTGCCTACTTTCGTAATCAAAATAACCAAACGATTTATTATAGATAATCATGCCGTCCTTCGCAACCAACACTTGGCATCCGGGATAAGCCTTCTCATCCAATCCCTCTTTAACGATCGACTCAATTACATCCAAACGGTCCGGATTCGCTCCCACCTCTTCTGGCTGGTGATACCCCAAACGAGTCTTTTCCGTAAAAATACCAGTACCCGCATAATACAATCCCGGAATTGAAACCGGAAGTTTCCCTTTCGCCGCAATACCACCGAATATCACTTGGGCCGCATATTCCTGCGCTAAGGGAGTGCCCTCGTAAGCCAACACGACCGCCTTCGCCTTCTCGATCGACTTCTTATATTCCTTACAAGCATATGGTAAGGTAAAGAAAGTATAGACCAACTCTTTCTTCGCAGCCAACTGCCTCAACGCTAAACTCTCGGGAATGCGAATCGTATGCACGCCACAAATGATCACGTCGTATTTTTGCAATTTATTATAAACCTGTTGGACTTGGGTAGCCGTAGAACGCCGTCCGATACTAAAGCAAGCGATCGAATCATATTCGCCCAGCATTTTCTGGAACTCATTACCAACCCCGTCTCCAATCGAGAGCGCTGCGATCTTTTTCTTATTCAACTGTTTAAGAGGTAAGATCGTATCCTCATTCTTCAAAACAGTAATAGCCTCCGAATTCAACTTCGCCGCCATCCATGCCGCATGCGGAGAGTTCAAACGTTTCGATAAGCCTTTTGTTTCGACCGGCTTATAGGCATTCAATCCAGCGATATATTTGTACCTTAATATTTTCAAGCACTTGGCCTCGATCGCTTCCAGATCCAATACCCCTTCTTCAATAGCCTCTTTCACGGCCGTAAAATCATTGATTGGAGCGGCCGGAGCGAGCAAGATATCATTCCCCGCAAGCAAAGCCTTCACCGAAGGATTATCCGTTTTCTTTGTGGAAGCCCCTTTCATCGCTAAAGCATCCGTAAAGCACAGACCTTGAAAACCGAGTTCTTTCTGTAATAGATCCGTCACTACCGCCTTGGAGAAAGAAGCCGGCTTATGACTTTTATCCAAAGCTGGAACGTAAAGATGTCCCGTCATTATCCCGCCGAACCCATCATATATATAACGTTTAAAAGGAAGAAGTTCCACGCTATCCAAGCGGGCCCGGTTATGGCGCACGACGGGTAATGTCTCGTGCGAGTCCTCGGAAGTATCTCCATGTCCGGGGAAATGTTTGGAGACAGACAAGATGCCCGTATTTTCCAATCCTCTTGCGTAAGCAATACCTTTCTCCGACACAGCCTCCGGATTCTCGCCAAACGAACGCAGGCCGATCACGGGATTATCCACATTGCTATTCACGTCCATATCCGGAGCGAAATTTATATGAATTCCCATTTCCCGGCACTGCCGTCCCACCTCTTTTCCATATTCCTCGATCAAGGCATTGTCCTCGATAGCGCCTAGCATCATGTTTTTCGGGAAACGGGTGGTTCCACTTAATCGCATGGAAAGTCCCCACTCCCCATCCAAAGAGACCAACATCGGAATCCGGGAAGCCTTTTGCAAACGATTGGTCACCTCCGCCTGCGTCACCGGATCCCCTTTATGGAATAAGATGCCCCCGATCTTGATATCGTTCACGTAACGCATAAGCCGTTGCATATTCCGGTTATCGGATTTAGGATTCGCTATAACCATAAATAACTGCCCGATCCGTTCATCATAACTCATAGCGTCAAACACGGAATCAACCCAATGATTCATCTTTTCCTGATCCACCGCACGATAAAGGTTCGGGACTGTTTGCGCCCCACTCGATAAAAGGGAAATACAACACAAAAGCAAGATACCAATCTGTCTCATCACAACATTATCATTATTACTCTCCAAAAATAAGAAAATATCGCAATAGTAACGTGAATTGTGATAGGGGTTTTTACTATCTTTCCTGTCTCGTAATAAAAAAGGAAGTACTTCATGAAGCTAATACTACTCATAATCTTGATTATCTTCGGCTTTCAATCAAGCGCTTGGGGACAGGCGCCGACTCTCAGTATCGAGGCTAAACAAGAACCGATCCAAGAAATCATGAAAAAAATAGAGCATCAAACAGGCATGACATTCTCCTACGATCCTTCTATTCTCAAAGGTATTTCCCGGATTACATTCAAATCTGATAACCAATCCATATCGGAATGCCTTACCCGGCTATTCCAAAAGCTCCCTCTGTCTTATCAGATAAACGGTACCCACATCATCTTGAAGAAACTCCCCCGCTCAGTAACCATCAGCGGATTCGTACGGGATAAAGCGACTACAGAATATCTAATCGGGGCCTCCGTTTATGACTCTCGCACACAAAGGGGCACAGCTACCAATAACCACGGTTTCTTCAGTCTAACCTTACCGGTCGGGGTAGTCCGTCTGGAGACTTCCTACATCGGATACGGACGTTTCTCACATACATTCCAACCGCTCGAACGGGATACCGTGATGGAAATTCTGCTGGAAAGCGGTGAGGCATTGGCCGAAGTTGTCGTTACCGGTAGTAATGACACACAAAACCCGATACAAGCCCCTCAGATGGGAACGATTAAAATAACCCGGAAGATGATCAAGACCATCCCGACCTTATTCGGTGAGGCTGATGTGATCAAAGCCCTGCAAACCCAACCCGGCGTATCAGCCGGAACGGAAGGATTAGCCGGGATGTATGTCCGTGGGGGGAATGGAGACGAGAACCTGTATATGATAGACGGAATCCAACTGTATCAGGTCAATCATCTCGGAGGACTTTTCTCCGCTTTCAACGCCGAGGCTTTGAAAGATGTGGATTTTTATAAATCCGCTTTCCCCGCCCGCTATGGGGGAAGGCTTTCCAGCGTAGTGGATGTGCATACTAAAGATGGCAATATGAAAGAGTACCATGGTAGTGCTATGCTAGGATTGACCTCCGGTAACTTAAATTTCGAAGGGCCGATCATTAAAGACCGGACTTCGTTCAACGCCTCCTTCCGTCGCTCTTGGCTGGATGCCTTATCCGCACCGGGTTTGGCGATCTACAATAAAATTCAGAAAAAGAAGGGGGAGAAATTCAGCGCACGCTATGCTTTTACCGATCTGAACCTAAAAGTGAACCACCATATCAATGACCGGAGCCAAGCTTACGTTAATTTCTATTTCGGACAGGATTTCCTAAAAGGAGGAAGTTCTGAGTTCTCCGTAGGTGATAATATAACCCCTTTCGAGAACAAGGACTTTGGAAAGATGCGCTGGGGTAACATCGCATTGTCTTCCGGCTGGTCGTATGTGTTTAACAACAAGATGTTCGGTACCGTCACCTTGGCTTATTCCCATTATCAATCCAAACTAAAACAAGAGACTTCACAATACTACGGAACCGAGGGTGACAAAGATTATTCTTCACGGTTTATCGAGACCTCAACCCGAAACGGTATCAATGATTTCGGAGTCCATGCGAACTTCGACTATATTCCTACCTTGGCACATCATATCCGTTATGGTACCGACTATCTTTACCATCGTTTCAGCCCGGAATATATCGAGGAAAAGACCTCCGAGAATTTGTCTCCGACCAAACGAACTACCGGAGACGAGCGCCTTTCAGCGAATGAGTTGGCTGTTTTCGCCGAAGATGACTGGGCGATATCTCCCATTGTCCGGGCTAACGCCGGATTACGCCTGAACATGTACAATATACAAAAGAAGACATATGTCTCCTTAGACCCTCGTTTATCCGTACGCTTCCTGCTCACGAGGGATCTAAGCCTTAAGGCCTCATACGCCCGGATGAATCAATACGTACATCAGATTAGCGAAAGTTATATGAGTCTCCCTACCGATATGTGGATGCCGGTCAGCAAGAAATTAAAACCATTGGTGAGTGATCAAGTATCCGTTGGCGCTTATTACAATCTGCACAAGAACTATTCCTTCTCGGTGGAAGGTTATTACAAATGGATGAATCACTTACTGGATTATAAAGATGGTTACAACTTCTTACCCTCGTTCGTCGGTTGGGAGGAGAAACTGGCCGCCGGTAAGGGGTGGGCCTATGGAGCGGAGTTTATCGCCCGGAAAGAGACGGGGCGTATAACAGGATGGATCGGATACGGACTAATGTGGAGCGACCGGCAGTTCGACGAGATTAATAATGGCAAACGTTTCCCCGCGAAATACGATAACCGCCATAAGCTGAATATCGTCGCAAACTGGAAGATCAACGAGAAATTGGAACTAACAGGAAGCTGGACTTTCATGACCGGAAACCGGGTTACGGTGGCATTCGAGAATTACGAGGATTTGGGCCTCACTCCTGTCCCTCCGCTCTTACCGGAAGGAGGCTTGGACTATTTCACGGAGCGTAATAACGTACGTCTCCCCGCTTACCACCGCTTAGATCTGGGGATTAATATTTATCGACCTAAAAAGAACGGCCATCTCGGTATCTGGAATATCAGCGTATATAACGCTTATTGCCAGATGAACCCGATAACTATCCATAAGCGGTCTTGGATAAACTACAGCCATTATTTCGAGACGTTATCGCTCTTACCGATCATTCCGTCTATATCATATACTTATAAATTCTAAAGAACATGAAACCTATATTCTATTTATCAATCTTATTATCCAGCCTGCTCCTAACCTCCTGCTACAGGAAGTTTGACCTAGAGGAATATCGTACTACACCGAAAATGGTGATCAACTCGGCCTTCTCGCCGGATACAGTCGTAATGGCCAGCATATCCCGCACATGGTTTCACTCAGAGAGCAAGCCGGACGTGACGATTCGAAACGCCAAGGTGGAATTATACATAGACGGGATCTTCAAGGAGGAGATGCCTTGGAAAGAATATTCCTATTGGAAATCTTCTCGTTGGCTCGGAGAGGATCGAGGTGGATGGGTAACAGATACGCTTTATATATCGAATACGGTTCCACAGCCCGGACAAACCGTAAAGATTGTAGCTTCCACCCCGGAATATGGAACAGCCTCGGCGGAAGATAAGATTCCTTCCAAGACCGAAATCAAAGGCCTGCGCATAATTCCCCGTAAAGAAGCTACCGACAACGGCGGTACCCTTGTCGATGGAGATGGGAATATCTCCTACATAGAAGAAAACGATGTGCTTATCTATCAAATCACTTTCCAAGATACCCCGGGTAAATCAAATTACTATTCTCTACAGATATGGGGAGATGACGACCATCTTGGTGTCCTGTTGGACTTCTCCGTAGATCCCGTATTCACGCAGCAACAAGGTATCTTGGATGAGGTTTTCGGCTCCTCGATGGTAAATTGGCGGGGACGGGTATTTTCCGACGAGCTGTTCGACGGGAAGGAATACACGTTGCAAGTAAAAGAACAACTTAGGTCCGATACTAAATATTATACCAAACGCCATATTCGTTTATATTCCCTGTCCGAACCCTATTACCAATATCTGCTATCTTTACAAAACATCAAGAATGAAGGTATCATGGGCGGACTTACGAATGTAGGTCTGGCCGAGCCTGTCCGAATCTACAGCAATGTGGAAGGAGGAACGGGAATCGCTGGTGGATGTCAATGGTTTGAATCCTTGGTAGACATAAAAGATTTAATCAAATAGCGAGCAAAAAAGCATCTATCTATTGCGAATCAAATATTTATTTCGTTACTTTGCACCCGCTTTACGTAATCTCTGTCGGGAAATGTAGCCCGTTAAATTGCGTTTCATTATAAATTACAATTAAAAAGCTATAAACAATGGATTTAATTAAGATTGCAGAAGAAGCGTTCGCTACGAAGAAGGAACTTCCTTCATTCAAGAGTGGTGATACGATCACGGTAGCTTACCGTATCAAAGAGGGTAACAAAGAGCGTATCCAGCAGTATCGCGGTGTTGTTATCCGTATCTCCGGTCACGGCGACAAAAAACGTTTCACAGTTCGTAAGATGTCTGAGAACGTAGGTGTAGAGAGAATTTTCCCGATCGAATCTCCGTTTATCGAAAGCATCACGGTTAACAAAGTCGGTAAAGTACGTCGTGCTAAATTGTACTACTTGCGTGCCCTTACCGGTAAGAAAGCAAGAATCAAAGAAAAGAGAGTCTAATCTCTCCGATTCTATTGCCATACGAAAAGCCATCCAGCGGAATGCCGGATGGCTTTTTGTTTATCGTTTCTTACAATGCCTATCGTAAGCATCTAACAATGCCCATTCAAAGGAGCTTACGATGGGCATTATAAGAACCTTAGAATGGGCATTGAAAGAATCATATATCCAAATCACGCCACGGACTACCGTCCGGAGGACAATTTACAGACGATACGAGTACCATCCGTTGCCTCGATAACGAGAAGTAAGGGGCTACGTATGGATAAGCGATAGATATCACCTTGTTCCATTTGGCCGTTAGTACCTAATAAGTCCCCCTCGAACGAATAAACCATCAATCTACGGATCGCTTGGCGAGCAGTCACGCAGAGTTGGTTCCCGGAGAAAGCGATCGTGACTAGTTCCTCCCTAGCGATCGTCTCATTGGCCACCGTACCTTTGGTATACACCGCACGAATAGCGGGCAAGACCGCACGTAGGATATTGACATCGAAATCATAATGCAAGGCTTTCGACAATAACTGATCCAGCAAGTACCATCCCATAAAGGTATGGTCTACGATCGGCTCGGCCTTCAAGTTAATGACATCGCCTCGATAGCGAGTCACTTCCGCCCAACCGTTCTCTCCACCCTCTACTTCCAAGTCAACGGGTAATTCCCGAAATTTAGCCTCTAGCTTACCCATATCTTTACCGATCAAGATCTCATGGCTCATCTCCGCTTCCGGGATAAACACGCCATCCAAATACCAACCTTCAAAAGCATAACCCGGTTTCGGCATCGCGATGATCTCGACCGTTTGGCCGGGAATGGCTTCGCCTATCACTTCCACCTCGCCGCCTTTCTCCGTAGATGAAGGATCATCCGGATTCGGCCCGGGTACGATCTCCACCTCATCCACCGGTGCCTCTCTCTTCTTGAAACGAGCCTCGATCGTAGTGGTTCGCTTACTAATAGTCAACGTATAAGAGATGTCGGTAGACAGGCACATACCCGCCTCATCATACCAGCCGATAAAGTCATAGTCTTTCGTAGGCGAGGCGATCACGGTCACCTCATCCCCTAACTCATAGATACCGTTTCCGCTTTGCGATACATAGCCGGCCTCCGGATCGGAAGTGTTTACGTAAAGGCAATACCCGATCTCCGGCTCGATAGGACTTTGCGGCTTCCAGTCGTACACGGCCCGCAGGTACACATGCTTGCCCGGCATGGTGAAGCGATAGGTTGTCTCTTCCGATACATTCTTCCCATCGCTCTCCCAATGGTCGAACACATAATCGGGATAAGCATGGGCGATAAGTGTCACCTCTTTGCCATTCTCATAAATACCTTGGCCACTCTGTTCTACCCATCCGGCCATGGAAGGAGCGACGGTCGTAATCAGATTATAATAACCATCTCCCGGCTCCGATGGATTCTCCTTCGGGTTAAAACGTAGCTTGGCAATCAAGCGAGCGTTTTTCTCCGTAAGGGTGAAGGTATATTCCGAGAGGCCGGACAATTCTTCTCCATCAGCGGACTGCCAAGCCACAAACTCATAATCCGTATGCGGATAGGCCCGTACCGTTACTTCCGTACCCGTATCATAAATGCCGGAGGGATTCGTTTGCTCCAAATAAGCGGATCCGTGGGGATCCGTGGAGAGTAAGAGCGTTAGTTTCCCCGGCTCCGGTGGAGGAGTCGGATTGAACTCATCCTGCGCATAGACTTGCCCGATGGATCCTCCGAGGAAGATCCAAAGAGACAAAGCCATCGTAATATATCGAAACAATCGTTTTCTCATAGCGATTACCATTTAATGGAACAAGTCTGACGCTCGCCCGCTTTTGTCGTCCATGTCATGTAATAAATACCAGACTGAGGTAGGGCCATACGTACCTCACCATCCGTCACTTTACCAGCGAAATGAATACGACCCGCCGCATCGCATACACTCAAAGTTTCCACATCACGCAAGCCGGACACGATCAACAAGCCTTCTCGCACGTTCCAGCGAATCGACGCATCGATTGCCTCAACAGAAGTCACCACATCGCTTCTCAGCTCAAAGCGGTCAGAGAGGGTTCCAGCCTCGGCCTCGAAGGTATAAGCCTCTTGGTTCAGGTCGCATACGGCACCCGTCTGCTTATCCACTAACTGAATACCTTTGCCAATCCTCTCTTTCAATGAGATCGTATAGCTTCCCTTAGCAGGCAGGACACATCCAAGGCGTACCACGCCATCCGCTACCGGACGCTCGTTGATAGCCAATCGATTCCCTTGCGTATCCAAGCTATAGAAAGAGGCGGCCTCCGCATTCGGACTGCCGAACTTGGCAGCATCAAGACCGATCTCATACTCCAGCGAGGCAGCCTCGTTGAATACCACACGGGTACGGTCGCTTGCCTTCTCGCCTGCCAACAGCAGGTTGACAACTTGACGGTTATCCACACTACGTAACGCTGAAGCTGCTTGCGTTTCCCTCGGCAGGGCAGCCACACGGCCCTCCGGATTGAATACTAAGTTGGAAGTCTTCTTTTGTACGAAGAAGGCCGTAAGCGGTGCCAGATAGACATCCTTATCATCCTGCGTATAATACTCGTAGTTATTCAAATCGGGAGACCAAACCGTCACCGTAGCGTCCAATCCATCAGCGAACAATCGCTCCACGCTATAATAGGCGGGATACGGATTCCCCACGAAGTTCCAATTGGCATTCATGGCATTATCCGAAGCGTAGGTATTCAACGGAATCGTCACGCTCGCCCGATTAAAGAGAGCTTTCATATCACCGGTCTTGGTGGTAAATGCATCGGGTAACCCATCGTTACTGTTGAACTGGATGATATATCCCGTATTCGCCTTCAAGGTCTCCGAATCGGAAAGCTGTCGCCACGACTCGCCCACTCCCTTATCGGCACGAGACTTGCCATCGTATTCCCGTACGACAAAGCGAGCGTCGCTGCTTGTCAGCTTGATCTCGGACATCTTCAAGTCGTAGGGAAAGGATACGAAATGCCAATAGTTACTCCAAGTATCCCAATTGCAGGTGATCTCATCGGCCTGTATATCGGAATTGACCAGCAAGGAAGCGTCCCGATAGTAAGCGAAGCTCTTCAGCTTCCAAGCCTCGTTACCCTCAACGGTGAGGCTACCAAAACGAAGAAGAACGGCTATACCTTCGACTTTCATACCATCAGTGAATGTAACATTCTCATGAATAGACAGCTCTGAATCGATCAACCGATGCATAATCATTCGATCTTTAGATCCGGCCTTTATAGTCAACTCTATATCAGAAGAAATAAATTGATAAGGACCACTCCAAGAATCTTCCGCATCAAACCAGCCCCAGAATTTCTTAGAGGTATCCGTAGACATCACACCCTTAACCGTGACGGATTTACCATCATTGCCTACTTTTTCCACAATGCAATAACCACCATCATAACCAGGGTAAAAATCGATACGTATAAACTTACCTACAAGCACTTTATCCTCTTTACCGACCGTATAAGTATATGTAATATCATCGCAGACCTTTGTATCACCATCGTACCAACCATCAAACAAATGGACATATTTCTTATAATTTTCAGACCAAAAATCATCATGGCAAATAGCTTTCAAGGTCACTTTATCTCCTTCCTCATACGCACCTCCACCTTCTATTCTTCCATAATTCTCATCATTAGAAGTTGCCGTAATTATCTGTCCGAATCCGACAATGTTATCGCCAAAAACAGACCAACATTCATCCGCCTTATAGGTATCTATCAAATTTTTCGTCACATAGACCTTACAATTGGTTTTATCTACAGAAGAAAAAGGATCCTCAGTAGTCAAACTAACCATCTTTGGCGATCTTAATGTGATAGAAGACACCTTGGCAGAAGAGAAGGCTTTACTATCAATAGAACTCAAAGTAGCAGGAAATGATAAATCGCCGCTAATCGAACAATTAGCGAAAGCATTACTTCCAATATAACCCAAGGCTGTATTCGAAAAGTCCACAGAAATAACGCCCGTATTAGAGAATGCGGATGATCCAATGCCCTCCAAGCTGTTCGGAAGTTTCAATGCGGCAGGAACACAAGAACTACCAGAGAATGCATCATGTCCTATCTGTTGAAGCCCCAACAATGTAGAGAAATCCATTTTTTGTAAATTAGGGCAATACGCAAAAGAACTAGCCCCTATACTTTGTATAGATTCAGGCATATTCACCTTGCTTAAAACAGGTAGAGAGCAAAAAGCATTATACCCTATTTCTTCTATTGTATTCGGAAGGATCACCTCTTCTAAATTAGATAAGATATTCTTACCATAATGGTTTGGATCATGAAAGAAGGCATTATCAGGCAAGTAATTATTCTCAATCATTGCTTTGCTTAAATCAATATTTTGAAGTGATTTCATTTGCTTAATAACATCAAAATCAGACGCATTAATAGGTCCTAAAATTATCAGTTTCTGAATAGTTGACACAGATATATTTAGATTACTTAACTTTGAGGCAAGTGTACCTGCAGCATCCAAAGATATCAATATCGGATCTGCATTAGTTTCCACTATATAACTTTCGTTCCAATATGCAGCGTTCCTATATACATCAGCCGAACCTTTGGGAACATACACATAAGCATCCTTTAATCCTATCGATTGAGAAAGACCAATAGGAGTAGCAGATTGCATAGTTATCCTTGTTCCATAATAAGCAAATGGAAGATATTCCTCTCCACAAAAGGTCTCACCCTTTATCGTCAATACAGATTTTGGTATAATCAATTCTTTTAATGATCTATTAATTTGAAAAGAATGCTCTCCCAATGTTTTTACACTAGAGGGAATGGTATAAACTACATCCTTCTTTCCTTTTGGATAGAGCAATAAAGTTGCTTTATCAACTACAAAAAGAACACCATCGATAGAAGTATAAAAGCCGTTATCGATTACGACTTCTTCCAAAGCTGGGCAGTTGTCAAAAGCTCCTATATTCAGCGTATTCAAGGAGGCACAATTGCTAAAATCTACCTTTTTTAGGTTTTGACAATAACGAAACGTACCCTCCGAAATCACCGTAAGCTGTGTGCTTTTACTGAAATCGATACTAGTTATAGCATCATTGTTATAAAACGCATCCCTTCCTAGTTGTTGGATACCTGAAGCAAAAACAATATCACCAGCCAAAGCACAACCACTAAAGGCTCTTTCGCCAATCTCTTTTAAAGCTGTCAATTGTGAGAAATCGAAATCGGATAATTGAGAGATAGAATAATTACTATTAAACGCACTTTCTCCAATCGTAGTTAATGCCGTACATTCCTCCAAACTAACGCTCTTCAGATTCGAACAATCGGAAAATACATAAGAATCCAAAATTGCCAATGCAGTACAATTAGACAAGTCTACTGTCCGCAAAGAGGAACAATATCGAAACGCATAGGTTCCTATATTCGACAACTTTCCGCATCCCGATAAATTAACCGTTTGTAAATTACTACAACGATAAAAGACATTACTCCTTATTCCAACTAAACTCGTACAGGCCGATAAATCAAGATCCCGTAAGCCGGAACATTCATAAAACGCTCTATATTCTATTGATCGCAATTGAGTAGCTTTTGAGAAATCAAATTCCGTGAGGTTATTGCAACCCGAGAAAGCCCCTTCATCTATCATTTCAAGAGCTTCCGAGAATATCACTTTTTGAAGAGTTAATTTATTTTGGAATGCCTCTCTCGGAATACTTTGAAGTTCTTCACGTACACTCTCATTCCAATAGGCAGTTTTCGGCAACTCCGTCACCCCACTCATATCCAAAACTTGGAGCATATTCATTTGCTCCTTCATCGTCTTAAAGTCCTCCGCTCTCAGTAGGCCATTTACTTTCAAGCTCGTTACCTTGCCCACATCCGCTCCTAGCTCGGATGCCAGCGTATTGGTAGAGGTCAGTGTTACCTCCTTCACCAATTGTGCATATACACTACTACTTATCCCAAGTCCTACGAGAAAAGCAAAAAGAAAGAAAAGTTTTTTCATACTCATTCTATTTGAATTAATAATTGATTTACCCTGCAACCATCAACTCCTCCTTATCATCTACACAAAGAAAAAGCGCGAGGCTTATGCCATCGTCACCTATATCATGGTATCCCCATACCTTTATCCCGGTAACGAACAGCAGCCCCACGCTTCATTATAGGATGCTCCTCTCGAAGTAACTATAACAAGCATGGGCGTCTGTCGTATTATACCGGGATATGAAATTGGGGATTTCTGATATAGGTATAATATCTTTTAACGCCTTTTCCACGAAAACGAACCCGCCGAGCTTCCACTCTAACGGCTCGGTACAAAGTACGGAATTTCCCATGAATCCCGCAAACATCCATGCGAATATTTAGAATTCCTCATCCAATCCATAAGGACAAAAGCCAAAACAAACCGAAACAAATGTCTCTTGAACCGTATAGGAAATTCCTCACTACCTAATATATACTTTATTCAGCGGCAGCGAATGATCGTTCGCCGCCGCTGAACGAAGAAGGCAGACTTATCTTTCAAAGAATAAAACAGTTATAAAGCAAGAATACAAGTAACTCCTTAAAACTATCGACAACAACTCCCTAAGCAGACCGACATCATCTCCCTAAGTAGAGCGACATCTACTTACTAAGTAAAGAGGGGGTCTACTTAGTAAGCAGAGGGGGTATCTACTTACTAAGCTGATGGAGATCTGCTTACTAAGTAGTTTTCCAACTGCTATCCACATTCCTTGGAACATTCAAGACACTAGCCCTGCTTATCTTGCAGCTCTCGTATGATTTCGTCAAGAATGTAGAGATCGCTTTTTAAAAGCAAATCTCCGTTCCGTAATGTCAGGCATTTATAAGTATCACTATTATAAAAAAGGTCTAATGCTTTATCGGCAGAAATACGCAAACGAGACGCAAGCAGTTCGATAACTCCCCTATATTTACCCTGCATAACCGTATCAGCCGCACCAGGGACAACAAGTGGAGCAGGTGTTTTAGGTAAAAGAAACGCTTCCGTAAAGCAGAGGCAACGATCTATGATCTCTTGGTTAATTATGCAAATCTGGTTATTAGGCTCTTGATGGATAAGACGAGCCAAGGCCTCCTCGCGTGTATAATCCCCACGCATATAAAGGTCAATCGTACGAATCACACGGTCATCCGCTATACCTCCTTCTATCATGTCATAAGCTGACCACAAATTTCGACCTTGACGACAGGCCACTACAAAGTCTAACCAATCAGCATCATAAGTTTCGAAACATAAATAGCGATATGGCAAGACACGACAGACATCCATATCCAAAGAATAAACATTCAGCCAAGCCTCATCCTTATGACGTACCTCTGCTGTACGAAGTGCCCAACGAACTGCCTGTTCTTTCAAGTCCGTAACATAGAACCCGATTCCAAAATCCAGATTAGGCCGGCAAACCCCAGCCAAAGGCTCCTCTATGCGGCAAGTGGAACCATGATAAACCGTCAACATAGTGTTTTCCCTTTCTCTTCAATACTCCGGAAGGGTTTATATCCGTCCGGGAGCCATTGAGGATCACGATAGTAAATATATTCTAGGATGGAGTCTACGATATATGATTTCCCTTGCGTATGCAAGGTATCGTAATAAGAGCGGATATAGCCATTGATCGCTCCTAGTTCCTTCAGTTTATTATATACATCCGAACCATAACGCCCTAATCGTTCCGCGGTACTCTCTATGCAATAAATCATAAATTCCAGTTGCTTCTCCTCTATAGTCATAACCCTATCCTTTTTCTGGTTATAGATAACAAAGTTAGCAAATACTTTCAGTTATACAAAGACATCAAAAGTCATTTTCGTAATATAACACTCCCTTCCCTATAGGAGATATACTTCAATACCTCACGTATGAATGTACAGTAACTTACTTCCGACTATTCAATATACCCGATTCATTATCTGAATTATACAACTTACGATCCACGGATTTGTATTTGCGACCGAAATCTAAGTGGTAAGAGAATCCAATCTCGAAGCCCGGATAGATATCACCAAAACGCTGATCGGTCACATAGGGAGCGATCGCTGAATGGTTCTTACTCCGGTAACGGGCGGATGAGGTAAATTGAGTAGAGAAAGAAGCGCTTAACTGAACCTTCCCGATCCTATAACCGATACCCAACCTATTAAAACGATCGGCCTCACGACTGGTCTCACCCGAAAAGCTATAGCTTCTCTTATAAATCAACAGGTTAAAATTAAAGTTCTTCACATCGCTATTCAAAGAGATCACATAGAAGGGATCCGTGTATGTATGCGAATAGCTATTTCCATTCGATTGGAAATGGTTCAAGCCTCCGGAGATATTCATGCGCAGATAATCGCCGAAGGGTGAATAATTCAAATACAGTTCCGGCGTAAAACGATGGAAACTCCGTTGGTTATCGTAGGTACGGATAAAAAGTCCCCGGCTAACGTCATACAGGGTCTCTTCCATGACCATGCGGGGCTGGTATTGGTAAGAGAAAGTAAAGCCGGCCTTGACCTTTGCCGTATTCACATGAAATTCCACGGCGTTGTTATGATATAAGAAAGGGGATAGACCCGGATTACCTCTACGAACCTGTAAGGAATCAATCCATTGCTCCACATTACTCAACTCAGACAAGGATGGGTTTACATTGCGCAGGGTATACCGATAACGAGCGGATAATACCTCATTGATAGTATAAGTAAGTGTTACCTGCGGGCGGAAATACCACCGATTATAAGAGCCCGAGTTTTCTTGCGATAGATAATTACGGGAGGCGCCCAAACCTACGTTATAAACCAACTTCTTCCAAGTTCCTACGTATTGCGCATACATATACGATTCAGATTCCGTCATATGGGTCGTATAATCACCGGAACCGGAATATACGTTGTCCGTATAAGCCTGCGTATGTTTCAAACCGGCGGAAATACGACCGGTCTCTAGCTCTTTCTCGTAGATACCCTCTCCGATTACCGAATAGCGCTTTCCATCTACTTTCGTATAAATATCTGTCAAAGGAATACTTTCCAGTTCTTCCCGGTAGGTATGACGGCTATCGGTATTCGAATAAGTTCCCACGACATTGACAGCCAATGATTGTTTACGTGGTAATTTCCGGAAATAATACAAGTCGAGCGAGGGACGGGTATTCAAGGATTTATTATTATCGATAAGATCGGTCGTCATCTTGCTCTCGCTATTCCTTAAAAGGGCACTGCTATAGTTATGCGGATAGTCATAATAATAAAAATTCAGCTTAGCGTTCAAGAAATAATCATCATCCTTCGTGTAGTTATAATTCGCCGTCGTAGTCCAATACATCTCATAATCCCTCCCGGGGATTCCTTCCTGTGTTCGCTGGAAGGTACCATCTGGGGTATGAAAGATTTCCGTCCGGTCTTGCCATGCCTCTTTATACCGGTGTCCGTTCGCAAAGCTGGATAAAGAGAATTCCGAACGTCCTCGGTTATACTTACCATATATATAATCTGCCATCCAAAACGTGTTTAATTGATGGCTTAAATCCACGCCGAGATTTCCTCCGGAAGTCCGCTTGATCGTTATATAATCCAAGACGATATCGATTCCTTCCCCATATCGCAAGCCGGGGTTATCGTGATATTCCACCCGTTTGATATCCTCCGGCGAGAGGGCCGCGACTTCTAAGGAAGAAGCCAACACGCCATTTATACGCAACTGAACGTTTCCATTCGCCATAGAGATACTTTTCGTATTCGGATCTACCCATAGACGAGGTAAAGACATCCGCCTTGTCAAATCCAAGCCATCCATCGAGCGCTGCATTTGGTCTTTAGAGGGGAATATAAGTTGACGGTCTTTCTTCCTTATAATCGAAGAGGCTTGAATGGTAACCTCATCCAAATCGATCGTTTTCTCCTCTTGCGCGTTTACCAAAAAGGCAACGCAAATCAATCCCACAAATAATACTTGTCTTCTCATAAAATTCAAATTTGATTCGAGACAAATGTAAGGAGGTAAACAGCTAAAATCGATTTATACAGGCAAGAAACTAAAGTGCAAGGCATTATGCGCACATACTGATTTACAAAGTATTAGCGAACGACTTAGAGAGAAAAGTTTATATTTGCCGTTTGAGCACTTATATTGCCGATGATATCCTCTTTCTCGTCCATACCCAGCTTATGGCGGATGTCCGTCTTGCGCTGATAGATCGTACGGACGCTTTGCTGGGTAACCACACTGATTTCTTTGGTAGAGAAGCCGGCGCATAACAAGCAGCAAAGCTGGATTTCTTTTTCCAGCAAACGCCCATCAGACAATCGGACCAGATGCGTATGGAAATTATCATAGACCGCATCGATAATCGGATACAGGTCATCCCATACCAAAAGCGTATCTACCGGGACATCCTCATTCGTGATACGAGTCATTTGCTGGAGCAATTCCTTATTTTGTTGCGTGGGAGTAGTCGCCATCAAGCGGATAACACCCAATTGCTGCAACAAGACCTTACGGAAAAAGGCACTATCGGGTTTCTCCTCCTCCGCTACGGATTGCCTCGATTCGTCCAAGAGCTGACGCAAGGCCTCCAAACGCTCCTCCATATCGATCAAACGGTTCCTTCGGTTACGGATATAGATGGAAACTCCACCAGCGACCAATAGAGAAAACAAGGAGACGATCACCAAGATAGAGAACGTGCGCTGCCGGCTCATCTCCAGACGAAGGTTCGCTTGGCGCAAACGGTTTTGGTCGATCAAGCGTTCTCGCTCCGCCTTCTCCGTTTGCGATTTCACGATATACAAAGAATCACAATATTGCCCTAATCGGGAAATATCCACCGGTTTATTTTCCTTTACGTCCAATATAAATTGATAGGCATAATTCAGCGCATGCGAGGCTATATCATCGCTGTGACTACGCTCCAAGTCTAACGTATTCTTCTCGATATACTTCCGGGCAGAATCCAGCTCCCCAAGATTGATCCAAGGCATAACATAGGATCCCAAGATTTCTCGTTCCGGATAACGTTCCTTCAGCAAACGCAAATAGCTGATAGAAGCCTTGGGATTAAAGTCATACAAGAAATCCGCATAATTGCGGGCAAAATGATGGGCATACCATTTTATATCCTTAGCCAAGGACGAATCCACCGCCAAACGAAGATAATAATCCGCCGAATCCCTCATTTGCAAGCGGCTATAACTCAACCCGGCCATATAATAGGCCATCTCCTTAAATCCGGCTTTTGGCGAAGCTTCCCATTCCTTCGAGTCCGCGATCGTTTCCCGATACAACCCCTCACCGAAAGTCATAGAAGTTAATTTGTCATAAAAACGCACAAGGTAGGTCGAATCCGAACGGGAAAAAGCGGAATCTATCGCCTCCCGGTACAAGGAACGCCTTTGTTCCAATCCCTTCCGGGAATCACCCATATAAATAGCCTTTACGAAATAAGCGGAAAGTAAAGGCTCCGAGGCATGCTCCTTATAATAATCCACGGAGTAGTCGATGAGTGAGTCGTTCACCAAGCTGCGATCCTGCAAAAGATGAAGCCAAGCAAGCCTCCATCCATACTCCGCCTTATCGCTATCCGAAAGAGCGGAAAGCGTTATTTGCTCCTCCAGCAGCCAAGCGGCACTATCTAAGTTATTCTCGTTTACCAACCGGTCCGCCTCCGCAAATTTTTCCCGGACGGATTTACCGCCACAGGAAAGCAACAGGCAGACACTGGCCAGAAATATGTAGACAAACCATTTCGTCATAGCGACAGAGATCCTAATTTCCGGCAAAGGTACATTATTTTCGGAAGCCCGGGCGATTCACCGATATTTTTATCCGTTTCGTCGATTCCTTTTCCCGCTCGGATAAGGAAGCCCTATCTTTGTAAGCAGACAAAGGGTTTATCTATGTTACAATTAAAAAGAAACGACTTATTGATCGGCTTCACGATATCCGTCTTGCTTAGTATTTTCGTGAACTTCGCCCTTCTGATGCGTAAATATGAGTTCGAGACCGGAAACCCGAGCATGGGTATCCAGCCTCCGGATCGCACCATGTATTATTTGCTAATCTGGTTCTTCGTGTTCTCCTTCATCTTATTTATTGTCAACAGCTTGATGTATAAGCTCGGGGACAAGCTTTTCCGCAGGAAAGAGTATAAAAGGGTATTGCTGGTTTGCGTAACTTGTATCAGCATCGCCTACGGCATGTTTCATCTATCGCCGGTTTTGTACACGGCCATTTTCGTAGAATGGCTTGGGGAAGATGGGCCCCAGCCAGCTACCCAGGATATCATGATCCGCATCGACCGGGGCAGGATGGCTACGCAAACCATCAGGTCTGCCGAACGCCGGGGCATACCGGTACCTCCCAAGCCTTTCACGGTCCCTAACTCTTTCATGACGGAGCATCTTTTCGTCTTCCTTACGGTTATGCTAAGTTCCGTACTAATCCGCCTGTTAAGCAGCAAGCAACAAATGAAACTGGAATATGAACAATTGAAGACCGAGAAGTTACAGAATTCCTATAACGCCTTGATGGGACAAATCAACCCACATTTCTTCTTCAACTCCTTAAATGGATTGAACGCCTTGATACAGAGCGGAGAAAAACAACAGACGTTGGCTTATCTGGATGAGCTATCCAACGTCTTCCGGTATATCTTGCAAAGCAACAAGAAAGAGCTGGTTACGCTAGCGGAAGAACTTCAATTCGTAAAGGCGTATACCTATCTGCTGAGCGTGCGCTACGAGGGAAAACTATTCTTCTCCATCCAAGCGGATACCCCTTACTTACTTTGGTATCTGCCGATATTGAGCGTACTCCCCTTGATCGAGAACGCCGTAAAGCACAACGTTATCAGCAAGCAATACCCGCTACAGATCGATATCTATACCACCCATGAGGACAAACTAATCATATCCAATAAAATACATCCTAAGTCGGAAGATAGCAAAGGTAGCGGTATCGGATTGAAGAACCTATGGGGGCGCTACCGGATGCTTACCGGAAAGGACATCCAGATCTCCAACCGCAAGGAATATTTCAAGGTCACGCTTCCTTTACTTAATAAACCCATTCACTCATGAAAGCAGTTATTATAGAAGATGAGACTACCGCCGTTAATAGCTTAAAGGCGATCCTAGCGCAAAATACGGTTACCCCGATCGAGGTGATCGCCGAGCTGGAGAGTATCGAAGAGAGCGTGGAGTTTTTCCGGACATCGCCTCATCCGGATATCATCTTCATGGATATCCATTTAGCGGATGGATCGGCGTTCAAGATATTCGAGCAGGTGGAGATAGATGCCCCGGTAGTCTTCACGACCGCTTACGATGAGTATGCGTTACAGGCTTTTCAAGTAAGCAGTATCGATTATTTACTGAAACCTGTCACGCTGGCCTCGCTGGAAAGGGCCTTGAATAAATTACGGCTGTTCGATACCGAGGAAAGGCTGGCGCATATCCGGCAAACGAACCGTACAATCCAGAGTCGCCACACGATCAAGAGCTTATTGATCATGCTGGCCGATAAATTCTATCCGTTACCAGTTGAGGAGATCCTTTATTTCTATACGGCCAACGAGAAAGTTACCGCCTATACCTTCGACGGAAAACAACATCCCGTAGACCGTACCCTCGACGCGTTGGGAGAGCAACTGGACGAGAGGCTTTTCTTCCGGGCCAACCGTCAATTCATCATTTCACGCAATGCCATCAAGGATATAGATCTTTGGTTCGGGAGCCGCCTGTCCGTCAACCTCACTTTACCTGTCCCCGAACGTATTATCATTAGCAAAACCAAGACCCCGGTCTTCAAGAAATGGATTCTGAGGGAAGAGGAATAATGTCTTTTCACCCCCTCCCGTAAGGCGATTCACCGACCCGATTATACCACTAATCGGCGCTTAACCTTTCTTTACCGAACTTTCCTGTTATTTTGCGGTACAACAAATAAAGATAAAAACACTATGCTGAAATGTATCACTTTCGACGGAGACACCTCGACCCTGAACACGCTCATGGGATATTTCGAGAAACTGGACAAGGCTTTGGCCGATGTCCACCAAGTGCTGAGCAAGGAGCAAACAGAACGCCCCATCTTCGTCCGGGAGGGCAGCAAGATCATCCGCCTCCGCCGGGAAGAGATCCTTTTCCTCGAGGGGTACGGCGATTATGTAAAGGTACACCGTATCAATGGCAAGCCCCTGCTCACGCAAGTCAGCTTGAAGCGGTTCGAGGAGTTTCTGGACAGGAATCGTTTTTGCCGGGTACATCGCTCTTACATCGTATCCCTCTCCCACATTAATTATATCGAGCGCAAGCGGATACGTATCGGCGAGGAACTGATCCCTATCAGCGATTCGTACCTGCCCGCCTTGATGAATAATCTGGCTCTCCAAGAGTAACCAAGAGTTTCATGCGGAAGAAACTTTTGTTTCTCCGTGACAAAACTTTTGTTTCCTAGTGAAGAAACTTTAGTTTCATAGGCAGAAAACTAAAGCTTCACTTGGTAGAACTTCTCGCTTAATGTATAGGTCACCGTAAAGCCCATGATATCCCTTCGCAACGCATTCCCTTGCAATTGGAGACGATCGTAATAAAACGCCGTATTGATACGGCCATTCAAGACGGGTAACCCCAAGCCGACGCTTACCCGATACGCCCCGCCGGATTGCCCTTTCAACCGCAGGTAAGGCGTGGAAACGGAAACACCCGCTTTATAAGACATCCGTTTCCAATAACTGCTGGAGCTAAATCCATTCGGGAAATAGCATACACCCAAGCGTAGCTCATGCGAATCCCGGAACTTTACCCGGCTATCGCCCGAGTTCAATACCCCGTATTGCCGGAACAGATAGTCCAACGCATACGTCCATTTCTTATGCGCCAATGAGCTACCGATACCTATATATTGAGGTAGATATTGTGTCACCCTTTTCTGGTTATAGGGGGTTTCCGTGCTGCTTCCCGTCACCGTCACCGTGTTTTTCAATGAGATCCGTTGCTTATAACCGTAAATGGCGCCGACCGTTAGAAAGGTTTCCGGGCGATCGGACGATGATATTGTAAACCGAAATCGGCGTAAAAAGAGCGGCCGGACATCTCCCTTGACACTGTCATCGCACTTTGTATCTCATTCTGCGTCATATTTCCAAAGATAAAATTAAGATTCATACCGACCGATAGATGCTTGGTCAATAAAAATCCCTGGGAAAGGAAAGCCTTGGAAAGCCCGCCTGTCCCCGAAAACGTACTGGTTACAAAGGTTCCGGGAGATCCTTCCAACTCTTGCGAGGACTTAAAATAATACCCAACGAAACTATAAGGAGTTACCCCGGCGGACATATACCACCGTCGCATGATACGCCCTCCCAATGAGAAAGCGGAGAAATTTCCGGTGAATGCGCTGCTAGAGCTCCCGTCTGAGCGGTATCGCTCATTCTTCACGAAGGCAGATGCCTCAGCGAACAACTTACAACTATCCAACGCCGTCAATCCGGCAGGATTCTCTATATTCATCAGCATCCCTTCCCGCATGCCGACAGTGACACCCGCCATCGAGGTATTTTGACCATATAAACCGGAAGTCATCTCACCCAGTCCAAACATCGAGTAAGGTGAGGAAGTCATCGCATTCTGCGCGGATGTGCTTGCCGCCATCAAGAGGCAAGGGTAAAGAAGGTATCTAGTAACTTTCATAGACCTTATAAATGAGTTGTAGGGTGACCGGGTTACGTCCTCCCTGATCGTTAAACGTCAAGTTCTTGAACGTGCCGGTGTAATCATCACTATTAAAAACCAACTGAAGATTATGCTTATACATGCCAAAGGCACCTAGCTCCTCTTGCATGAATTGAGTCACGTCGAAATAATAATAGGTGTTCTCGTTAAACGTATTGTCTTCCGATAGCGTACCTCGTTGAACCTCGGAACCGAGATAATCGGTCACGGCATCCGTCACCACATTATTCTCATCGGCGATATATAGGTAGAGGCTGTCCGGCAAGGTATTGTAATCCGAATAAGTACCTTGCTCGGGATAAATCTTAAGTAAAGCGCTCTCGATCTCCACTTGCGTGCCTTGTTGCATCAGATTATTCAAATACGGGAATTCCAGACGGGTATACCAACCCAAGCCTCCGAATAATACGCCCCGGTTACTAAGCTCAGCCGAAGGTATCTCCACTCCTTTCATCGGATATCCTGCCATATCCGTTCCACTACGGTCATGGTCGATATGATTGAACTGGGTATCCGTATTTGGGAAGAACCATAATTCCTTCTCCGTGGAAAGCTCATCGGATAAATGATAATGCAGGACTAAAGCGGCGGAGGAATCGGCTACCGTGAAAGTCAGCAGAGACTCGCTTCCCGCCAAGTCCGGCACGATCGCCACCCCCTTGAAATAGTCCTCAAAGCGATCCTCGGACACCGCTTGATCCTGCGCATGAAAACGGGACAAGAGGTCTTGCCCTAGCGCATCGGGAAGACGGACTTCCAGTTTCTCCCCGCCCTTCGGCTTCGGTTTAAATGAGCAGACCGCCAAAGCCTCGGGAGCGTAAGAGACACTGCTATTATTATATAAGTACCCGTTATCGTTTAAGACAATCTTCTCCGTTAGCTGATAAATCGAGAGGGTTTGTTGGAGGGTCGTGTCTCCTACAAAGCGACCATCGAAAGCGAGAGACAGGACTAGCGAGTCCAGTACGACCGTCTCGTCCGGATCAGTCCCATAGCTCGGTCTCTCATAAGCGATAAAGCTATGCGACGAGACGACTCCCCATAATGAATGTTTGTACCGGCCTACCAAAGCGACGTTCTTACCGGATGTCTCCAACGAGTCGATCAATACCGAGGTCACTACGACCGTGCTGGTATCTATACGAACGTTACGGAAAGCGGAGTCCACCAGATCGCTGCCATACGTACCGTTCTCGTCATAACAGGAAAACAGTCCCAGACAGAGCATCAAGCACCCCAAAGCAAAGAATGTTCTAACCATACTTCTTATTTAATAAGCGAATAATCTTTTATCAATCCGATGGCAAAGAACGTATTTAGCGCAAAACCCGGCAAGATAAACCCATGAACCCACCGGTTTCCTCTGTAAACGGCCCGATACTGAAGATGAAACCGATTTCAAAACCATTCGAGGCCCTAACCTATAAATCCGGCTTATTCACCGATAAAAACCGTATGTTTACCGATTTAATTTGTGGGTCTCGTAAAACCCTCGTTCTTTTGCTTACGTAAAAACAAAACACGTAGTTAGAATGATACACAAAAGGATTCTTGTATTCTTGATCGCTTTTCTTCCTGTCATCATCAGCGCTTGCAGTGATGATGATGACGATGATTTGATCGGTAAGTGGTACCGTGTCTCTGACATGGACGGATTGGCGCGAAATTACGCCTCCTCTTTCACGATCGGTAACAAAGGATATCTGATTTGCGGAAACGACGGAAAAAATCGTTTATCGGATTGTTGGGAATATGATATGGAACGAGATACTTGGACGCAAAAGGCGGACTTTCCCGGAACCGCCCGCAATTCGGCCGTAGCTATGGCGGTAGATGAAAAGGGATATCTGGGAACCGGATACGACGGTACCAATTACTTGAACGACTTCTGGGAATTTAACCCGACCACCAATACGTGGGCACAGAAAGCGGATTTCCCCGGCTCGGGCCGATATGGAGCCGTGGCCTTCGGGGTAAACGGTAAAGCGTATATCGGATGCGGATACGACGGGAATTACCTAAAAGACTTTTATGCCTTTAATCCGGTGGCAAATAGCTGGACGCAAACGATCAGTATCGGCGGGACAAAGCGTCAGGGCGCTACCAGCTTCGTGATAAATGGAATCGCTTATGTATGTTGCGGACAAAATAACGGCGAATATGTAGACGATTTCTGGAAATTCGATCCCAGCACGGAATCATGGACCCAACTTAGGGATATATCGGATTCCTCGGACGAGGATTATGACGATGATTATACGATCACACGTACGAACGGGGTTGCTTTCGTGATTGATGGAGCCGCTTATCTGACTTGCGGTGAGAGCGGAAGCCTACGTAGCGACACTTGGAAATATTATCCGGCCACCGATCTATGGGAAAACGTAGCTAAATTCAAGGGAACTGCCCGTACGGCGACAGCATCTTTCTCCTCTGGCGAGAAAGGATTCGTAGTATCCGGCAAAAGTGGTACCACTCAATTTGATGATATTTGGGAATTTCACCCGAATGAATATGACGATGATGAATACTAAGAAAGGACGGGCTTGGTTCGTACCGGGCCTAGTGGTACTGCCGGTATTACTGTTTTATTTATCTTTTTTCCGGGGTGAAGAAATGGGGTCTTCTCCCGGGCGGCAACTGGAGTTGCAAACATTTCAATCGGGGGATGGCTGGGGGTACCAGATTAGGATGAACGGAAAGGTGTTGATTTACCAACCCACCATTCCCTCTATTGATACGGTAATTGCGTTCCCGGATAAGGAAAGCGCAGAAAACATAGGCACACTCGTATTAAATAAATTGGCCGGGAACAGGAACTTCTCGGTCTCTAGAGAAGAGATACAACATTCACTCTCTTATTTAGGGCAATAGATTTATAATCATTAAATGTTAGGGGCAGGCCGGCTATCGATTAGTAGGCTTGCCCCGTTTTTTCACTTCTTATAAGTCTTATAACCATAAACAGCTAAGGAACCCAATTCCTCCTCGATACGAAGCAACTGGTTGTATTTCGCCATACGATCGGAGCGGCTCAATGAGCCGGTCTTGATCTGTCCGCTGTTGGTAGCTACGGCGATATCTGCGATCGTAGCGTCCTCTGTCTCACCGGAACGGTGGGAAGTCACGGATGTGTAGCCATTACGGTGGGCCATCTCGATAGCGTCTAATGTCTCGCTCAATGTACCGATCTGATTTACCTTGATCAAGATGGAGTTCGCACAACCCTTCTCAATACCTTTCTTCAAGAACTCTACGTTTGTAACGAACAAGTCATCACCTACCAACTGGCATTTTCCGCCTAGCGTGGAGGTTAGCATTTGCCAACCGGCCCAGTCATTCTCGTCCATACCATCCTCGATAGAATCAATCGGGTATTTGTTCACCAACTCACTCAGATAAGCGACTTGTTGCTGGGCGTTACGCTTAGCGCCTTTCTCACCCTCGAATTTCGTATAATCATACACACCATCGTGATAAAACTCGGAAGCAGCGCAATCCATGGCTATCGTCACATCCTTGCCCGGCTCATATCCAGCGGCTTTGATAGCGGCCATAATAGAATTCAAGGCATCTTCCGTACCATCCAATGCCGGAGCGAAACCGCCCTCATCACCTACAGCCGTGCTCAAGCCACGATCGTGCAATACTTTCTTCAACGCATGGAAAACCTCTGCGCCCATACGAAGCCCCTCACGGAAACTCTTCGCACCTACCGGACGAATCATGAATTCCTGAAAAGCGATCGGAGCGTCGGAGTGAGAACCTCCATTGATAATGTTCATCATAGGAACCGGCAACACATAAGTATTTGTTCCTCCGATATAACGATATAAAGGCAGATCCAGATAATTAGCCGCTGCCTTCGCTACGGCAAGCGATACACCTAACATAGCGTTAGCTCCTAGATTTGATTTTGTCTTTGTACCATCCAAATCCAGCAACTTATGGTCTATCTCTCTTTGATTCAAGGCGCTCATACCTAAAATGGCGGGAGCGATTACCTTATTTACATTATCCACGGCACGAAGAACACCTTTACCACCGTAACGATTTTTATCGCCATCACGTAACTCGATAGCCTCGTTCTCGCCGGTAGAGGCGCCAGAGGGTACAGCCGCACGACCAAATGCGCCGGAAGCCAAATGTACATCTACTTCTACTGTCGGGTTGCCACGTGAATCAAGGATCTCTCTACCTACTACTTTTACAATTTCCATATTACTATATTTGTTTTATTAGTTGTTCAATGATGTCTTACTTTTCTTTTTCACAAATATAACAATAGCCAAGCAAGGAATGTTCCTTATAACTCATCAAATTTATCAATTCGCTAATAAACAAAAAAAGCGATCCGTGTGATACGAATCGCTTTTCTTATATGATTGTAAAAAACTTGCTTATTCAGCTGCTTTTTCCTCGCTAGCTGCTTCAGCTGCAGGAGCCTCAGTAACCGCTGCTGTTGCTTTTTTACGAGAACGTCTTGTTTTAGGAGCTTTCTTAGCGGCTGTATCCTTCAACATATTTTCGTTATAGTCTACTAACTCAATAAAGCACATAGCTGCGTTGTCACCTAAACGGTTACCAGTCTTGATGATTCTGGTATAACCACCCGGACGATCACCGATCTTCTGAGCAATTTCCTTGAACAACTCTGTTACAGCAAATTTGTCTTGCAAATTGCTAAATACCACACGTCTAGAGTGAGTTGTATCCTCCTTAGACTTCGTGATAAGTGGTTCTACATACTTACGTAGCGCTTTTGCCTTTGCTGTCGTAGTAAAGATTCTCTTATGCTTGATCAAAGAACAAGCCATATTCGAAAGCATTGCGTCACGGTGAGTATTTGTACGACCTAAATGATTGAATTTCTTATTATGTCTCATCGTTTACTTACTCTTTATCTAATTTATATTTTGTGATATCCATACCGAATGAAAGGTTCAAGCTCTCAAGCAGTTCATCAAGTTCAGTGAGCGACTTCTTACCGAAGTTACGGAATTTCAACAAATCATTCTTATTGAACTTAACCAACTCACCTAATGTTTCAACATCTGCGGCCTTTAAGCAATTCAATGCACGAACGGAAAGGTCCATATCAGCCAGCTTGCTCTTAAGCAACTGACGCATATGAAGTACTTCTTCATCGAACTCTTCATTGCCTTCAGTATCCGCTGTCTCGATCGCAATCTTTTCATCTGAGAACAACATGAAATGATGAATCAGAATCTTCGCTGCTTCCTTCAACGCTTCCTTCGGATGAATAGAACCATCTGTGGCTATTTCAAGAACCAACTTCTCGTAGTCCGTCTTCTGTTCAACACGGAAGTTCTCGATTGAATATTTTACGTTACGTATCGGAGTGAAGATAGAGTCGATAGCGATCACATGCATATCTGCGTTCGGGTCTCTGTTCTCATCTGCGGGTACATAACCGCGACCTTTATTAATAGTCAATTCAATCTGGAAACTTGCGGTCGGATCCAAGCGGCAAATAACCAAATCTGGATTCAAGATCTCGAATCCAGTCAGTTGCTTACCAATATCACCGGCTTTGAACACTTCCGAACCCGAAACAGTAATACTCACTTTTTCATTCTCGATGTCGTCTACGATATGCTTGAAACGAACTTGCTTCAGATTCAAGATAATGTTTGTTACATCCTCGATAACACCCGGGATTGTACCAAATTCATGGTCAACCCCGTCGATCTTAATGGATGTAATAGCAAAACCTTCAAGTGACGACAGGAGAATACGACGTAAAGCATTACCTATTGTAATACCATAGCCGGGTTCCAACGGACGAAATTCAAACTTTCCGAAGAAATTGTCCGCTTCCAACATTAATACTTTATCGGGTTTTTGAAATGCTAATATCGCCATGGAAATCAATTATTATTTAGAATACAATTCTACGATCAACTGCTCTTTAATGTTTTCAGGAATGTCAGTTCTTTCCGGCAGATGCAGTAATTTTCCGCTCATTGAAGACTGATCCCACTCAATCCAAGGATACTTGCTGTGGTTGAAGCCTGACAATGCGTCGGCAATAACCTCCATGGATTTAGATTTTTCTCTAACACCAATAACCTGACCGGGTTTTACAGAGTAAGAAGGAATGTTTACAACACTTCCGTCTACTGTAATGTGACGATGAGAAACCAACTGACGAGCTGCGGCTCTTGTCGGGGCCATACCCAAACGATAAACCATATTGTCAAGACGGCCTTCTAACAATTGAAGAAGCACCTCACCGGTAATACCTTTAGAGCGTGAAGCTTTTTCGAATAAGTTTCTAAATTGCTTCTCCAATACGCCATAAGTGTATTTTGCTTTTTGCTTCTCACGAAGCTGGATACCGTATTCAGAAGTCTTTCTTTTTCTGGAGTTACCATGTTGTCCAGGAGGATAGTTCTTCTTAGAAAGAACTTTATCCGCACCGAATATTGCCTCACCAAACTTACGGGCAATTCTTGTTCTTGGTCCAGTATATCTTGCCATTTTTTTATTTTTTTAAATGTTCTGTTTGAATCTGGAACCGTGCAGCCGCGATTACAGAGAGGATAAGGTCAATATGCAATCTATTCACAATTCCGGATTCAATGTTTAAGAAACTATAATTAATTATACTCTTCTCTTTTTCGGAGGACGACATCCGTTATGAGGAAGCGGTGTAACATCAACGATTTCTGTTACCTCGATACCTGCGCCATGGATCGTTCTGATAGCGGACTCACGACCGTTACCCGGACCCTTAACGAATACTTTCACCTTTCTTAAACCAAGATCATAAGCTACTTTAGCGCAATCCTGTGCTGCCATCTGAGCTGCATAAGGAGTATTCTTCTTAGAGCTTCTGAATCCCATCTTACCAGCGGAAGACCAGCTGATTACTTGTCCTTCGCTATTCGCTAAAGACACAATAATGTTGTTAAAAGAAGAATGAATATGAGCTTGACCGTAAGCGTCAACTTTTACGTTTCTCTTCTTTGCTGCGACTGTTTTCTTTGCCATATTAACTCTTATTATTTAGTAGCTTTTTTCTTATTTGCAACAGTTTTCTTCTTACCCTTACGAGTACGAGCGTTGTTCTTCGTGCTTTGGCCTCTCAAAGGCAAACCAAGGCGATGACGAACTCCTCTGTAGCAACCAATATCCATCAGACGCTTGATGTTCAACTGAACTTCTGAACGAAGGTCACCTTCAACCTTGTACTCAGCGCCAATGACTTCACGAACCTTTGCGGCTTGATCGTCTGTCCAATCCTTAACTTTGATATCACGATCAACCCCAGCCTTATCTAATACGGATTTTGCAGCGCTACGACCAATACCATAGATATAAGTCAAAGCGATTTCTCCTCTTTTATTTTGTGGCAAGTCTACACCAACTATTCTTATAGCCATATTACTTACTTAGATTATTTTGCAAAAATAATAAATTATCCTTGACGTTGTTTATACTTAGGATTTTTCTTGTTAATTACGTATAAGCGACCCTTTCTTCTTACTATCTTGCACTCAGGTGTACGCTTCTTTAAAGATGCTCTTACTTTCATATCGTGTTTAATTTTATTTGTATCTAAAAGCAATTCTACCTTTCGATAGATCATACGGAGACATTTCTACTCTTACCTTATCCCCCGGAAGGATCTTAATGTAATGCATACGCATCTTTCCTGAGATATGAGCGGTAATTTCATGTCCGTTCTCCAATTCTACACGAAACATCGCGTTTGACAATGCTTCTACAATTACTCCATCTTTCTCTATTGCTGATTGTTTAGCCATATAAATCCAATTAAATTGCGTTTTCTCCTAGAACTTCCTCTAAAAACTTAAATGAAGATAAGATCTGGGGACCATCCGGACGTATAGCGATACAATGCTCGAAATGAGCAGAAGGCTTTCTGTCCTTTGTGCGAACCGTCCATCCGTCTTTCTCAAATGCAACGTTCTTGCTTCCCATGTTGATCATCGGCTCGATGCAGATACACATTCCGTTACGCAATAACGGTCCGCATCCACGTCTGCCATAATTAGGCACTTCCGGTTCCTCATGCATTTTCCGACCTATACCATGTCCCACCAGCTCTCTTACGACAGAGTAACCTTGAGACTCGCAATAAGTCTGAATCGCATTACTGATATCACCCAAACGGTGACCTTCAACAGCACATTGGATACCTAAATAAAGTGAATCCTTCGTCGCTTTCAACAATTTCTTCACTTCCGGCGCAACCTCACCTACACAGAAAGTGTAAGCGGAGTCACCGACAAAACCATTCAATATCGTCCCACAATCCACAGAGATCACGTCACCCTCTTTCAAGATCATCTTAGAAGAAGGAATACCATGCACCACCTGATCATTCACTGAGGCACATATTGAATTAGGGAAACCACCATATCCCAAAAAAGCCGGAACAGCACCATTATCTCTAATGAACTCTTCCGCAATCTTATCAAGTTGAAGTGTGGAGACTCCGGGGACAATATGCTTAGCTACCTCGCCAAGTGTCTTACCCACCAGTTGATTAGCCTCACGCATCAACTCAATCTCTTCATCTGTCTTTAAATAGATCATTCTATTAATAAGCGGCAACAGAGCCTGTACGGCCTTTAATTCTTCCTGACTTCAACAAACCGTCATAATGACGCATTAGCAAATGACTTTCAACTTGCTGCAATGTATCCAACACCACACCAACCAAAATCAACAAAGATGTACCACCAAAGAATTGGGAGAACTCCATACTTACACCGGCAATTCTAGCGAAAGCGGGCATGATAGCAACCAACGCAAGGAAAAAAGCACCCGGCAAAGTAATACGGTCCATAATGGTATCCAGATAGTCTTTGGTATTCTTACCCGGTTTCACACCCGGAATAAAACCATTGTTTCTCTTCAAATCATCTGACATCTGGGTCGGATTGATCGTGATAGCCGTATAGAAATACGTAAACAGGATAATCAACACCGCAAACACGAAGTTGTACCAAAATCCCGTATTATCCATGAAAGCAGCCCAAAAACCGCTCTGCTCTCCCGTACTAGAGAAACCTACAATTGAGATAGGAATAAACATGATCGCCTGAGCGAAGATGATAGGCATTACGTTAGCGGCATTCACCTTCAAAGGGATATACTGACGTGCGCCACCATATTGTTTATTACCGATAATCCTTTTTGCGTATTGCACGGGGACCTTACGAGTACCTTGTACCAATAAAATCGCACCAGCGATAACAAGCAAAAGGAACAGCATCTCAAATAAGAACATAACCAGACCACCGGTTTTCTCACTTGTTCTAGAAACGAATTCTTGGAACAAAGAGTGCGGCAGACGGGCTATAATACCAACTAAAATGATAAATGAAATACCATTTCCAACACCTTTATCTGTAATTCTTTCACCTAGCCATAAGATAAACATACTTCCCGCAGCCAAGATGATCGTAGATGAGATCGTGAACCAAATACCACCCGGTAAAGCAGCGCCGGCAGCCTTAAGCTGAACGCTTAAATTCACCAAGTAAGTAGGACCTTGGAATAACAAGATCGCTATCGTCAAGTAACGAGTCCACTGATTGATTTTTCTACGGCCACTCTCACCCTCTCTCTGCAATTTTTGGAAAGAAGGAACTGCGATGGCTAACAACTGCATAACAATTGAAGCGGAGATATATGGCATGATTCCCAACGCAAAAATAGATGCGTTAGAAAAGGCTCCACCTGAGAACATATCCAACAGTGCAAGCAATCCGCCTCTTGTCTGCTCCTGTAAAGCGGTCAACGCTTTGGGATCGATACCCGGAAGCACTACATACGTACCAAAACGGTATATAGCCACCAATAAAAGAGTGGTGAGGATCCGATTTCTCAGATCCTCAATCTTCCAGATATTCTTGATTGTTTCAACAGCTCTCATGACTTAGAGTTTAACGACTGTTCCACCTGCGGCTTGGATAGCTGCCTCTGCGCTCTTAGAGAAAGCGTGAGCCTCAACCTCTAACTTAGCGGTCAAGCTACCGTTACCAAGAATTTTAACCACTTGAGAAGAAGAGATGAAACCAGCCTCCATCAATTCATTAATACCAATCTTAGTCAATTGCTTAGCCTCTGCCATTTGTTGCAAAGTATCGATATTAATAGCTTTATATTCTACACGGTTAATATTCTTGAAACCGAATTTAGGCAAACGTCTTTGAATAGGCATCTGACCACCTTCGAAACCAATCTTGTTCTTGTAGCCAGATCTAGACTTGGCACCTTTATGACCTCTTGTTGAAGTTCCGCCTAATCCTGAACCCGGACCACGTCCGATTCTTTTTCTGGTCTTGGTAGATCCTTCAGCCGGTTTTAAATTTGATAAATTCATATCGTATAATTTATTTTTTCAACCAATTATTACTTTTCTACAGAAACCAAATGTTTCACTTTCTCAACCATACCTAAGATCGCCGGATTAGCTTCATGCTCTACAATCTGGTTCATCTTTCTCAGCCCTAGTGCGTCAAGCGTTCTCTTTTGGTCTTTCGGGCATTTAATTCTACTTTTAACTTGCTTTACTTTAATAGTCGCCATAAACTTATCCTCCCTAATTAACCTCTAAATACTTTTTCAACAGCAACACCTCTGTTCTGAGCAACATCGAACGGGCTTCTCAACTCACCTAGCGCAGCGATAGTAGCTTTCACCAAGTTATGAGGGTTGGAAGAACCTTTAGATTTTGCCAAAACGTCTGTAATACCTACGCTCTCCAATACGGCACGCATAGCACCACCAGCCTTAACACCGGTACCGTGAGATGCCGGTCTAATCAGCACTTGAGCACCACCGAATTTAGCTAATTGTTCGTGAGGGATCGTACCTTTGTGTACCGGAACCTTGATCAAGTTCTTCTTAGCTGCTTCTACACCTTTAGCGATAGCTGTCGTTACCTCACCGGCTTTACCTAATCCCCAGCCAACGATACCATCCTCGTTTCCTACTACAACGATAGCAGCAAAACTGAATGTACGTCCACCTTTTGTAACCTTAGTTACACGGTTGATTGCAACCAGTCTGTCCTTCAACTCTAAGTCGTTGGTCGATTTAACTCTATTATTTGCCATCTTCATTAAAATTTAAGGCCGCCGTTACGTGCAGCATCTGCTAATTCTTTAATTCTCCCGTGATACAGGTAACCATTACGGTCGAAAACCACTGTCTGAACGCCAGCTTCCTGAGCGCCTTTAGCGATTAATTCACCAACCTTAGCAGCGATCTCCTTTTTCGGAGCCTTAACATCTAATTTCAAAGATGAAGCAGCGGCTAAAGTCTTGCCTGTAGTATCATCTATCACCTGTGCGTAGATTTGCTTGTTGCTTCTAAACACAGTCAGGCGCGGACGCTCAGTAGTTCCTGAGATTTTGCCGCGTACGCCTGCTTTTATTTTTAATCTTCTTTCTAGCTTCGTTGTCATGATAATTTCAGTTTACGTAGATTACTTACCTGCTGACTTACCAGACTTTCTACGAATCTCTTCACCCACGAACTTAATACCCTTACCTTTATACGGTTCAGGCATTCTGAATGAACGGATCTTCGCACAAATCTGACCTAATAATTGTTTGTCAGCCGATTCAAGGATAATAAGAGGGTTCTTATTTCTCTCAGATTTCGTCTCAACTTTCACTTCCTTCGGCAACTGCAAATAGATATTGTGAGTATAACCTAAAGAAAGATCCAATAACTGACCTGTATTTGAAACACGGTAACCAACACCTACTAACTCAAGCTCCTTCTTATATCCCTCTGAGCAGCCAACAACCATGTTGTTGATCAAAGAGCGATACAAACCGTGTAACGCACGATGATTCTTATCATCAGTAGGTCTTGTTAAATGGATAACTCCGTCTTCCAAAGTAACGTTAATATCAGGATTCACTTCCTGTACAAGTTCACCTTTAGGGCCTTTAACTGTTACTACATTATCCTTAATTGTAACTGTAACACCAGCCGGTACATGAATTGGTAATTTTCCTATTCTTGACATTCTTCTTCCCTCCTAATTAATAAACGTAACATAATACCTCGCCACCGATCTTCAGATCGCAGGCCTCTTTGTCAGTCATCACACCTTTAGAAGTAGAAAGAACAGCAATACCTAAACCATTCAATACTCTCGGCATTTCTTTGTAACCAGTGTACTTACGCAAACCGGGCGTAGAAACTCTCTCAAGTTTCTTAATCGCATTAACTTTGTTTACTAGGTCATACTTCAAGGCGATCTTGATCGTACCTTGAGGACCATCCTCTACAAACTTAAAATTAAGAATGTAGCCCTTGTCGAAAAGGATCTTAGTGATCTCTTTCTTTAAATTTGACGCCGGCACCTCAACAACTCTGTGCTTCGCTTTGATTGCGTTACGCAATCTTGTCAAATAATCTGCAATAGGATCTGTCATATAAATAATTAATTAAATTGATCCGGCCACCCGGACAATATTTAAACTAAAAAAACTCTTACCAACTTGCTTTCTTTACACCCGGGATTAAACCATTAGATGCCATTTCACGCAATTGGATACGAGAAATACCGAACTGGCGTACATACCCTTTCGGACGTCCTGTAATCTTGCAACGGTTGTGCAAACGTACAGGAGAAGCATTTTTAGGTAAAGCCTGCAAAGCCTCATAGTTACCTTCTGCCTTAAGCTGAGCTCTTTTAGCGGCATACTTAGCAACAAGCTTTGCTCTTTTAACCTCACGGGCCTTCATTGATTCCTTAGCCATAACTACTTAGTCTTTTTTTCCGTTTTTAAAAGGCAATCCAAATTCTCTCAAAAGAGCATAACCTTCTTCGTCTGTTTTCGCAGAGGTCACAAAGGTAATATTCATTCCCAATATTTTGGTAATATTATCGATATTTATTTCAGGAAAAATGATTTGTTCCTGAATACCGAGTGTATAATTGCCTCTTCCGTCTAACTTACTCTCAATTCCCTTGAAGTCGCGGATACGAGGAAGAGCGACACGAACAAGTCTCTCCAAGAACTCGTACATCTGCTCACGACGTAATGTCACCATCACACCGATCGGCATCTTCTTACGCAACTTAAAGTTAGAGATATCCTTTTTAGATACGGTAGCGACAGCTTTTTGACCGGTGATCGTAGACAACTCGCTGATAGCGATATCGATGATCTTCTTGTCAGCCGTAGCCATACCTAATCCCTGATTAATCACGATTTTCTTCAAAACAGGTACCTGCATCACGGATTTGTAACCGAACTCCTTCGTTAAGGCAGGAACAATTCTGTCTTGGTATTCTTTCTTAAGACTGGCAGTATTGCTCATTACTTAATTTCCTCCCCTGATTTTTTAGAATAACGCACTAAAGCACCCTTCTCATTCAACTTACGGCCGATACGTGTAGCTTTACCAGATTTCGGGTCAACCACGTTAAGGTTAGAAAGATGAATAGGAGCTTCCTTCTTTTCGATTCCTCCTTGAGGATTCTTCGCATTAGGCTTGGTATGCTTTGATACCACATTAATACCTTCGACAATCGCACGATTATCTTTTACAAGTACCTGTAAAACACGACCTGTCTTACCTTTGTCCTCGCCGGCATTAACAAATACTATATCGCCTTTTTTGATATGTAATTTACTCATTACTTTAAATTTTACGAGATTAAAGCACTTCAGGTGCAAGTGATACAATTTTCATGTTTGTTGCACGAAGCTCTCTGGCAACCGGACCGAAGATACGGCTACCACGGATATCGCCACCGGCATTCAATAATACGCAAGCGTTATCATCGAAACGGATATAAGAACCATCCGGACGGCGGATCTCTTTCTTAGTACGAACGATGATAGCCTTAGAAACAGCACCCTTCTTAACGTCGCTAGCTGGGATTACGCTTTTGATTGCTACTACGATCACATCACCTACAGTGGCATAACGCTTTCTCGTACCGCCCAAAACACGGATACACAAAGCTTCCTTAGCTCCACTGTTATCTGCTACTACTAGTCTTGATTCTTGTTGTATCATCTTACTTAGCCCTTTCGATTATTTGAACTAATCTCCATCTTTTAGTCTTGCTCAAAGGACGAGTCTCCATAATCTTTACGGTATCGCCAATGTTGCATTCGTTATTTTCGTCGTGAGCATGATATTTCTTCGTCTTATTAACGAACTTTCCATAAATGGGGTGTTTTTCCTTCCATTTAATGGCAACCGTGATGCTTTTATCCATCTTGTTGCTCGTTACCACGCCCGTTCTTTCTTTTCTTAAATTTCTAGTTTCCATCAGGCTCAATTATTTGTTGTTAAGTTCTCTCTGGCGCAATTCTGTTTTCATGCGCGCAATCAATCTGCGTTGCTGTTTAATCTGAGAAGGATTATCCATAGGCGAGATGCTATGGTTAATCTTCTTCTGATCATAGGCCGCAACCTCTGCATCTACTCTCTCTAGCAACTCTTTCGTGCTTAGTTCTCTAATTTCTGCAATCTTCATAACAATTACGCATTTTGATTTTGCATGTCATAATCACGTCTCACAACAAACTTGGTTGTAACCGGAAGTTTTTGTGCGGCAAGGCGCAACGCTTCCTTAGCGATATCAAAGGGAACACCTTCGATCTCGAAAATCAGACGACCCGGAGTAACAGGCGCAACAAATCCCTCAGGATTACCTTTACCTTTACCCATACGAACCTCTGCAGGCTTCTTCGTGATTGGCTTATCCGGGAAGATACGAACCCAAACCTGACCCTGACGTTGCATATAACGTGTAACGGCGATACGGGCAGCCTCGATCTGACGACCGGTAATCCATTTATTCTCTAATGACTTTATTCCAAAAGAACCGAAGGCCAGCTGGTTGCCACGTTGAGCTTCGCCCTTCATGCGACCTTTCTGCTGTCTTCTGAACTTGGTTTTCTTTGGTTGTAACATCTCTACTTAAATTCTAACGTTTAACGATTAGCTCTTTTTCTCTTGAAGTTCTTGTCTCTGTTGCCACCGGCATTGTCGTTTCTACGGCCTGTCTCCTTGGCAGCAGTGAAAGAAGGAGCAAGATCGCGCTTGCCATAAACCTCACCACGGCAGATCCAAACCTTAACACCCAGCAAACCAACTTTTGTCAAGGCCTCAGCCAAAGCATAGTCGATATCTGCTCTAAGAGTGTGCAACGGAGTTCTTCCTTCCTTATACATTTCCGAACGAGCCATTTCAGCACCATTCAAACGACCAGAGATTTGAATCTTTATACCCTCGGCGCCCATTCTCATGGTAGAGGCGATAGCCATCTTTACCGCGCGACGATATGCGATTTTACCTTCAAGCTGACGTGCGATGTTGTTTGCTACGATAACAGCGTCCAATTCAGGTCTCTTCACCTCGAAGATGTTGATCTGCACTTCTTTATCAGTGATCTTCTTCAACTCTTCCTTCAACTTATCAACTTCCTGACCACCTTTACCGATGATGATACCCGGACGTGACGTACAAACAGTGATCGTGATCAACTTAAGCGTACGTTCAATAACGATACGAGATACACTAGCTTTTGCAAGACGGGCATTCAAATATTTACGGATTTTGCTATCTTCCAGCAAAGTATCCCCGTAATTCTTACCGCCATACCAATTGGAATCCCAACCACGGATAATTCCTAAACGATTACTAATCGGATTAACCTTTTGTCCCATCTACAAATTAATTTTGACTATCGTTTTTACTAAGTGTATCAACAAACAGAGTTACGTGGTTCGAGCGTTTACGAATTCTGTAACCTCTTCCTTGAGGAGCCGGACGCATTCTCTTCAACGTAGTAGCGCAATCAACGCTGATTGAAGATACGCATAACTCTCCTGCTTCTGCTTTACGTTCATTTTTCTGTTCCCAGTTTGCGATTGCTGAACGAAGCAATTTTTCTACTCTTGCTGCAGCTTCCTTGTTAGAAAACTTCAAAACACCAAGCGCACGGAATACTTCCATACCGCGAATCATGTCTGCTACCAAACGCATCTTACGAGGAGAGGTAGGAACATTGTTCAACTTCGCGAAATACATGGTCTTTTGGGCTTCTTTTCTTGCTTCAGCTGATATTCTTTTTCTAGCACCCATTTTATTCGATTCTTTTTATTTTCAGATTCCTGAATTCCTGTTACTACCGATATTATTTCTTCTTGTTACCGGCGTGACCGCGGAAAGTACGTGTCGGTGAGAACTCTCCCAACTTGTGACCTACCATATTCTCGGTTACGAAAACAGGAATAAATTTATTTCCATTATGAACTGCAATAGTATGGCCTACGAAATCAGGCGAAATCATTGAAGCTCTTGCCCATGTCTTAACTACGGCTTTCTTTCCTGACTCATTCATTGCCAGAACTTTCTTCTCAAGCTTTACATTAATATACGGGCCTTTTTTTAGCGAACGACTCATAGTTTACTTAATTAATCAGATTATTTCTTTCTTCTTTCAATAATATACTTTGAAGAATGCTTCTTAGGAGCTCTAGTCTTCAAGCCCTTAGCATATAAGCCATTACGGGATCTAGGATGACCTCCGGAAGAACGACCTTCACCACCACCCATTGGGTGATCAACCGGGTTCATAACAACACCACGGTTACGAGGACGACGACCTAACCATCTAGAGCGACCGGCCTTACCTGATTTTTCAAGAGCATGGTCTGAGTTGCCAACTGCGCCAATTGTAGCCTTACAAGCCGCAAGAATCTTTCTAGTTTCACCAGAAGGCATCTTAATAATCGCATAAGCGCCTTCCTTTGAAGTCAGCTGAGCGAATGCACCTGCGGAACGTACCATTTTGGCACCCTGTCCAGGACGAAGCTCAATATTGTGAATAATAGTACCAACGGGAATATTTGCCATAGGCAAAGTATTACCTACCTCAGGAGCGGCGTCGCTACCTGAAACCACTGTTTGGCCAACTTCCAATCCGTTCGGAGCGATGATATAGCTCTTTGCTCCGTCAGCGTAATACAACAAAGCGATACGAGATGAACGGTTAGGATCATACTCGATAGACTTTACTGTCGCAGGAATGCCATCTTTGTTTCTCTTGAAATCGATAATTCTGTACTTTTGTTTGTGACCGCCACCGATATAACGCATTGTCATCTTACCAGTGTTGTTACGTCCACCTGTACTCTTCTTACCTACTACAAGAGACTTCTCTGGTGTACTTGCAGTGATTTTATCAAATGCACCAATAACTTTGTGTCTCTGCCCCGGTGTCGTGGGCTTTAATTTACGTATTCCCATTTCTCTTTTTAGATATTACTAAAGAAATCAATTGTTTCTCCTTCTTTCAACGTTACGATCGCTTTCTTGAAAGCAGCTTGCTTGCCGTTGATGATACCTGATTTTGTATAACGGCTTTTACGCTTTCCAGAGTAGTTGATGGTGTTAACATCAACTACTGTAACACTGTACATGTCCTCTACAGCTTTCTTTATCTCCAATTTGTTGGCATCAGGAGAAACACGAAAACCATAGCGATTCGGAAATTTCTCTGTGATCGCTGTTTGTTTCTCAGTTACTATAGGCTTAATAATAATTCCCATTATTCTACTCCTTATGCTTTAAAATTTTGTTCAACAACAGCGACTGAACTTTCCGTTAAAACCAAATTAACAGCGTTTAACACAGCGTATGTATTTAGTTCAGAAGCAGTTATTACACTTGCCTTCTCTAAATTTCGAGCGGACAAATATACTAAATTATTCTTCTCCGGTAAAACCATAAGTAACTTTTTATCAGCCACTTTCAAGTTTTTAGCAATTGTTATAAATTCTTTAGTCTTAGGAGCTTCCATTGTGAAATCCTCTACGACAACAATCGCATTGTTCTTTGCCTTGTAGCTCAATGCTGACTTACGAGCCAAAGATTTTACTTTCTTGTTCAGCTTGAACTCATAATCACGAGGCTTCGGACCGAATACACGGCCACCACCAACCAACACCGGAGAGTTGATATCACCACGACGTGCGCCACCACCACCTTTCTGACGGATCAGCTTACGTGTACTACCAGATACTTCGCTTCTCTCTTTAGACTTATGCGTTCCCTGACGTTGATTTGCCAAATACTGCTTTACGTCCAAGTAAATAGCATGATCGTTGGGTTCAATGCCGAAGATCGCATCGTTCAAAGTTACCTTTCTTCCGGTATCTTCACCTTTAATATTAAATACGCTCAGTTCCATTACTTTTCAATTAATAAGATTGAACCTTTTGCTCCTGGAACAGATCCCTTTACCAATAAAAGGTTGTGTTCCGGCATTACCTTGATCACTTGAAGATTCTGAACGGTTACACGTTCGTTACCCATCTGGCCGCCCATTCGCATGCCCTTAAATACCTTTGCGGGGTAAGAACAAGCACCGATAGAACCCGGCTTACGAGCACGGTTATGCTGACCGTGAGTAGTCTGACCTACACCACCAAAACCATGACGTTTTACTACACCTTGGAAACCTTTACCCTTTGATGTACCCACTACATCCACGAAACCTGCGTCTTCCAAGAAGTCTACAGTGATCACGTCACCCAACTTGTACTCAGTTTCGAAATTCTTGAACTCGGCCAAGTGTCTTTGAGGTGCTACACCGGCTTTCTTGAAGTGACCCATCTCAGGCTGTGTCGTGTGCTTCTCTTTCTTCTCTTGGAAACCCAACTGTACAGCTTCATAGCCATCTTTCTCCAAAGTCTTGATCTGTGTAACCACACAAGGACCCACTTCGATAACAGTGCATGGAAGATTTTTTCCCTCGGCACTGAAAACGGATGTCATTCCGATTTTTTTTCCTAATAATCCTGGCATTTCACTAATTGTTAAAAACTTACACTTTAATTTCTACTTCTACACCGCTAGGTAATTCTAGCTTCATCAAAGCGTCAACTGTCTTCGCAGTTGAGCTATAGATATCGATTAATCTCTTATAAGAAGAGAGTTCGAACTGCTCACGAGATTTCTTGTTAACGAAAGTAGAGCGGTTCACTGTAAAGATACGTTTGTGCGTAGGAAGAGGTATAGGACCGCTAACGATAGCACCTGTAGCCTTTACCGTCTTTACGATCTTCTCGGCAGACTTGTCTACCAGAGAATAATCGTAAGACTTCAATTTAATTCTGATCTTTTGGCTCATATTTATTATATGTTTCTAAATATTATTTGATCAAATCAACGCGACCTTGCACCTCTGTCAATACTTGCTTAGCGATAGAAGAGGATACTTGAGCGTAGTGTGAGAACTGCATTGAAGATGTAGCACGACCTGAAGTAATCGTACGCAAAGCTGTCACATAACCGAATGTCTCAGCCAATGGAACCTTAGCCTTCACGATACGAGCTCCCGTACGGCTAGTCTCCATACCCTCAACTTGTCCACGACGCTTGTTCAAGTCACCGATAACGTCACCCATGCTCTCTTCTGGAGTAACAACCTCCATCTGCATGATCGGCTCCATCAATACAGGACCTGCCTTAGCGGAAGCGTTCTTGAACGCTTGGATAGCAGCGATCTCGAAAGACAACTGGTCTGAGTCTACCGGGTGGAAAGAACCATCGATCAAAGTCACTTTCAACTTGTCAAGCGGATAACCAGCCAACACACCGTTCTTCATAGCCTTCTCGAAACCTTTCTGTACGGACGGGATGAATTCCTTAGGAATGTTACCACCCTTCACCTCATCGATGAATTGCAAAGTACCCTCGAAGCTCTCGTCTGCCGGCTCCATACGAACGATGATATCTGCGAACTTACCACGACCTCCAGATTGCTTTTTGTAAACCTCGCGAAGCTCAACCGGCTGCGTGATAGCCTCCTTATAAGTAACCTGCGGACGGCCTTGGTTACATTCAACCTTGAACTCACGACGCAAACGGTCGATGATGATATCCAAGTGAAGCTCACCCATACCGCTAATAACGGTCTGACCTGTCTCCTCGTTTGTCTGTACGCGGAAAGTAGGATCCTCCTCGGCCAACTTAGCCAAGCCCATACCCAACTTATCCATGTCTTTCTGAGTCTTAGGCTCTACTGCGATACCGATAACCGGTTCCGGGAATTCCATAGACTCCAATGTGATCGGATGGTTTTCGTCGCAAAGCGTATCACCTGTACGGATATCCTTGAAACCAACACCTGCTCCGATATCACCACAACCAATCACCTCCATCGGGTTCTGCTTGTTAGAGTGCATCTGGAACAAACGGGAGATACGCTCTTTCTTTCCGGAACGAGTGTTCAACACATAAGAACCAGCGTTGATAGAACCTGCGTATACACGGAAGAAGCACAAACGACCTACATACGGGTCGGTAGCGATCTTAAATGCCAACGCCGTCAACGGCTCCTCGAACAAAGGTTTACGAGTGATTATTTTATCAGGATCTGAAGGATCCGTACCCTCGATAGCCGGAGTATCTTCAGGAGAAGGCAAAAACGCGCAAACTGCATCCAATAAAGTCTGTACACCTTTGTTCTTGAAAGAAGAACCACAAGTCATCGGGTTGATCTGCATAGCCAACGTACCCTTGCGGATAGCAACCATGATCTCCTCTTCCGTGATCGTAGAAGGATCATCGAAGTATTTCTCCATGATAGCGTCGTCGCACTCAGCCAAAGCCTCAAGCATCTTGTCGCGCCATTCCTCAGCCTCAGCTTGCAAGTCTGCCGGGATCTCCTCTACGCTATACTCGGCACCCATAGTCTCGTCGTGCCAGAAGATAGCCTTCATCTTGATCAAGTCGACAACACCCCTGAAAGTCTCCTCAGCTCCGATAGGGATCTGGATCGGACAAGGATTAGCTCCTAATACGTCCTTCAATTGGCGTACTACCTCATAGTAGTTAGCACCCGAGCGGTCCATCTTGTTAACGTAACCGATACGAGGCACATTATATTTATCAGCCTGACGCCATACAGTCTCAGACTGGGGCTCAACACCACCTACGGCACAGAATGTAGCAACAGCACCATCCAATACACGAAGAGAACGTTCAACCTCAACCGTGAAGTCTACGTGTCCCGGAGTGTCAATCAAGTTGATTTTATAACGGTTGCCCAAATAGTTCCAGAATGTAGTCGTAGCAGCGGAAGTAATCGTGATACCACGCTCCTGCTCCTGCGCCATCCAGTCCATTGTAGCAGTACCATCATGAGTCTCACCGATCTTGTGTGTCAAACCTGTGTAAAACAAGATACGTTCAGAAGTCGTTGTCTTACCAGCGTCAATGTGAGCCATGATACCGATGTTCCTAGTGAACATCAATTGCTTATCGTTGTTTGCCATATTCTTTTTATTGCCTTAAAAATTAAAATCTGAAGTGAGCGAACGCACGGTTAGCCTCAGCCATACGGTGCATATCTTCTTTTCTTTTGAATGCGCCACCTTGGTTATTGAAAGCATCTACAATCTCTGCAGACAACTTGTCAGCCATAGTCTTACCTCCACGTTTACGTGCGAAGATAATAAGGTTCTTCATAGAAATTGACTCTTTACGATCCGGGCGGATTTCAGTAGGGACTTGGAATGTAGCACCACCTACACGGCGTGACTTAACTTCGACTTGAGGAGTAATGTTATCAAGCGCAGCTTTCCAAATTTCGAGAGCGGACTTTTCCTCGTTAGGCAATTTGCCCTTAACGGTTTCCAAAGCGGAATAGAAAATTTCGAAGGCAGTATTTTTCTTGCCATCATACATCAAATGGTTAACGAATCTCGTAACCTTTACATCACCGAAAACAGGATCCGGAAGGATCTGTCTTTTCTTTGGTTTTGCTTTTCTCATTTTGTTTTCAAAAATTTGTTCTTGTCGTTGGTTGCCTTTAATTTGTCTTCAACGGTTCCGCTGAACCATTTACTCAACCTTATAGCCTATCCAAATAACTCAAACCTGTTTTAATACTTAAATTTAAATCTCAGTTTGAAGGCATGTAATTAATTACTTCTTCTTACCTTTTGCGGCAGCTGCTGCTTGACCCGGTTTCGGACGCTTAGCTCCATATTTGGAACGTCTTTGCGTACGGCCGTTAACACCCGCTGTATCCAACGTACCACGTACGATGTGATAACGCACACCCGGAAGGTCCTTTACACGACCACCACGTACCAATACGATAGAGTGCTCTTGCAAGTTGTGTCCTTCTCCCGGAATATAGGAGTTAACTTCCTTACCATTTGTCAAACGTACTCTCGCTACTTTACGCATTGCAGAGTTAGGTTTCTTCGGAGTCGTAGTGTAAACACGTACGCAAACGCCACGTCTTTGAGGACAAGCGTCCAATGCGGGTGATTTACCCTTCTCCACCAAAGTTTCCCTTCCTTTTCTAACTAATTGCTGAATTGTAGGCATTTCTTTCTTTTTTTAAACTTTGAATGTGTTATTATTATTTATCTAATCTTTTCCTATTTCGAGCCGCAAAGTTACGCATTATTTTCGGACAATCAATAAGTTGTGCCTGTTTTTTTCGTATACTCCGCACTAAAAACGGTGCAAAGGTACATATTTGTTCCCGTTTGGCAAGGTAGGCTCTTGTCGTATTTATTAATATTTAACATTTACCATCTCTATTTACCGATAAGTTTCATGCGTCACGGGCTTCACACAAACTCAATCCCCTTAAATCAAACGAGTTCCTGTGAAGCCTGTGAAAGCAATGGGATCGGATCGACGATTTACCTAACCAGCACGTAAAGCGACTGGTGACGGGTGCCGATATCACGCAATTTACCCGCCTCGACGAATTGATGCAGACGGCGGCTGGCCGTACTACTCGTCAGTCCGCAAAGCCGCTGGAAAGCGACACGGGTCATATATTCATGCTCGGCAAAATAGCTTGCGAGCAATTGGTCGATGCGCTCAGGTCCTAATTGGGGGGAATGGGATTTGTACTTGGCTCGTTCCAGCGTCATCGTCTTCAAGCTATCTTTCAGCTCTACCTCGGGACGGAAAGCCACGGACTTGAAACGGATGGACTCCGCACGTATCTCGTGCGTGGATTGTACGGCCGGGCATTGCAACGTGACTTGCAAATACCCCAACCCATCGATATGTACACGTTTTCCTTCACGCAAATATTCCGCTGTCACCTCGCTTAAAGAGATAAGCACGGCGGCCACGTCTGCCGGCGTGACCGTACATCGACCATGGATACGTTTGGCCAGATCATCCGTATCGATCGTGCCAGATGATACGATACGTGCGTGAAAACGAGGACGTTTCATGCTATCCTTCGATACCGGAGTCTTGTAAAAGTCATATTTTGCTGCCATATATCTAGTATGAGATTAAAAGGTTATTCATAGGAACATCGTATGCTATTAGTCATTTCACAAGGGTGATATGATCTTTTCACCTATGTGAAACGATCGTTTCATGATTGTGATACGTTCTTTTCACATAGGTGAAAAGATTATAGGTACTTAACAAAGGTACTACATTCATATCACCTAAACAAGAGTTCTTCCTAGTATTTTGGACAGATTACTTTTATTTCAAATGATAATATAAATATTTGGAAAACTTCAAGTTAACAACCTATATTCGCAGAAGAAAACGGTAAAAATAACCTCTAAAACATAGTATCATGAAAACTGTATCGGATTTTTTGGGCCAACTATGGCTTCGCTTCTTAAAACCAAACGGGCCAATCACCATACCACACCAAACCGAAGGTAAAGCCAAACGATTTAGCGACAATAACTCAATCCTTCAAAAGAGTCTGGAGACTTTCCTCCAAGAAATCATCGAGTTCCGTTTCAACTTGTTGAGCGAGGAGACTGAATATCGATACAAACGATCAGAAGCGGATCGCTTCTATCCGGTGACGCAACGTGACCTAAATAGCATTTGCATGGAGGCAAGACGGACGGGGATCGATTGCTGGGATCGGGATGTGAATCGTTTCGTATATTCAAAAGAGGTAAAAGAGTATCATCCTTTCCGGCAATATATGGAGCGGTTACCCGAATGGGACGGGAAAGACCGGGTAAGCGATCTGGCACGACGGGTCTCCTCAGAACCGTTATGGGTGGAGGGGTTTCATCGCTGGATGCTCGCCTTGGCCTCGCAATGGATGGGTTCGGACCGAATGCACGCAAATAGCTTGGCTCCCATTTTAGTCAGCGAGCGTCAAGGATGTCAGAAGTCTACCTTTTGCAAGTCGCTGATGCCATCTTCGCTAGTCCGCTATTACACGGATAGCGTAGACCTTAGCGCCTCGACGCAAATGGAGCAGAAGCTTGGATTGTTCGGACTCATCAACCTCGATGAGTTCGACCGGTTGCCCGACCGTAAAATGGCTTTGCTGAAAAATTGGATGCAGATGGCCGGGATGAACGTACGCAAGGCACACGCCAAGCATTTCCACCCCCTACCCCGCCTAGCCTCATTTATTGGCACTACGAACCAGAAGAACCTATTAAGCGACCCCACGGGAAGCCGCCGTTTCCTATGCGTGGAGGTGCAAAGCAAGATTAATTGCGAAGGTATCGAGCATGATCAAATCTACGCCCAGCTGAAAGACGAGTTACAAAAAGGAGAGCGCCATTGGTTCACCTCCGGAGAGGAGGAGGCGATCATGCGATCGAATGAGGCTTTCTATAAACGTCCGATCGAGGAAGATGTGTTCCACGCCTGCTTCCGGGCCGCATGTCCGGGAGACCTAAATGTACATCCACTATCAGCTGCCTCCATTTTCCAGATATTAAAGGAAAAGAACCCAGCAGCCATGCGCGGTAGCACGGCAAGCAATTTCGGAAAGGTACTGACCGCCCTCCATATAGAGCGTAAACACACCCGCTACGGCAATCTTTATCAAGTAGTGCCGCTCACCCTTCACACGTTTCACAGGATTTAGCTGTAGCACAAGCAAATGCGGCCAGTGAAACGTATGTCATCGAAATCATCCCTAGCACTTAAATCTTCTCTCCAGCTCCTCATCTGTCAACATGGAGATGATCGTTTTTCCATCCGGGGTCAGGTTCGAGTCCGGACAAGAGAACAGGGAGGCGATCAGATGATCCATCTCTTCCAAGGATAAGGATTTGCCGGGACGGATAGCGGCGGCTTTCGCTAAAGACAAGGCGATGGCTTCGCAGATCTTCTCATGCACCTCGCATCCGGTCTCGATCGCCCGGTCCACGATATCCTTTACCAAGTTCACCGGATCAAGGTTCTCTATACCGGCGGGCAGGCCATTGATCGCGTAATTGTCATTTCCCAGATTGCTCAGATCAAAGCCGACGAAGCGCAAATCCTCCAATAAGGAAGGCAGTACAGCCGCCTCGGCAGCGGTAAACTCTACGATCTCCGGGAATAAGACTTGTTGGGATACACCTTGTTGCTGACGGATATTCGACAGGTATTGGTCAAACAAAATACGCACATGCGCACGATGCTGATCAATAATCGCCAGACCCGATTTCAAGGATGTCACGATATATCGCCCTTTATATTGATAGCAAGGATTGCTTACCTCCGTAAACAGGTTTTCCGGGTTCGAAGCCTCGGCCGGCAATTCCTCGATCGGGGCATCCTCGAAACTCTCGGACTCCAGTTGGGCAGCCACTCGATCGTTCTCAAACCCTTGATATAATTTAGACCAATCGAATTCCGGTTTTTTATAGGAAGTAGTGTCAAACGGATTATAACTGGAATCCACTTGCACTTTCGGGGCCTTATAAGTACTAGGCTCACTTTTCTTGACCGGGTTGTAAACAGGAATATCAATCGCATCCTCCACGTCGAAATCAATCGTAGGGATAGCGCTCGATTTAGCCAACGCCTCCCGGGTAGCGGCCATCAAGATCTGCCAGATCGGTTGCTCGTTCTCAAACTTAATCTCCGTCTTTGTCGGATGGATATTGACATCGATCGAGGAGGGATCCAACGTGAAATAAACAAAATAATTCGGCATATCCCCGGCAGGAATCAATTGCTCATAGGCCTGCATGATCGCCTTATGGAAATAAGGATGCTTCATATAACGACCATTCACAAAAAAGAACTGCAATGCCCCTCGCTTCTTCGCCGAGTCCGGACGCCCCACGAAACCGGAAATAGTCACCATGGAACTTTGGGCATCCAGAGAGAGCAACTTCTGGTTTAAACTCTTACCATATATATTAATGATGCGCTGACGTAACCCCGACTCGGGCAGATTGAATATCTCCGCGTCATTATGATAAAGAGACATACCCACCTGCGGATTCACCAAGGCGATTCGCTCGAACTCATTGATGATATTCCGGAATTCCGTCTCATTCGACTTCAAGAATTTCCGGCGGGCGGGAACATTAAAGAAAAGATTCTTTACCGAGAAGATACTTCCCTCGTTACAAGCCTCCGGCTCGATACTCTCCAAGTTAGACCCCGCGATGGACAGGCAGGTACCAAGCTCCGCCCCCCTAGCCCGGGTACGCAACTCTATATGGGCGACAGCGGCGATAGAGGCCAATGCCTCACCCCGGAAACCCATCGTATGCAAAGAGAATAAATCCTCGGCCGTAGAAATCTTAGAAGTAGCGTGCCGCTCAAAAGCCATGCGAGCATCCGTCTCGGACATACCTTTCCCGTCATCGATCACCTGTATCAATGTCTTACCCGCATCCTTAATGTTCACTTGGATATTGGAAGCGCCAGCGTCCACCGCATTCTCGACCAACTCTTTAACGACAGAGGCCGGACGTTGAATCACCTCTCCCGCCGCGATTTGATTGGCGATATGATCCGGAAGTAAATGAATGATATCGCTCATTACCAGAACAAATACCAAAAGAAAGCAGCCAAGACAGCCAAGGCTACCGCCAGTTTCACATTCTTATACTTACGAGCCCGGGAATCCTCGCCCCGCCCCACGCTTCTCTTCAAATGTGAGGTGCCTTCAATAAAAGTTCCCTTGATATGCGGCTTATATTCCTCCAACGATTCCTCTACACCCATTTCACGTTTGACCTTACTTATACGTTCCTCCAAGGCTTCCTTATGGGGGTCCCAATAAATAGGCTTATGATCATATTGACGCGGTTTACGCATGTTATAAAACGAGAAAAGTGCCATAGCTTTACCTATTAATTATGAATACGACGCTAATGTACGAATTTATTGCTTCTTTTCGGAGCATCTTGAGCTTTTCTTTTCACGACCTGATAAATATCATCCTTATCTTTCGGACGGATATAATCAAACCAATAAAAGTCTTTCAAGTATTTCTGGTCGGGCTTCAAATCAGGAATAGGGGTCATCGTACCTGTTGGAGTCGGCCAGATCTTCAGTTTATCCAACTTATTGTCTTTTAGCCAGATCGTAAGGAAACCGCTCTTGGTCTCGTTCATGCCGACCATCGAACCGTCCTTCTCCAATGGGAAGAAAATCGATTCGGCGTTGCCCGACACATCGATCTGATTCACGACCTGTCCCTCGAAATAAGCCTTCAAGTCATTTCCCTTTAATTGATTGAACGCAGTAGAATCGATTTGCTGTATCGCGAAAGCGAATTGCTTCACGTGAGCGAAATCGATCGAGCTATCATTCATAAATATCAAGATCGTATCCCCATAGATCTGATACTGTTCATTCCAAACGATAGGGTCCGTATACATATATAATATAGAGTCTCTTGTATTAAACTGCATCGAATCGCAAACACCTTGCATATCCGTCCGATAGAAACGGACGCCGTAATAAGCTTTTACTTCCCGGTAAAGGGAGTCCACCGTAGTCATCTTCAAGGTATCACCATGCAGAAACAATGTATCCCCTTGGCTGAATTCCAAGAAACGGGCGCTATCCGTAGCGAAAGCATACTCGGTCTTCTCATTGTAAAAGCCATATTGGCCTTCCAGCATGACATGCTGCGCCGTGTCTTGCAGACTCATATTACCGAACGCTTCCCCAAAACCCAGTTCCCGGTTGTAGGCGATAGAGTCGCCCGTCAAGATACGGTCGCCGGAAACCACCTGAGAACGATCCAATAGCAAAGAGGTATTATTCACGGTATCGTACCAACCCCTGGAAGAATAGATCGTGCCGCTATCCGACACGATAATGGATGGTCCGAGTATCGTGGCGATCTTCGAGTCCGTATTATAATGCAAGGTATCGGAATACAACGTGAATTGCTCATTCTCCAGACGGACGCTATCATTGAAGATAGCCAATTTCGTACTAGGCGAATATTGCCCGTAAAAAGAAGAGAGCTGATTCAAGGAATCGACAATCAGACCTCCGTCGAAATAATATCCGATATCCGGGATTCGCTCATAGTTCAAGCTATCCGTAAACAAGGTAACCTGCCCATTCTCCATGCGGACATTCTCCCGCAAATAAGCGATCTGGGTATTTCCATCGTAAAACAGGTAATTTCCATACACGAACAAGGTATCCCCTTGTTCCATCCGAACATTACTAAACGCTTCCAAGGAATTGGTCTGCTCAAAGAAATATGCGCTATCGCAATACATATACGAACTATCATGGCGAAAACAAACATCACCATTCAGTACTTGAGCCTCGGCGTTCCTCTCCTTATCGAACGAAAGCGTATTCGCATGCTCCAAAAAGACCTTCGTCTTCTTGGGAGCGACACTATCTTTGGCGGCTACCACCGTGCTATCTTCCGTTTGCGCGAATACGCCAACCGATAAAGCACACGATAAGAGCGCTAGAAATAACCTGTTAATTAGTCTCATTCCTTAATCCAACCCGGATATTTGAAATCACAATTCCTCCAACCGTCACTAATACGCACGTAGGTTGATTTTTGTTTCTTCGTGATCCAGTCGTTCAATAATTCCTCACGTTTCTTAGCCTCTACGATCGCTTTCAAAGCTTGGAAGTCATCGGCCAAATTCGCCTTATGTCCTTCCGTCCGAGCTTTCAGCTTAACAATAGCTACTACCTCTTTCTGCTTGTTCGTCAACATGGTAAAAGGCTTGGAGATCTCTCCGACTTTCATGTCATATACCACCTTACCGATTTCCTGTGGAAGTTCTTGCATCTCGAACTTAGGGGTTCCCATATTGCTGCTCTCGTAATCTTGGTTTACCATCAAACCCTTATTATTACGTGTATCCTTGTCGTAAGAGACGAATGTAGCGGCTTCCTCAAACGTGAACTTATTCGCCTGCAAATCATTGTACAATGAATCCAGACGAGTGGTAGCATCCGCCAACTCCTTATCGGAAACCTTCGGTTTCAATAAGATATGGCGGCAGTTGATACGGTCTCCACGCTTCTCGATCAATTGGATGATATGGTAACCATACTCCGTCTGTACGATCTGGGAGACACGTTTCGGGTCTTTCAAGTTGAACGCGACGTTCGCGAACTCCGGCAACAGCTGTGTCTTGCTCATGAAACCCAGTTCACCACCTCGAGACGCCGAACCCGGATCTTCCGAGTACAAACGAGCCAACGTGGAGAATTCCATCTTACCGGAATTAACCTGCTCCGTGAAATCACGTAAGCGGGCCTTGATAGCGTCTGTTTCCTCAAACGGAATCTTCGGTTCCAAGGTAACGATTTGCACCTCTACTGTCGTAGGGATGTTCGGCAGGCTATCCTGAGACAACTGGCTGAAATATTTACGCACCTCGGAAGGTGTCAGCTTGATCTCGCCGATCAATTGATGCTGCATCTGTTGCACTACCTGCTGCTCCCGCACCATCTCCTTACGCTCATCCTTGATCTGGGAAAATTTCTTACCGAAATATTCCTCCAATTTCTCGCGAGACCCGATTTGGTTCACAGCCATGTTCATCCATTGATCCACGCTCTGGATCACTTGGTTCTCGTTCACGGTGATACTATCGATCTTTGCTTGATTCAGATATAGTTTCTGTATCGCCATCTGCTCCGGGATCACGCAATACGGGTCGCCATCCAAACGGACCCCCTCGTTTTGATTATACAAACGCTGCGTCTCAATATCCGAACGTAAAATAGCGTCATCTCCTACCACCCACACAATTTCATCGATCACATTGTCTTGCGCCATTACAATGCAAGAACAACAGGCAAGAAAGAATACACTTAAAATCTTTTTCATCATGTCTACCCATTTATAAAATTAGAGATCACGGCTCGGAATGGAATTCCACGTCACCGCTCCGGATCGCATCGTTATATAACTCGTCTTCAAATTTTTTCAAGAATTCAACTTTTCGTTGGTTGACCAGCATTTCCGTGACGTGCGGACTGGCATAATCATATGGCTCCACACTGCCGGAAGGCAAATATTCCTTGATATTCAACAGATAACAATAACTGCTATCCGCCACCTCAACATACTTATTCGCCTTCAGAAACGCATTCGGATTCGACACATGGATCGGTATATTATCCATTACCTCATCGAAATCAACCCATTTGTCGTAAAAGTACTCATAAATCGTGGCATTTTGCACACTATATTTCTCAATTTTTTCTAAAGAGGCCACATCTGTGGATTTGTACCACTTTTTGACGTCGGTAAGTCCCGGGGCATCAACCGGGATTTTCAAGAATAATCCCTTGATCAAGCCTTTATCCAAGATAAACTTTTTCTGGTTTTCCTCGTAATAGTTTAATTTATCACTTTCCCGGATATCAGTTTTCAGCTTCTCCTCCACCAATCGTTCCTGATAACGGTAACGAACCAAGGAACGCCTGTACTCCTCTACCAATTTATCGACCTCCTCTTTCTCATCCCCCAAGTTACGCAAAGCCACATCGTACACCAATACATCCTTTACCCATTTCTTGGTAAAGCTCTCGGCCAGCAACAGACTATCTGCGGAGGAAATCCCCCGGGGTATTAGCTTATTCACCTCCGAACGATTTAGGGTACGTCCTTTCACGCTAACCAAGACATCCGTAGTATCAGCTGGCTGAGAACCTTTACAGGCACCCAACAACACAACGAACGCTAGGAACATGAAGACTATCCTCATATCTATCTTTATTTTATTTCTTTAGTTTCTTCAATAATTTCCAGTTGACAGTCACCGGATATTTTTTATTCAAATCCGCGATCCACTTCGCTTCCAACACCTTCTGCTGGGCGGAGGGTTTGCTCCAGATCTCCCGGTTGCTGACCTCAAACAACAGAATCCCATCCCGGTACTCCTGCATCAAATGAGGGATCTCCGGATGTTTTGTCTCCAGATTCTTACGCTCGGCGGTCGTTACGATATCGCGGATAAACAAATCATAGACCTCTTGCATAAAATCACCCGCATACGTTTTTGTCGAGAACGGGCAACGTTGGATATAATAAGCGAACTCCGCTTGCGGGAAATCCTTTCCATCCAATTGCATAAGCGTCTTGTTCATATCCTTCGCTTTCTCATAAAACGCCTCGTCCGTGGGGAAACAATCATTACATAACGCTTGCAGCTCCGCATAGGCTTCCGGATAGAAAACGTATCCGTATTCTTTCTTCATACGATCGTCGAAAGCTTTATATAACTCGAAGTTACGTTCACCCTGCCCCATACGTCTCGACAAGGCTTTTTCCTCTTCCTCAAACGAAGGGCGTCCTTTCTTATCGATCAACTTAATGATATGGTAACCAAAACGAGTTTCCACCACCCCGGATAAATCACCCGGCTTGCTCAACGCAAAAGCGGCTTGCTCAAAAGGCTGGACCATCTCGCCGATCCCGAACCAAGGTAATACCCCCCCTTTTTTAGCGGAAGCCGCATCCCCCGAATACTCTTTCGCCAACTCACCGAAATCCGCACCCTCTTGTACTTGCTTATAGATAGCTTGCGCTTTTGCCAGAAAAGCCGATGAGTCCTGAATAGCGGAATCTTTCGGGAAGGCGATCAAGATATGAGCGACATGTACCCGCCCCGGATTGGGTTTACGACTATGGACTTTTATCAAATGAAATCCTAATTTCGTGCGAACCGGTTCAGACACCACGCCAATCGGCAAGGAATAGGCGGCATCCTCAAACACTTTTAGGGATTGCATCGGGAGCAAGCAACGTACATATTCGCAAGCGACATGCTCCTTATCCTTCTCGGCCAAAGCTTTTCCGACTGTTTCCATATCCTCTCCTTTCTGGAGACGTTCGTATACTCGCATGGCTTCTTGATATACAGCTACCGTATCTTTGGAGACCGTCTTCTCCGGCAAACGGAATAAGATGTGGGTCAACTCTACCGAGTGATCTCCCCGGTCATATACCGCACGAGCAGCCGCTTTCTCACCCTCCTTATCCGACATATAGCTATCGATCAACTGAGCCCGGTATCCATCTAGCTCACTTTTGAATGAGGATGTCTGGTCGATCCCTAAAGATTCCGCCTCCGCTACTTTTAGCTTAAAATTTTTAAATAGCTCGACATAGCTTTTGACGGACTTTGTACTCGATAAATCTACCTCTCCATTCTTCTCCGCGATAAAAATAAATTCAGATAAAGGCACTTGTTTTCCAGCGACCGTCATAACGACCGAATCGGATGCGATTTGAGCGTTAACTGTCACACAAGCGAATACCCCTAATGAAATAAGTAACTTTTTCATCAAAAATTCTTTTACCATAGCACGAATATACATTACAAAAATAACACTAATCTAACGGAGAGCCGACAAGAAAAGTATGCTATCCCATTAAATTAGTGTTTTTTATAAAACGTAAAACTTGTATTACTATTCACCGCGGCTATAATTCGGAGCCTCTTGCGTAATCGCTACGTCATGCGGATGGCTCTCTTGCACACCAGCGTTGGTGATTCGAGTAAAACGAGCTTTATGCAACTCCTCGATATTATGAGCCCCGCAATAACCCATTCCCGCACGTAAACCACCTACCATTTGGTAAATGACCTCATACAAAGAACCCTTAAACGGAACACGGGCAGCGATTCCCTCCGGAACCAGCTTCTTCACGTCATCCTCCACATCTTGGAAATACCGATCCTTGGACCCCTTTTGCATAGCTTCCAACGACCCCATTCCACGGTAAGACTTAAACTTTCGACCATTGAAGATAATCGTATCGCCCGGCGACTCCTCTACACCCGCCAACAGAGATCCCATCATCACGGAAGATCCACCAGCGGCGATCGCCTTCACGATATCACCGGAGTAACGCAAGCCACCGTCGGCGATCAAAGGCACACCAGTTCCTTCCAACGCCTTCGCCACATCGTAAATAGCCGACAACTGGGGAACACCCACACCAGCGATCACACGAGTTGTACAAATCGAACCCGGACCGATACCTACCTTCACGGCGTCCGCCCCGGCTTCCACTAAATATTTAGCAGCCTCGCCCGTAGCGATATTACCGACCACACAATCAATATGCGGATATTGCGCCTTAATCTGTTTCAAGACATCCACCACACCTTTTGAGTGACCATGTGCCGTGTCGATCACCAAAGCATCCACCCCGGCATCCACCAAAGCGGCTACACGCTCGAAGGTATTGAACGTAACGCCTACACCGGCAGCTACACGCAAACGACCTTTCGAATCCTTGCAAGCCTTCGGTTTATCTTTCGCTTTCGTTATATCTTTATAGGTAATCAAGCCGATCAACTTATTATGGCTATCGACCACCGGTAACTTCTCGATCTTATGTTCCTGAAGGATCTGAGCGGCGGCCTCCATATCCGTAGATTGTCCGGTTACGACCAAATTCTCTTTCGTCATCACCTCATCGATAGAGCGGTTCATATCCTTTTCGAAACGCAAGTCACGGTTCGTCACGATACCAACCAAATACCCGCCTTCATCCACCACGGGAATACCGCCAATCTTATATTCAGCCATCATTGCCAAGGCATCCGCCACACGTTTGCCCTTCGTGATAGTCACCGGATCATAGATCATTCCATTCTCCGCACGTTTAACGGTCTGGACCTGCTTTGCCTGCTCGGCGATCGTCATGTTTTTATGAATCACACCAATACCTCCCTCACGGGCGATAGCGATAGCCAACTTGGCCTCGGTAACCGTATCCATAGCGGCCGACACCATCGGTATATTCAATGTGATATTACGTGAAAACTTTGTCGTGAGATCGACATTACGAGGAAGAACTTCCGAATAAGCTGGGATTAACAATACATCGTCAAACGTTAACCCATCCATAACTACCCTGTCTGCAATAAATGACATAGAACTTATGCTTTAAAAATTATTGCGCGCAAATATACGACTTTTCACGCAATAAATCGATACGGGAGAAATTAAAAATTCGATTCGGAAGGAAATAAACTTTCATCCGAACGAAAACAAAATTCCTTCCGAAGGAAAAATAAATCTCTTTCGGAAGGAACAATAAGCTTCTTTATTTGTTTTTTCTTTAGAGTGGAACCGGGCCACCCTTCCATTAGTTTGCCATTTCAGACAAGAACTTGATACGGACCAAGCGAATCTCCTCTTCCGTATAGTCACCGCCTAATTCCTCGATGGCGTCTTCCAGACCGTCGGTCTCCGAATCCTTGAAATACTCGTAAATATCCTCGATATGATCCTCATCCATCACATCATTCAAGAAATAATCGATATTGATACGTGTACCGGAATATACGATCGCCTCGATCTCATCCAAAAGCTCGGTGAACTCAAGTCCGTTAGTCAACGCGATCTCGTCCAGCGCCACCTTACGGTCGATCCGCTGAATGATTGAGACCTTCAACTTGGACTTATTAGCGACCGTACGTACGCGCAAATCCTCCGGACGCTCAATCTCGTTCTCCTCTACATGTTTCTTGATCAACTCAATGAACTCCTTGCCATAACGTTTCGCCTTGCCAGCGCCCACTCCCGGGATATTCTGCAACTCGTCCAACGTGATCGGATAAGTAGTAGCCATAGCCTCCAAAGAGGGATCTTGGAAAATCACGAAAGGCGGAACTTCCAACCGCTTGGATAATTTCTTACGCAAATCCTTCATCATGGAATAAAGAACCGGGTCTACCGCGCAAGAGGCGCCCCCACGAACCGGAACTTCCTCTTCCTCTTCCTCGAATTCATTGTCCTCGGTAATCTTGAACGATACCGGCTTCTTCATGAACTCCTTACCTTTTTCCGTGATTTTCAGCAAACCATAATTCTCAATATCCTTCGCTAAATAGCCAGCGATTAAAGCCTGGCGAATAACGGCGTTCCAAGTTTTATCATCCTCGTCCTGTCCGGAACCGAAGACCTCTAATTCATTGTGCTTGTAATTTTGGATTTCGGAGGTTTCGTTACCTACCAAAATATTTACGATATAATCTGCCTTAAACTTTTCTTTCAACGTACTGATAACCTCCAGTACCGCACTTAACAATTCCTTCGCTTCCACCTGCTTCTTTGGGTTCAAACAATTATCACAATTACCACAATTATCTTCCAGGTATTCCTCACCGAAATAATGCAATAGCACTTTTCTCCGGCAGACGGAAGTCTCGGCATAGGCCGCAGTCTCTAAAAGCAACTGTTTGCCGATTTCCTGTTCGGCCACGGGCTTTCCTTGCATGAATTTCTCCAATTTTTGCAAGTCCTTATAAGCATAGAAAGCGATACATTGGCCTTCTCCGCCATCCCTACCGGCACGACCGGTTTCCTGGTAATAACCTTCTAGGCTCTTCGGGATATCGTAATGAATCACATAACGGACATCCGGCTTGTCGATACCCATACCGAAAGCGATCGTAGCCACGATCACATCCGCCTGTTCCATCAAGAAGGCATCCTGATTGGCGGAACGTACTTGCGAATCCATTCCCGCATGGTAAGGCAACGCCTTTATCCCGTTGGCTTTCAAGATGTCGGCAAATTCCTCCACCTTTTTACGGCTCAAACAATATACGATACCCGATTTACCCTCGTTGGCTTTAATATACTTAATGATCTCGCGGTCTATATTCGTTCCTTTCGGACGAACCTCATAATACAAATTAGAGCGGTTGAAGGATGATTTAAAGACTGTAGCGTCTATCATACCCAGATTCTTCTGGATATCATGCTGCACCTTAGGTGTGGCGGTAGCGGTCAGAGCGATTAACGGACGTTTACCGATCTCATTGATAATCGGACGGATTCTTCGATATTCCGGACGGAAATCATGTCCCCATTCCGAGATACAATGCGCCTCGTCCACCGCATAGAAAGAGATCTTTACCTGACGCAGAAAATCCACGTTCTCTTCCTTGGTCAAGGACTCCGGTGCTACATACAGCAACTTGGTACGTCCTGATAATATATCCGATTTCACCTGGTCGATAGCCGACTTATTCAAAGAGGAATTGATAAAATGGGCGACCCCATCTTCCTCACTGAAATTCCGCATCGCGTCCACCTGATTCTTCATCAAAGCGATCAACGGAGATATCACGATTGCGGTTCCTTCCATTAGTATGGATGGTAATTGATAACAAAGAGATTTACCTCCCCCCGTCGGCATTAATACAAAAGTATCCTTCCCGGCCAGCACGTTCTCAATAATAGCCTTCTGGTTCCCCTTAAAGGTACCGAAGCCAAAGTGCCGATTTAGCTCTTCTGTTAAATGATCCTTCTTTGCCATACTTCGTATTATTTATAGTAAACCGCCTACGTTTACGCGACCTGTAAACGGTTCACGTCCGATTTTTCAAATTTCTCTTTCGCATACTCCAACGTTACATGGAGTTCCTTTACTTTTTGAGATGGCATACTGTACATAGCGTCCATCATCACGGCTTCTACGATTGAACGTAACCCACGGGCACCCAGCTTAAACTCAAGCGCCTTATCCACGATAAACTCATAGACTTTCTCATCGAACGTCAGCTTAATGCCATCCATCTCGAACAATTTGACATATTGCTTGATAATGGAGTTCTTCGGCTCGGTCAAGATGTTACGAAGCGTATCACGATCCAGCGGATTCAGATACGTGAGGATAGGTAAACGACCGATAATCTCCGGGATCAAGCCAAACGACTTCAAATCAGTCGGGGTGATGTATTTCAGTAAATTATTCCGGTCTACGGTAGCCGTACCCAAACTAGCCGAATAACCGACCACACGGGTATTTAAGCGTTGAGCGATCTTCTTTTCGATTCCATCGAAAGCACCACCGCAAACGAACAGGATATTCTTCGTATCCACCGCAATCATCTTTTGCTCCGGATGCTTACGTCCACCCTGAGGAGGCACATTCACGATCGATCCTTCCAAAAGCTTCAGCAAACCTTGCTGTACACCTTCACCGCTGACATCCCGAGTGATAGACGGGTTATCGCTCTTACGTGCGATCTTATCGATCTCATCGATGAAGACGATACCCCGTTGGGCCGCCTCCACATCATAATCCGCCGCTTGCAATAATCGGGTCAAGATACTCTCGATATCCTCTCCCACGTAACCTGCCTCGGTAAGTACCGTAGCGTCCACGATAGCGAACGGGACATGTAGTAACTTAGCGATCGTACGGGCTAACAAAGTCTTGCCCGTACCGGTAGCACCCACCATGATAATATTAGATTTCTCTATCTCCACATCGTCGGCGGTAACCTTTTGAAGTAAACGCTTGTAATGATTGTACACAGATACCGACAGATAACGTTTAGCGTCATCTTGTCCGATCACGTACTGATCCAAGAAAGTCTTGATATCTTCCGGTTTAGGCAGATCTTTCTGCTTCAAACCAAAAGAAGTTTTCTTACCTCCTGTCTGCTCCTTTACGATCTCATACGCCTGCCGGGCACAATCATCGCAAATACAACCAGAGATCCCATTGATAAGCAAATTAACATCACGGCTACTCCTGCCGCAAAACGTACATGTATCGCCTGTTGTTTTGGCCATAGTTTCTTATTGTTGTTTTTGTTATTTACGTGTTAAAACATCGTCGATCATGCCATACTTTTTCGCTTCCTCCGCGGTCATCCAGAAATCACGGTCGCCATCGCGCTCGATCTCCTCATAGGGTCTACCTGAATGATCCGAGATTATGGTGTACAGTTCTTTCTTAACCTTCAAGATCTCGCGAGCGGTAATCTCGATGTCTGAAGCCTGTCCTTGTACGCCGCCAAGCGGTTGATGGATCATTACACGGGAGTGCTTCAAGCCGAAACGTTTTCCCTTAGTTCCCGCCACCAATAAGACAGACGCCATAGAGGCGGCCATACCCGTACAAATCGTAGATACGTCGCTGGAGATAAACTGCATCGTGTCGTAAATGCCGTAGCCCGCATATACAGAGCCACCCGGCGAATTGATATAAATAGAGATATCCTTTCCGGGATCACTGGAATCCAGATACAACAACTGCGCTTGAATCACGTTAGCGGTATAATCATCCACTTGCGTGCCCAAGAAAATAATACGGTCCATCATCAACCGAGAGAAGACATCCATTTGAGCGACATTCAGCTGTCGTTCCTCTATAATTGTCGGGGAGATATAGCTACTGGAGATGTTCATATAACGATCCAGAGCCGTACCACTCATACCTAAATGCTTTGTAGCATACTTTCTAAAATCTTCCATATTTTCTCCTATCTTTTATTTACCGAGAAGACGTAAAAAGGGATTTCCCTCTGTGACTTAACGGAAAAACAAAGTTATAAATAAATTTCTGAAAGAAACAATTTATTTCGCTATCCGCTAAGATATTTTTAGAGAGAAATCCCTTTTTTGATATAAAACAACCTCCTAAGAGGCCGAGTAAAGATCTTTTTATTCAAAAAGTTTGTTGAACTCGTCAGCGGTTACCTCCTTAACATCAAGTTCCACTTGCTCTTTCAACCAAGCAGCCAATTTCTCCTCAACCGCACGGTCGATGATGTTCTGAAGTGTTTGCTTATTTTTCAACATGTCTTTAGCGTAGTTGTCAAGTACATCTTCCGGTACAGACAACATGCCGTATTGAGCGAACTGAGCCTTAGCCACACGTTTAGCGAAGTTCTCGATGTCAGCGTCCTCAACCTTCAAGCCGTTCTTCTTAACCAAGTTCTCCTTGATCAACTGATATTTCAAATCCTGAAGGATCTGAGGGAAGTCCTCGTCGATCTTCTCTTTCGTATTCTTCTCGTTAGCGGCAAGCAACCAGCGTTTCAATAAATCGTCAGCGAAATTCAACTCGCCAGCTCTCTCAACCAACATATCACGAGTGTCTGTCAAGAACTTGAAGTCACTCTGAGGAGCGAATTGCTCAGCCAAAGCTTCCTTGATCTTGTTCTTGAACTCTTCCTCGCTAGTAACCACGTTCTCGCCAAATACCTTGTCGAACAACTCTTGGTTCATCTCAGCATCTTTATGACGGGTGATCTCCTTGATCTCGAAGCTGAAGTCGCCTGTAGTCTCAGCCACTTTCTCCTTATCGATCTTCAAGAAAGAAGCGATCTCTGCCTCAGCACCCTCATAAGCCTTATTCGGGTTGAATACCACTACGGCATTTACTTTAGCACCGATAAACTTAGCTTTTTCTTCCTCATCCTTGATATACATAGGCATCAAGACAGCGTCCTCCACAACGATACCACCTTCTTTCGGGGCACCATTCTCAAGCTCGGCTACCGTACCTTTTACCATATCTTTTTCCTCAACCTCGTCTACCTTGTCGTAAGAACCGAAGTTTGAGCGATAAGCGTTTACTTGGTTATTTAGCATTTCTTCATCGATAGCGACTTGATAGAACGGAAGTTTATCGTTCTTGCTCAACTCGATATTGATCTCCGGAGCCAAAGCCACGTCAAAACAGAATTCGAAATCCTCTTCCTTATCGAAATCCAACGGCTTTTGCTCTGTCTCGTTAGGCATCGGCTCGCCTAAGATATGCAAATCGTTCTCACGGATATACTTGAACAGATTCTCAGAAACTAATTTGTTTATCTCCTCTACCAGCACGTGCTTTCCGTACATTTTTTTAACCATGCCCATAGGAACCATGCCCTTACGGAAACCCGGTACATTGGCTTTCTGACGAAGGCTACGCAGGCTCTTGTCTACCTGATCAGCATAGTCAGCTTTCACTATTTCTAATTTCACGATACCGCTTACGGCATCATTGTTTTTAAGCGAAACGTTCATTCTGAATGATTTATTTAATTAATAGTCGTATCGAATTTTAGGTCGCAAAATTAGACTTATTCTTTTAATCGTGCAAATTTTGATCTGTTTTTATTCTTTTGTTTATATTTGGCGGCAATTATTTACCCTTTGAATGAATCATTATGAGAATAAAAGGAATATATGCTACCCGTCCGGCGGTAATCCAACTTTTGATCCTCCTGCTATTCTTATTGGCTGGAGCCGTTTTATCATCTATTATATCCACGGGCTTATTACTCGCGACCCACGGTTTACAGGCTGATATAACCCAAGACGCTAATTTAATGAGGCTCATTCAGTTCATCTCGGCGATCTGTACCTTTTTGCTACCATCTATCGCCATGGCTTGGACATGTAGTGACAATCCCCGCCATTATCTATCAGTCAAGAAAATCACAGACGGCAGGATCTGGATTCTCACCTTAGTTTGCATGTTCTTATTTTCTCCGGTTATCAATTTGCTAGGATTGCTCAACAAGCAGATGGAGTTACCCGCGTTTATGGCTCCTATCGAGGAATGGATGCGGGCGCAAGAAACCCTCGCCGAACAACTGACGACGATCCTGTTATCCAGCGATAGCGTTTGGGTAATCCTGGCCAACCTTATCGTTATCGCCGTTACGGCCGGGATAACCGAGGAGTTCCTGTTCAGAGGAGCCTTGCAACGAGTGATCGGGAAATGGACCTCCAACCCTCATACGATCATATGGGTCGCCGCCATACTATTTAGCGCCTTCCATTTACAATTTTACGGATTCTTGCCCCGGATGATACTCGGAGCCTATTTCGGCTATCTACTCTATTGGAGCAAAAGCATCTGGATACCGGTGTTCGCCCACTTTGTCAATAATGCTTTCGCCGTAATAGGGATGTCGGACAGTCGTCTCAAGGATAACGAGTTTATCACAGGCAATATTCCCGCCGAGCATCTTTTGGACTTTTGTCTTATCGCCGCCTTATCTTTCCTGCTGTTCATACTGGTAAACAGGCGATTGAAACGGCTGCTATAAGTCTTTCTTACGCAGCACGAAGTCTTTTCCCAAATATTTCTCGCGCACGATCTCGTTCTCGGCTAGTTGTTCGGCGGTTCCTTGGAAAAGGACTTTTCCCTCGAACAAAAGATAGGCCCGGTCACAAATACTCAATGTCTCGTATACATTGTGGTCGGTAATCAAGATTCCGATATTCTTATGTTTCAAGCGAGCCACGATTGTCTGGATATCTTGTACGGCGATCGGGTCTACACCGGCGAAAGGCTCATCCAACATAATGAACTTCGGATCGATCGCCAGACAGCGGGCAATTTCCGCACGACGCCGCTCTCCACCCGAAAGCTGGTCTCCCAAGTTTTTACGAACCTTATTCAAACCGAACTCTGAAATCAAACTTTCCAGTTTCTCTTTTTGGTACTCAACGCTACGTCCCGTCATCTCCAAGACCGAGCGGATATTATCTTCCACCGTCATTTTCCGGAAAATCGAAGCCTCTTGCGCCAGATAGCCAATGCCGTTGCGAGCCCGCTTATAGACCGGGAATTTCGTAATCTCCATGTCATTCAAGAAGATCTTACCCTCGTTAGGAGTGACCAAACCTACTGTCATATAAAAGGTGGTCGTCTTTCCCGCTCCGTTCGGACCAAGCAAACCAACGATCTCCCCTTGTTTCACGTTAATCGATACATGATTCACGACCGTACGAGTCCTATATTTCTTTACCAAGTCCTCCGTACGGAGCACCATTCGTTGTTCGTCTGACATAAGCTACTTAAAAATTTAACGCGAATGTACGTGATAATCCGCAGATCTACATCACATACATTCGCAAAAAAGCGATAAGAGAATTTAATAACTCCACTCAGATTGCCACTCGATCACGGGTTGCTCCCCCTCGAATCGGATAGGAAGCCAGATATAACGTCCGTCTATAGCGTTCTCCGGAGTCCAACGATCTCCCATATAAATAAAGCGATCCGCATGGCCGGGTACAGGCAATACGTACGTGCTCTGAGAATAAAACGACACCTCCGAGTTCTCTCCCCTAAACGGATTTTCCAATTCCTTCCAAGGTCCCCAAATCGAGGTAGCGACCGCCGATCGTCCCGCATTCGGAGCCCAGCCCGTACAGCCGGACATAATCAAATAATATTTCCCCTTCTGTTTGAACAAGGCTGGAGCTTCCATGAAACGCCCCGGGAAGAAACGGGCGTACTTACCGGAATAACTCGTATAATCATCGGTCAGCTGCGATATATGCAAGGTACTATTCTCTTCCGAGGAATAAATATGATAAGCGATGCCATCGTCATCCACGAAAAGGTTCATATCCCTAGCCATTTGTCCGGAGATCTGGTCACGCCCCAATAAATTCAAGCTATCCGGATGGGCTGGTAACTCTCCACCGCTAAAACGTAGATCTGCGGAAAGCGTACAAGGTTGCTTATGTAGTTCCTGTACATTAACCGGCCAAAAACCGGCATTCGGACGGAAAGCGTTTACGAACGAGTAAGGCCCCGCCACGTTTTTACTGACAGCCACTCCACTCAATGCTCCCGAATAGCCAGCACCTCTCGGCTCTAAATGAAACCACATTACATATTGATCATTCTTTTTATTATAAATCACTTTCGGACGCTCCAACACGCATCCCTTAGCAATATGGCTCGTCGTATCATCCGGCACGACCGATAAGGCGATTCCCTCGTCTTTCCAATTATATAAATCTTTCGACGAATAGCAATGAACGCCTACTTGAGCCAGATTTCCAGCCGAGCCCTCCGTTTTATGCTCACCAAACCAATAATAAGTATCCCCGACCCGTAGAATACCGCCACCATGAGCGTTTATATGTACCCCTTTATCATCCGGCCAAACTTCCCCCGGCTTAAAAGAAAGATCCTTCCGCTGGCAAGCCACACATAAACACAGCAAGCCGATCACTCCTAAAAGAATTCGCTTCATAAAAGTATTTTTTAGTATTTAAGAAAGCAAATATAGTTAAAAAAGAGGGATGTGGCAAACTTTAATATCATAGGATTTACAAATAAAACCAATCTTGTTTCTAAGATGTTATATGGTTATTAGTGGATTTTACGCTATCTTTGCAAATTGAAATCAGAAATTTATCAAGATAAAAATGAATAAAGCATTACACAGAATGGGTGAGTATACCCTACTGATGATGAAGAGTATAACACTTCCAGACCGGTGGAGTATGTTCTTTAAGCAATTGATCAAAGAGATATACAAGCTAGGCGTGGATTCTCTTTGGATTGTCATAATCATCTCGGTCTTTATCGGTACGGTTATCGCCATCCAGATCTCCTTGAATATCAGTTCCCCCTTGATTCCTAAGTTTACGATCGGCTATACCACCCGTGAGATTATCTTGCTGGAATTCTCTTCCTCTATCATGGCACTAATCCTAGCGGGTAAAGTAGGCAGTAATATCGCCTCCGAGATCGGAACCATGCGAGTCACCGAGCAGATAGACGCCATGGAAATCATGGGTGTTAATTCCGCCAATTTCCTGATCCTTCCGAAAATGCTCGGTTTGATGATCTTTATTCCGGTATTGGTTATCTTCAGTATGTTCACCGGTATCATGGGCGGCATATTCGCCAGTTACTCAACGAGTACGGGAATGACTCCTTCCTCGTTCGAGTACGGTTTGCAATTCTACTTCAACGAGTTTTACATTTGGTATTCTATTATCAAATCCGTAGTATATGCGTTCATCATCTCATCCATCGCCGCCTATTTTGGCTATAACGTAAAGGGAGGCGCCCTAGAGGTAGGTAAGGCAAGTACGAATGCCGTGGTCATGAGCAGTATCATGATTTTACTTGCCGACGTAATATTAACCCATTTAATGCTTACTTAAAAATGATCGAAGTTAAGAATATAACGAAGTCTTTCGATGGACGTGTCGTCTTGAAAGATATAAGTACGACGTTCGAGGATGGTAAGACGAATCTGATCATCGGACGAAGCGGTTCGGGTAAAACGGTAATGATCAAGAATATCATCGGGTTAATGAAACCTGATACCGGACAGATATTATACGACGGCAGAGACTTGATCACGATGAACAAGCATGAGTTAAATATGCTGCGTCGGGAAATGGGTATGTTGTTCCAAGGTTCCGCTTTATTCGACAGCATGACGGTAATGGAAAACGTAATGTTTCCTTTAGATATGTTCTCTAAAGACTCAACGAAAGAGCGCAGGAAACGTGCGGAATTCTGTTTGGAACGTGTAAACCTGTCCGAGGCCGGACATCTATATCCTTCCGAGATCAGTGGAGGTATGATGAAACGTGCCGCCATCGCAAGAGCGATCTCCCTAAATCCTAAATACCTGTTCTGCGATGAGCCGAACTCCGGACTAGACCCCAAGACTTCTCTATTGATCGATGATTTGATTCACGACATTACGGTGGAGTACAATATGACGACCGTTATCAATACCCACGACATGAACTCCGTGATGAATATTGGTGATAATATCGTCTTTATTAAGGAAGGCGTGAAGGAATGGCAAGGAACAAAAGAGCAGGTAATCACCTCTAATAACCAAGCGTTGAACGATTTCATCTTTGCGTCCGACCTGTTCAGGAAAGTAAAAGAAGTAGAAATGCTCCAAGAGGAAGGGTAAGTTAACATACTTGGCAAAGTATCTTAACTTCATCGGCTAAGTATCTTAACTTAAATGGCAAAGTATCTTAACATACTTCGCCATTTAAGCCAGCTTACTTTTTCCACTTATTTTTTATAGACCAAACACGTCCTTGATCTTATCTGCATAATCCAATTTCTCCCATGTGAATAACTCCACATCACAAGTAACCGGCTTCTGCAAATAACGGGAAGAGAATGTCTTCGTCACCGTCTGGGGTTTGCGTCCCATATGACCATAAGAAGCGGTCTCGAAATAAATCGGGTTACGCAATTTCAAACGCTCCTCGATCGCTTTCGGACGCATATCGAAGATATCCCAGATCTTAGCGGCGATCTCTCCGTCTGTCATATTCACCTTCGCACGGCCAAAAGTATTCACGAAAATATTCATCGGTTTAGCCACACCGATCGCATAAGACACCTGTACCAGCATCTCATCCGCCACACCGGCGGCAACCATATTCTTAGCGATATGACGAGCGGCATAAGCAGCCGAACGGTCTACCTTAGAAGGGTCCTTTCCAGAGAAAGCACCACCGCCATGAGCACCTTTGCCACCGTATGTATCCACGATGATCTTACGGCCGGTCAAACCGGTATCACCGTGAGGACCACCGATCACGAACTTACCGGTCGGGTTCACATGATAAATGATATTATCATTAAACAAAGCCTGTACATGAGCCGGATATTGAGCCTTCACACGAGGTATCAATATCTTCTTCACGTCTAAGGCGATCCTCTTTTGCATAGCCTCATCCGCTTCCTTCTGTGAAATACCTTTCGGACCGATAAACTCATCATGCTGCGTGGATACCACAATCGTATCGATACGCAATGGCTTACCGTTATCATCGTATTCAATCGTAACCTGACTCTTAGCGTCCGGACGTAAATAAGGCATCAAATCCGGTTCTTCCTTACGGATCTTCGCCAATTCCCATAATAAACTATGAGATAAGTCCAACGCCAAAGGCATGTAATTCTCAGTCTCATTAGTAGCATAACCGAACATCATACCTTGGTCGCCGGCACCCTGCTCATAGGGATCCGCACGCTCTACGCCACGGTTGATGTCGCCACTCTGCTCATGGATAGAAGAGAACACACCACATGACTTCGCTTCAAACTGGTACTCGCTTTTCGTGTAACCAATCTTCTCGATCACGCCACGTGCCACTTCCTGCACATCCACATACGCACTTGATTTAACTTCTCCAGCCAAGACAACCTGTCCGGTTGTAACAAGGGTTTCGCAAGCAACTTTCGAATTCTTGTCATACGCCAAGAACTCATCCAGCAAAGCATCCGATATTTGATCGGCTACTTTATCGGGGTGCCCTTCAGACACCGATTCGGAGGTGAATAAATAACTCATCGTTTTAAATTGAAAAGATTACTAATCTACAACTGAATTGAACTTGGAAGGATTTTTCTGCCGGACGGCAACGAAAAGGATATGTTTTTAGCATTTTTTCCCGTGGTTGCAAGCAATACAAATCTATCCACGTCAATTCATTCGCAAAGATACGCAATAATTGAGAATTGAAAGTTGAAAATTGAAAATTATTTCTTCTTTTTGGAATTACGTAAGGCTTTTTTATATTTAAAACCGGCCTTCCATTTCGCTGAATCAGAGCCATGTGTCCCTTTCAAGAAATCAGAGAACTTGATTTTCTTACCATTCGAATCTTCCGCTTCGCCTTTCGCTTTCTTGAAGACGATCCCTTGCGTCATCGCTTTATTAATTTCTTTATTCATAACTCAAATCTCGTAGTTCATAATTAAAACTTATAATTCGGATAAAAGTTCACGCATCGTCTTGCCAAACACAGGATGTTTCACCGACGGAGCTACTTCTGCCAACGGTTCCATTACAAACGACCGTTTGTGCATCAGAGGGTGCGGTAGCGTCAGCCGCTCCGTATGCAGGATTTGCTCATCCACCATTAACAGATCGATATCGATGATACGGTCATGATACGCACCGTCACTTTTTTCGATACGTCCCATCTCGATCTCGATCAAACGGGTAGCGTCTAATAATTCCATAGGGGAAAGTTCCGTCGTCATAACGATCACGGCGTTCAAGAAAGTGTTGTCCGATTCAAATCCCCAAGGCTCCGTCTCATACATATCAGAAAGGGCAAGAACATCTCCCACCCTTTCAGCCAACAGCGCCGCCGCTGTCACCAAATTTCCTCGTTTATTACCTACGTTCGTACCTAATCCAAGGTAAGCTGTCGCCATAGAAACCGGATTAAAGGATTAGCATAGCGTCGCCGTAAGCACCGAAACGATATTTCTCTTTCAAAGCGATATCGTAAGCGTCCATGATCAACTCATAACCACCGAAAGAAGCTGTCATCATCAATAATGTAGACAACGGCATGTGGAAATTTGTCACCATGCTGGTAGCCACGCTGAAATCATACGGAGGGAAGATAAACTTATTCGTCCAGCCCTCGAACTCTTTCAGATGACCATCCGTACTTACGGCCGTCTCGATCGCACGCATCACGGAAGTTCCGACCGCACAAACCTTGTGCCCCTCATCCTTTCCCTTGTTCACGATATCCACTACATCGGCATTTACGACCATTTGCTCAGAATCCATCTTATGCTTTGTCAAATCTTCCACGTCGATCTCACGGAAATTACCCAAGCCCGAATGCAATGTCAAGAAAGCGAACTGGCAATCCTTGATCTCCAAGCGTTTCATCAACTCACGGCTAAAATGCAATCCCGCAGCAGGAGCCACAACCGCACCTTCTTCCGCAGCAAAAATATTCTGATAACGATCCTCGTCTTCCGGTTCCACCTCACGTTCGATATACTTAGGCAGCGGAGTCTCGCCCAAGGCATACAAAGCCTTCTTAAACTCGTCGTGGTTCCCGTCATATAAGAAACGGAGCGTACGACCACGCGAAGTCGTATTATCAATTACCTCCGCGACCATGGAATCATCCTCGCCAAAGTATAACTTATTACCGATACGGATCTTACGAGCCGGATCCACCAATACGTCCCACAAACGTAAGTCCTCGTTCAGCTCGCGCAACAAGAACACCTCGATACGCGCCCCTGTTTTCTCCTTGTTACCGTACAAGCGAGCGGGGAACACTTTCGTGTTATTAAAGATAAACACGTCACCTTTTCCATAATAGTCTAGAATATCCTTGAATTCGCGATGCTCGATCTCACCTGTATCACGATGAACGACCATCAACCTCGACTCATCTCTGTTCTTCGCCGGATGTAAAGCGATTAATTCCGACGGTAAGTTAAATTTGAATTTCGAAAGCTTCATAATGCACTCTATTTATTTTTCTTCTTCTATTTTTACCACATTCTTCTCTAAGAAATCATCGATCTCCTCCGGAGACATACACATATCCAAGGTTACCTCTCCGATGCGAGTCCGTTCCAAGCCAATCAAATGAGCGCCGGAATCCAAGGCCTTCCCGATATCACGAGCCAACGCACGAATATAGGTACCTTTGCTACATACCACCCGTATCTTTATAACAGGCAAATCGCACTCCAGCAACTCCAGTTCGTCTATAACCAATGTCTTGGATTTTAGTTCAACCTCCTCTCCTTTCCGGGCTAGCTCATAAGCACGTTTACCTTCGATTTTGCAAGCGGAGAACACCGGGGGAATCTGTTGGATCGTACCCACGAATGTCTTTAAAACCTCCTCCACGAGCTCACGGGTTATATGTTCCGTGGGATACACGGCGTCTATCTCTTTCTCCAAATCGAAAGACGGGGTAGTCTCTCCCAACTTCAACGTAGCGATATATTCCTTCGTCTGATATTGAAACTCATCGATCCGCTTCGTAGCCCTTCCGGTACAAACGATCATCACACCTGTAGCCAAGGGATCCAGTGTCCCCGCATGTCCAACTTTAATCTTCTTTACCTTCAGTTTCCGACTTAGCTTATAGCGAAATTTATTAACTAGGTCAAAAGAAGTCCACGTTAGCGGTTTATTAAAATATAAAATTTCTCCAGCTATAAAATCCATTCTTTATTTCAGTAATGTACAAGCAATTGTCACCAATCCCGCGATCGCGCAATAGATAGCGAAATAAATCAGTTTCCCCTTTTTCACGATGTTGATCATCCATTTACAGGCCACGCAACCGGAAACAAAAGCGGCCACGAAACCTACCGCTAATGATAATGCGGGAATGCTCCCGGCCACATCTTCACCTTTCACCATCTTCATCACATCCAACAACGCCTCTCCCAAGATCGGAGGTATTACCATCAAGAAAGAGAACTGGGCTAGTTTCGCCTTATTATTTCCCAATAACAAACCGGTAGCGATCGTTGATCCGGAACGTGACAAACCCGGCATCACGGCGCAAGCCTGAGCCAGACCGATAATAAAAGCATCTTTCATCGAGATCGACTCTTTCTGGCGTGGTTTGGCATAATACGAAAATGCCAGCAAAGCCGCCGTCAATAGCAGCATACAACCAACGACCAATAAACCTGATCCAAAGATTTGTTCTACCGTATCTTTAAAGAATACCCCAACGATCCCGATCGGAATCATGGAAATCAAGATATTAATCACATACTTCGTCTCCGCGTTCATCTGAAATTTAAACAAACCACGGAATATCCAATCGATTTCCTTCCATAAAACCACTAACGTACTGAATACGGTCGCCACATGTACGACGATCGTAAACGCAAGATTCTCCTCTCCCTCTATACCAAACAAAGCTGAGCCAATCGCTAAATGACCGCTACTGCTCACCGGCAGATATTCGGTCAATCCCTGTACGATACCCAGTATCAAGGCCTCAAACCAACTCATTCTGTTACTTCTTTATCTTTGCTATTCTTCAAGATTCCAAAAATCATCATCACGAAACCAATAACCGTAACCACCGGAGCTACCACGATACGGCGGGCGCTGAATATATCGGGATTGAACGTATTATCCCCGGAACCTCCACCACTCATCAATATGAAACCAAGCACGATGCAGGCAACCGCTACCGCAATCAGTATAAAATTCTCTTTTCCGAAAGCAAAATCTCTTTTAGCCATCTTTCTCAACTCTTTATTATTCGTACATTAAATATAATACAACTTATCGACCCCCATCCGCAAATATTTATTCACGGCAAAAATGGTCGCGATCACGGACAAGACAATACCTAAAGCAAACACTGCCACATAAACCAATAATAATGTTTGCATATCCAATATCTGGATAAAACCTTTCAATTCATTTTGCAAATAATATAACGCTCCGGTTAGCATCAATATTGCCAAGATAGAGGCGAAAATGCCACTTACTATGTTATATTTCACAAAAGGCCTACGTATAAAGCCGGAAGTAGCCCCCACTAGCTTCATCGTATGAATTAAGAATCGTTTGGAATAAATCAACAGGCGAATCGTATTACTGATCAACACGAACGAGATAATCATCAGTACCGCAGCCAAGGTTAGCAGGATCAAGCCCAACCGCTTCATATTATTATGGACCATCTCCATCATATCCTTTCGGTAAAGCAGCTCCGAGACCGACGTATAGTTTCTAATCTTCTTCTCTATCACTTGGAGGCTATCGGGGTTGGCGTACTCCGAATGCAGTTTCACCTCAATCGAGGCCTGTAAAGGGTTAAAGCCTAAGAAGGTTTCCGGATTCTCGCCCAGTTCTTCTTCCAACTCTTTCGCGGCTTGCTCTTTCGATATATACTCGGTTGATTTTATAAAAGGAAGAGCATCCAAGCTCTTCTGCATTTTCTTTATCTCAGTTTCTTTTTGGTTATCTTTCAGCACGATGGAGAAAGATAAGTTCTCTTTCACATAAACGGAGAGTTTATTACCCAACATCCCTATCAATAGAATGAGTCCTAGCAAGAATAGTACCAAGGAGATACTAATAACAGACGTAAGCCGGGAGTTAAAGAAAGAAACAGAACTAACTTTTTTATTTTCAGCCATCAGACTCTCACTTATTAACGTTAAATAAATTAAGGAGATGCGTACAGAGAACACACCTCCCAATTTTCTTGCAAAAGAACGAATAAAATAAGTAAGCCGAAAGGGTTTTAGAATATTTAACCTCTACAACTCTAACAAAGGCCATTCGTACATATACAATATATAGATTATTTCTGATTGAATACCAAGTCCAACCCTTGACTTCTATAGAATCCGAAACGGGTATCACTTGATATAAGCGGTAGATGTTCCGTTATGGCATGCGCAATAATTACGTGGTCTGAGGGATCTTTGTGTCCCTGCGCCTCATTGATCTCCATATGCGCATACGTTTGCATATGTTCTTTTTTCAATGGCAATATTTTCACATAAAACTCCTTTTCTATGGCGACGATCATCGCTTCTGCCGACTTCCATCGTTTAGAACACAGTCCTTTATTTCGATAAGCGACAATCAGCTCACGTACGGACTCGGCACTTATATAAAGAAGGGTTTCCGGTTCTTGGATAATAGCATCTATATCCCTATTTAGATATTCGGGATCAGATGCCATATATACAAAAATATTCGTGTCAATGAGATATCGCATTTACAGTAAAAATTTAGGGTCATTTACAATCAGACTTCCCTTTAACCGCTGCATAGCTTCCCATGTCTTACTTACCTTTCTTTTTCCAGTCTTCGCCACAGTTGTTTTAGTTTTGGCATTTTCTTCCTTTTTCTTTTCTTCATTTTTTTCCATAAGGCTTTCTGTTTTAATTTTCTATGATACAAAGATAACGTTTTATTTAATTATATCAGAACAAAAACAGATAAAGTAAAGCTTATAGGATAAAAAAGAAGACCGCCGGAACTGAGTATTCCTAGCGGCCTTCCCCAACATTAAAGACTCAAGGGTTAGTTTCTTAAAATAAGGTTGTTAGCGAACGTTCACTTTCACTGTTATACGCTTACCATTCTCGTTGATCTCTATCAGATAGATTCCTGTCGATACCGGGATACGGGTAGTTCCGATAATTGAGTCGCCATACAGGCTAACTCCAGTCACCGCTATGATACGGATCGAGATTGGACGGGCCGGATGAACGGTTATCGCACCTCGCTCGCAATAGATTTGATGATCGTTGATGATTTGCTCGATACCTACCGTGCCGGAGACAGTTACCACACAAGACGCCGTCTTGTTTCCATCATCGGTAGCCACGGTAATCTTGCAGGTACCGATCTTCAGCGCGGTAACGACACCATCCGCGTCAACAGTAGCCACCGTCTCGTCGCTGCTGCTCCAAGAGACAGTTTTCATCGTAGCGTTATTAGGGGTAACTTTCGCTTGCAAGGCAAAAGATTCACCTACGGCCAATGCCTTGGACGTGATATTCAAGGAAACTCCCGTAACAGCCACATCTGTTCCCGGAGGTGTAGAAACCGGCTTGAACTCTGCCATAATAGCCAAGGACTTATCGACTTCAATCTCTACAGGCGAAGTCGTATACTTCTCTTCGCCTATTTGAATAACGGCCAATTCATAATCCGGATTGGCTTCCGCCTCAATGGTTAGCTTAGTCGCTTTCGCCACAGCGGTTCCACTCGTTATCTCGGTCTTCTCGCCCTCACCCTTCAACATATAGACTTTCAAAGAACCATTTTCCGGTTGAGCGAACGTGACAACTAACGCATCCGAACTTTTCACCGTAACCTCCGCTTCCGTAGTCGCATCCTCATAATTCGGATCATACGACGTGAAGATCACTTCCTTTTTCTGGCTATTGCCGGGTTTCAATATAGCTGACGCGTCAGCCCATTCAAATTTACCGGATATGGTAGTCCCATCGGCACCTTTCGCAACACCACCGGATAATAGGGATTCCGACAAGGACTGACCTTCCGTGATCGTAGATGCGGTAGGAGCCACTACCTTTACGACCTTCGCTTTCTTTATCACTAATTTCTTGGTTGCCTCGAAAGATCGCCAGTTCTCATCCCCGGTACGTGTTACAGTCACAAGATAAGTACCTGCGTTCAATGGAGTAGCAACCGATCCATCCGTATTTGAATATTTAATATTTACATCTGTCGGATAACTACCGCTCAAAATGTCTTTCAATTCCACAAGCCTTACGGAACCATTATAAACAAACTCCAAATCTGAAGGATTCGCCGTTATTTTAGGTTTATCCACAAAATTCGGGGTGTATGTCGCATCAGCCGCCAAAGTAACCGTTATCTCTGGGTTCTTTCTATCGGCGCTTGAGACATTTTCACTCCAAGAATCAAAACGTTGATCCTCGCTAGGAGCTACCGCTCGCAACTTTAAAACCGTATTCTCCGGAACTTCCGAATAATCGCTAATAACCAAGCCTCCATTCGTAACCTCCGTATTTGAGGTACTTAAAGAAAACGTTTTTACTTCACCAACCGGCATTGAATAATCTACCGATTCATAATTACTCTTGTCAAGTGGGGTAAAGCGCAGAATATTTACCTGATCCTTTGTCGGGATTCCGGTCACATTCGCACGAAGCGCCGATTTTTGTGTAGAAGGATTCCATTCCACATCCTCGAAGTCTTGAGTAAGTTTAGCGTCAATCTTTGAATAATCCTCCCCTTCTATAGTCGGTTCTTTCAGCAATGCCATACCAGCCTTCTTGATAATCAGCTCGGCAGTTACATCCACGGCTTTAAATAAATCATCCTCGCCACGGGTAATCCGAACTTTATAAGTTCCGGCCGATTTAGGATTCTCTGTCATTTCTACCCCACTCCGGGAATATGCGACCTTAAAGTCCAAACCGGAATAGCCCGTAATCTTAACCTCGAAATTCCGGTATTGCTTATTATAGACTACCGTTTGCGTCGTCTTATCAATCAGCGAAGCCAAATCTTTCTTCTCCACATAATTAGCGGTAACAACCATAGGGCCAGAAACGGTGAATACGTCTCCATCCTTGATCTCGGAAGAGTTCACCATCATATTCATAAAACGATATCCCGTTTCCGTCTCAACAGAAGCGGTCAGTTGAGTCATATAAGGTACCTTTGAACCGGAAGCCACCTCTTTGCCTGCCTTGTCTTTCAACACGATCTTACCCGCATTAGGAATACTCAACGCCGAGGTTATTTGATATTCCATCAACTGGAAACTTGCGTTCACCGTAACATCTCCGGTTCCAACCGTAAATGAGTCATCAGTCTCATTATAATTCGCACCTACCACTCTCACGGAAGCCAGTTCATAGCCATAATCCGCATTTCCTATCACCTTCACTTTCACACCTTCAGAGATAGCCTCACCGGGAGTAACGGGTGCCTTCGTATCCACCTCGATCAGATTCACGCTACCATTCTTCAACTCCCCAACCTTTACCAAATGTTTATCCGGTTCTTTTTGAAGGAAATCGGCCGATATATCAGCGGCTTGTATCAAAGTATAAGAACCGTTATTCACCAAAGCCCCGTTCACCTTCACGGACTGAACCATATAGCCCGGATCCGGAGTCGCCGTGATAGTCAATAAGGTTCCCTGCAAAAACTCAGCACCATTCTTTACCTCCACGCCATTCGCGAAGACCTTCAAGGAACCATTCATCGGATTCGTAAACGTCACGCCATAAACGATCGAATCGAAACGGGCTACGATATCCAAGTTCGTATTCGCTTGCAACTCCCGTGTAGCCGATGTATTCCCATCACTCCAACCGGCAAACCGGTAATTCTTATCCGCAACGGCTGTCGCTTTCAAAACCGAGCCTCTCGCGTATTTATCATTTGCGGTACGCCCCTCCAAGATGACAGTACCGAAATTACCGGCGGTAACATTCATAGAATAAACAGGAATTACGTTCAAGGTTATAAACGTATCTTTAGCCGCATAGAGAACAGGATCATTCGGTTCGAATATCAAGTCGTACTTTTTCTTATCCAGAGAAGCGATCTCGTTCGGAGTTTTCCAGATAAATGATCCGGAAGAAGTTCCATCGATCAAGGTACACGCCGATAAAGCCTGTCCTTCCTCAATACGACCCGGAGTAGGTAACACCAAACTCTCCACCTCTTTCTTGCTCTCCACCACTAACGTAACCGTATCAGAGAGGCTACGGTATGTCAAGTCCTCCGCACGGCTCAAACGAGCCTTATAAGAACCCACAGCCAGCGTGGAAGGCAATGTCGTAACCCAAGCCTTACCGCTCAATTGATATTCGATCTTGATATCCTCCACAGCACTTGTTACCGTGACCGGCTTGATGGAGCCGACCGTCTGGACAAGGTTGTTAGCCACGAACCTCACCGTATCCTTGGAGACGAACGCAAAAGTATAGCTATCGCCACTCATCAGATTAGGAGTCGTGTACGTGTAAGAGGTATTTCCATTAGCATACGTTCCCTTGATCTTCGAGATATCCACATCCGAAGAGGCTTGCTTAATAGCCCCTAGCCTATAGTTGGCATTCGATACGATCGAGAAAATGACGGGCTTACCGTAAGCGATCTCACCACCGCTCATGATGTCCTTGTTATCCATCTTGGCGGTAACCGTGCCCTGTCCACCATCGACAGCGTAAGCCAAGGTATTGGCATTACGGATCGTAAACGTTTTAGAGGAATCCTCTAACGCGGCATACTCCATGATCTCCGGACTAAATAAGACGATCTTATAAGCTCCGACTATCTGCGGTAACGTGGAAGTCTCCGAACCATCGGCCGCACGATATCGAACCGCTTGTCCCGCTATTTCCGGCGTAAACTTAATAACCGGCAAATTCTTCCCGGCCACGATCTCATCTTTTGTCGCCGAAGAACCTGTTACATTCACAGCAATCGTTTTCTTTGCGGCGAAACCTACCGATAAGGTCGTAGAGGCGGTTAACGAGGCGGTCGTATAGGTATAAGAGATGGTGTTATCCTTATTAAGCGCACCTTTTGGCAAGGCTGATACCGCGGTTCCATTCACAACAATCTTATTCAATAGAAATCCGGGGTTAGCGATAATTGTAAATACGGCAGGTTGCCCGTTAATGATCTCGCTACCGCTTGCCATGTCCGTAGAGCCCATCTTGGCGGTAACCGTACCTTGTCCGGCCGTTTCCACGTTATAATTTAATACATTCGCTTTAGATACCGTGAACTTCATGTTCTCATCCTTCAAGGCGGCATATTCCGCGGTCTCGGGACTGGTCGCGACGACCGTGTAAACACCATCCGCCGCAGGAAGTTTATCGGATAAAGCTCCGGAAGCGTTCTTATATTGAACCTTCTGCCCCGCTATCGTATTGGGGGAAAATGTAATAACCGGAAGATTCTTACCAGCCAAAACCTCATCCTTCGTGGCAGATAATGGATTGGCTGTTACAGATACGGTTTTCTTCGCGGCAAATCGCACGTCAATAACCGTAGAAGCGGTCAACGCCGATGTCGTATAATCCGCGTAGGAAGTCTCATTCGTAGAAGAATTAAAAGTTCCTTTCGGCAAAGTCACCTCATTATTATCTACGGTAAGTCTACTCAACACATAACCGGGCTTGGAGGCAATCTTCAATACGGCTGGCTTATTATAAACGATCTCATCACCACTGGCGATAATGGAGCCATCCATAGAAGCGGTTACAGATCCTTGCGCCTCCTCAAACGAGTAAGAAAGCGTATGGGGCGGTTGTACCTTGAATAGAATCTCCTTGTTTATGGCGGCTTGCGTATCAGTCTCCGACTTGGTTACGACAACATAATAAAGTCCAGCCTTTTCGGGTAACTCATCCGTCAAAGCAGCAGAGCCATCCTCCCTGTATTGTACTTTATACCCCGTAATAACCGGGTCAAAAGTAACCTTGGGCAAATTCACCTTCGCCCTTATCTCATCCAAGGTGGCATACTCAGGAGAGATCGTGACTGTCACCTGCTCTTTTGCCTTGAACACCGCCTTGATTTCCGTACTACCGGTCAAAGCGGTGGAAGTATAGGAATAGGTGGTCGTATTATCATTTTGAAAAGTACCGCTCGGCAACGTGCCAATAGTAGCCGTATTCATCGTTATATCCGACAGGACATATCCGGGCTTCGCCGTGATCGTGAAAACGGGTTTACTATTATATGCCACCTTGGAACCTGTGGCTACCGTACTGATTATGGTTCCTTGATCCGTATTCGCCGAGCTATAATTCAATGTCACCTTGAACGTCGGAAGATCCGGGGCGGAACGTAAATCTGAATCTTGCGCATGTACCTGTGCCATCGCAATGACAGCAAGGAATATCGCTAATATACTCTTTTTCATGTTTATCTTTGTTTTAATCGTTATTTAACCCTTACTAATTGACCGTTCACGGCATAGATGCCCGAAGAAACCATGATCCGCTGTCCGTCCGTAACCTCGCCACGATAAGCGACCTTGCCATTCATTCTGATAACCACCACGTCCATAGGCTCCGGCGTGTGAATCACGATAGCGCCACGATCGGTAGTCACGTAATAACCATCTACCGGCTCGATCGTCTGGTTGCCCGTAACCACGCCATCGCCGATACGTAAAGAGCGAAGCGTACTCAATGTCTTGGCGTCTGTCAAGACAAAGCTTTGGAAAGGCTTGATCTCCGGATTTGCCTCTTGCTCGAAAGAGGTTCCATCCGTTGTCAATATATAAGCAGATTGTTTCAAGGTAATCGTAAATGTATTCGGATTCGAGCACATCAAGAAAGTACCTGTTTCAGTTGGAGCGGCAGGTTCTTCCAAGGTCTTGAATTCAAAAGCTCCTTCAGAAGAGATCGTATAGGTATCGCCATTAGCCGCCCATAATCCGGCTGCGCCAAAGTTGTCGGTCTTCACCTCAAATATAGGAGTCTTATTATTCTTCAGATCCGCAAACCAAATACCATTATCAGCTTCTTGAGCGCTTGGTGCTGATACGGATGCACCTTTCGAGTCTTTTACTTCCAGAGACGTAAACGGTACACCTAGCGCTTTCCAGTTATTACCGGATAATTTTGGAGCGAAACGAAGTACCTTAGCGGTTACCTTTTGGTTGACATCCGTAAGCGCAGATCGCAATTGGGCACCTTCTTCCATTGTAACGGTATCTAAAACCATTGGAGTAGAGAGGGTCAGAGTCGCTCCATCCAATACATTCACCTTCCTTTCCGAATAAGGAGTGGCCCACGTAGTATCATTTTTTATTTCAATAGCTACCGCATAATCTTTTATAGAAAAAGACTTCTCACCTTGGTTTAGCCAATAAACCCTTTTATAAGGATTGGCGATAGCATACGTTTTAGCCGCACTTTCCTTTGCCACCAAACAACCGTCCTTACAATCAAAAATCACACTATCCGGAATAACATAAGGTTCCCAAATGGCAGGCGTTGTACCTTGATCAGAGGGAACAGTAGGGGCTTTAAAGAAGGTATATTCCGCCGCATTTAAAGCATCAAGCGTTTCTGCTATAGTCGTATCAGGAATCATTATTATATCTCCCGCATAGGCAATGCCTTCATGGTAATATGTACTCCCATACAATTCTCCAAAATCGATTGCTGTTACTATAGAGACCGCTGCATTCCTAAATGAACCATCCGGTTTATTAATGATTACACAAGGTTTCCCGTTCTGGTCTTGCAATTGCACATCAGTGCCTTCCAGCATGATTACATTATTATATTTATCAGGATTCATACCATAACCCACTATAGTTGGATTCTTTATGTTATCAGTAGTTGAGACAATTGTTTTTCCTTTCAGTATAATCTTATTATCACAAGGAATAGGAGTAAAACTACCATTTATTTTAATCGGAGTCATTGCCATTGTCTCTTGTTCAGCAAACTTATTCCCGATATAAGAATCCTCAATCACAATCTCGTTATTGGAAGCTCCCACTGTAGAATTATTTGTTGATATCGCTATAGCCGCAAAGCTATCGGAAACACCCTTATTTTTTGTCTTACCTGTTAAGATACTCCCTCCCGAAACATGGACGTTCATATCTGAGGTCTCATACAAATAGAGAGCACCATATCCTACGATGTTCGATTTATTCTTTATTGTCAATTTTTGATCGCCGGCGTTATTAGCATAAATACAATAATGGTTATTTAGCAAGATTGTCGTACTATCTACCGTCACTGGCGTTTTTTTATGGTGAATATATACACCAAATTGATTCGAACCGTTCACCTGTCCCTCAATCTTTGTATTAACAAGAGAGACATCCGTCAGTTCTCCATCAATAAGAACTCCAGATTGTGCGTTAGCCGCCAAATTTATTGTAGTATTTTCAACACGTACAGTCCCCTTTGCCGTTGCTCCCAGAAGAATCGCATTTTGTAATGCTTCCGCAGGATTTGGGTTCTTACGATCACCATAGCCTTGTGTATTATTATTCATAATACAATTATCTATCAACAAATCCGCATTACCGGTTACCTCTATAATTGGAGTACATTTTCCAGAGGTAACTTTCGTTGGCGTATAATCGATACTCAATCCTTTTATTTTAACATCGGTAGCAGTATTATTGGCAGAGCCATTAACCAAGATCGCACCTTTTATAATAGTCTTGTCCTGCCCAGCTCCTTGAATTGTGATAGATTTATCTAATGGTAGAGTCATTGGTAAAGTATATTCTCCTTCCGGGAAAACGATACGATTTTGATCTGTCAAATCTACCTCAGAAAGTAGACCAGACATATCGCAAGCCGCATTACGTAATGAACCATCTTGGTTGAATACAGTAATCGCTGATTTCTCATCCGCGATCTGGTACTTAACCGTATTGTCGCAATTAAAAGTATTCGTTTTATAGTCCTGTATCAAAACCCCTACATTATTTTTATTCACTTTCAGTACAGAGCCCTCACCAATATTAAATGTATTACCCGTACTACGAACAGAAATAGGATATTGCAGAGCTGTACTTTCCATAAAAGCAAACAAATTAGTATTTTTTATATCAAAGGAATTGTTAATCGCATTGTCTTCTTCATCTTTATTTAATACAATCGTAGCAAAATCATTTGATCCTTTAAGTTGATAGTTATGAGACTCCAATGTTGAATTAGCTATCTTAAACTTATTATTAGATGACCAAATATTGAGTGCCGCCCATGAATCTATTTTTGAATCTACAATTGAAATCGAAAGATTATCATTTAGCGCTGTTACATTTATTGCATAATAAAATCCTTTGATAGTACTATTATTTTTCATTTCTATGGACGATCCATTCATATTTGAGAAACTTATTCCTCTACTATAAGTACCATTCTTCGGATATACCGCAGAAAGAATATGAGAATTATCCAATACAATAGTATTTTTCACCTTAGTCGTATTTCCAAACGAAGAGAACCCTCGATTGTAAGACCCTTCTAAATAAATACAAGAATTCGTAAGAGATACATTCACATTATCACAAATACTATTAGAATCATAGCTTTTTCCCAGATTAACAATGCCCATAGAACTTTTACCCCAACCATCACCACTACCTGCTGTTAGTTGATGAAGATGGACCCCAGACAAATTCAAATTCACATTCTTAGACATCACATTAATAAGGCCTTGGCTTAATGTTGTAGCTTTTGTAATCTGTAAATTCCGCAAATTGACATTGATTACGCTCTCTTCCTCATCCCGTTGAATATCTAGCTGCCCTTCTATAATACAATTTGTCGAATCACTGCCAATAATTGTAATAGACTTTGGAATAACAATAGGTGAAACTTGGGGATAAATTCCCTCTGCCACACGAATGGTAGCCCCATCTGCGGCTTTTTCAATCGCTTTCGCAATTGTAGCCAAAGGAGCTTCCACACCACCTCCGTTACCATCAGAACCCGAAGTGCTGACATACAAATCCGTCTGTCCCCACCCCACACTCGTTGCCACCATAAACACGGCGAACAAGAAAAGTAGTCTTCTTTTCATACGATTAATTTTTATAAGTTAGTAATATTCAATTATTTAAAACATTTACCCTATATTCATAAACTCTGTAGTTTCCAGCACATCAGTCTTCTCATAATCATCATTTACAAGCAGTTATGCGAAATCATCGGTTATAAAACGACTAGTCTAAACGATCATTTTATTCTGGCGTTTTATTGAATTCAACACATAAGCGTCCATATTTACGTTTATGCGTTGATAATCAATTTTTAAAAGTTTCTCTGGATTTTGTTTTATTCAAAAATATAGCCTATCTTTAACGCCTAGAATAAACGATCGTTTAGACTAGGCGTTTTTATCTATTACAGAATACTTATAGATCAAAGATTTTTACGTAAAAAATTTTTCTACTCTAAAAACTTCATATCATCACAAGCTATAAGATTCTCTTCTTAAAGCATGTGGAATAGCATAACTAACCAAATATCAGACTGCAACTATACATAATTGAGATAAAAGGAATTCTACAATATTGATTTTATGAAAACATCTACAATATCTACCACTACGCCATGTATGCTTTATAAATCAAAGCATTACATATAGGTTGTAGATAGCCTGACATCTACAATTATCATTCAACATCTACCACTTATACTTGACATTGATACTTTTTCTTTGCATTGGATGAGAATACGTGTTATTTTTGAAAGACATGCGCAAAGCGATAGGGTTAATAAGAGTTTCCCTTAGGGGAACAAAGAGTTTCCCTAGAAGAAAACTAAAGTTTCATAAGCACGAACCAAAAGTTTTCCCCTATGAAAACTTTTGTTTTATGCCTTAAAAACTATAAATACCTATTATTCAATATTTTAAATCAATACACAAGGTATACAAATAACCAAGCAGACAGCCAGTTGGCATACCGTCGCAGAACGAGTAATGTTGTTAGCGAATAGTGAACGGCTGCATTTAGTGGTTGAAAAGCAGTAAATAGTGGTAGATGCAAGCTGATAGTGGTAGATGTTTATTATCTACCACCATTCAACAAATTTCTTATAATTAGATACTTATATAGATAATGGCAGATATGGTAGATGATTTAGTTTTTTCATTTCTATATATAACCCCATTCGCAAGAATGTTGCAGCAGTTTATAATAAACAAGACTTTATATAATCTTCTATTTCTTGAGCAGTTACAGCATAAGTCGGTGCAAGTTGCTCAAAATGGGAGTCTCTTGTAAAACGAGAGCCGTTGGTGAGCATAGCCAACAGGTTTTTGGATTTCAATTTATGTCCAGAGTAAGTGAGGGCTAAAGATACCAAATCGTTGATAGGTACACCAGACTTTAAGATGGAATAAATATCATAATAATCGCGAAAATTACTCCTACGCAGCAGCACCTCCATCTTCATAGCTCCAATAGACTTTACATCTGCCAATCTGAGATTATTCAGATATTCCACAGGCATACTGACAGGAGAATATTTGGGGCAGGCATAAAACGAGAACTTTACTCCAGACACTAAATATTCCACATGGTCTATATCTAAAATGTTCTTATGCTGAGTGTCACCTATTGCAGCGAGCTCTTTCTCTATCTGATACCATGCCACTTCCATTTTCTCTGTTTTAGAAGTACGCCATTTCATAAAGTCCAAGTCCTCACTTTGCCGAGTTCCCATTTGCAATGACAAAGCAGTGCCACCTACCAAGAGATAGGGTTTGATGCAGTCCAGCTTAGAGACAGCTTCAAAAACTTGCAGCGTGTGTGGAGCTAAACCTTTCATGCAAACATTTTATTAAGGTGGCGAGTAGCCATAGACTTTATATAAGCATCTGGCTTCTTTGCCTTGAAATAATACCATGCGAAGAAACGATTCAACGTGTAGAGATATTCCGCTTGGGGAACAAGATAATCCAGCCACACCTGCTTGATTTTCTTGAAAGGATAAATTAGAAACAGTTGGTTTATTTCTTCCAAGTCAAGATGCAACAAAGTTTTCTCTATCAGCATATCATCTGGAATATCCTTGATAGAGTTTTCGTTGTACGACCAGAAGCAGTGTTCTTGCTTCAGTTTCGCCAATAGTTCTTGTTTTACCACATCTCTTGACATAACTTCCTGTTTTAGAATAACACAAATTTAGTGATTATTCTTGTCAGAAGCAAATCACAATAGAGAATGTTACATTGTGAATAAGATTTTTAAATAAGAGAAACGCCAATATCGCTCGAAATGGAACGTATTGGCGTTTTCTTTTTCTTATTCCTCCACAGGTTCCCCGAACAGGGTAGCCGAGGAAGCCTTATGGATCTTGACTTTTATGAATTGACCTACATGATAGTTCTTCTTGTCAAAGATAACCACCTTGTTTTGGCTGGTTCGTCCGAACAATTGCTCACGGGAACGTTTCGAGAATCCTTCTATCAGAACCTCGAAAGTCTTGCCTATATCCCGCAAGTTACTTTCCTCGGACAACTTATTTTGCAAATCGATCATACCTTGCAAACGGCGTACCTTCTCTTCTTCCGGTACATTATCCTCCAAATGGCTAGCGGCATATGTACCCGGACGCTCAGAATATTTAAATAAGAAAGCACTATCATATCCCACTTCACGCATCAAGGATAAAGTCTCTTGATAATCCTCCTCGGTCTCGGAATGGAAACCGCAGAATAAATCAGTCGAGATAGCGCAATCCGGTACGATACGACGGATCGCCGCTATACGGTCCAGATACCATTCACGAGTATATTTACGATTCATGACCTTCAAGATGCGACTGCTGCCAGATTGGGCAGGCAGATGGATAAACTTACAGATATTGTCGTTCGCGGCAATCACACGTAAGGTATCATCGCTCATGTCCTTCGGATGGGAGGTCGTAAAACGAATTCGCATATCGGGAACCTCTTTCGCCACACGATCCAACAAGATCGGGAAGGTTATGGTCTCACCTTCTTTCTCGAAAGAATAGGAGTTTACATTTTGTCCCAACAACGTAACTTCCTTAAAGCCTTTCTCGTGCATATCCCGTATCTCATTCAAGATACTCTCGATATCCCGGCTACGCTCGCGTCCTCTTGTATAAGGTACGATGCAATACGTACAAAAATTATTACAACCGCGCATAATAGACACGAAACCGGAGATATGTACGCCCGGTAACTTCAAAGGAATAACATCCTTATAGGTCTCTTGGGTAGAAAGCTCCACGTTGATCGCTTTCTCTCCGTGCTCTACCGCTCCCACCAAGTTCGACAAGTCCAGATAAGAATCCGGTCCTACCACCAAGTCGGCATGATGCACATGGATCAGGTCTTCCTTCACTCGTTCGGCCATACATCCCAATACACCGACAATTAATGACTTCTTTTTCCGTTTTAAAGACTGGAAATACTGTAGCCGCCCATAGATTTTCTGTTCGGCGTTGTCGCGTACGGAGCAAGTATTCACGAAGATGGCATCCGCCTCCTCGATATTCTCCGTCATACTATAGCCATCCATCTTCATGATAGAAGCTACAACTTCGCTGTCCGCCACATTCATCTGACAGCCGTAGGTCTCGATAAACAACTTTCGTTCATCGCTTTGGGTAGCGGATTTTAAGTCCACACCGTTTTCTTGATTTACCATACTATATGTTAATAGAATTTAAATAAGCAAGATTCTTAAAAATAATTACGCAAACGCTTGCATAGTTCGAATCCCACCGTTATATTTGCATTCGAAAAACGTAAATTTTTTCATAGTTAAGGTTTTGGTTAAATCGAATAAGGGTGGCTGTGAAGTTACCCTTATTTACTTTTATACCTATCTGATGTTTTATATACTCCCATCTTTTCACTTCTCAATTATTCTTCTTACATTTGGAGGTGCAAAAATAATCAAAGTTTATGGATAACGTAGGAGATTGGTTATATATTGTTTTCCTGATTATCGCCGCCGTCAGTGGCTTATTCAGTTCGAAAGACAAAAAGAAGAAGAGTCGCCCCGATATATTGGGGCAACCCGACAGGGAAATCATGCCTAATGACCAGCCTACAGAAGGAAAAGGCTTCTGGGAGATACTGGAGGATATGCAAAAGGAAACGCAAAAACCTAAGCCCGCTCCCCGACAAAAGCAGGTAACGCCAAAGGTTGAGAAACCGCAAGTCGTAACCTCATCGCCTGCCTCATCTCCATTCCTTTCCGCCGAGAAGAATATCCCGAATCATATCGCGACCCGGCCATCCGTAAGGATGAGTGCTATCGAGGAAGAACCGGGGCTTATGCCGGAAGATACCTTCAGAGACATCGAGGAATTGAAGAAAGCGATCATTTGTGCGGAGATTCTAAACCGGAAGTATTAATTTACGCCACACTTATATTCGATTCAGCGTAATTTTATGTAAGTTTGCCCGAAAAATATTGAACAGTAAGTATTTACCTAAAAACATAAAAACTAATTATCATGGCATTAAAATTCATTACAGCTGAAGAAGCCGCATCTTATGTGCATCATAATGACAATGTTGGTTTCAGTGGTTTTACACCCGCAGGATGCCCGAAAGTCGTTCCCGGAGCTATCGCCCGGAAGGCAGCGGAAGAACACGCTAAAGGTAACCCTTTCCAAATCGGTATGTTTACCGGTGCTTCTACCGGTGATAAGCTAGACGGAGAATTTGCTCGCGCTAACGCCATCAAATTCCGTACACCGTACCAATCGAACAAAGACTTACGTGCCGCATTAAACGCTCATCAGGCACAATATTTCGATTTGCACTTGTCTGAATTGGCACAAAGCTTGCGTTACGGATTCTTGGGTAAGATCGATGTAGCGATCGTAGAGGCTGCCGATGTTACTGAGGATGGTGAGATCGTTCCGACTTCAGGTGTTGGTATCTTACCTACTATCTGTCGTATGGCAGACCGTATCATCGTTGAGTTGAACTGCCGTCACCCGAAAGAAATCCGCGGTATGCATGATATTTACGAGCCGGCTGATCCTCCTTTACGCCGTGAGATCCCTATCTACACTCCTTCTGACAGGATCGGTAACGATTGTGTAAAAGTAGACCCGGCTAAGATCGTTGGTGTGGTAAGGACCGATGAGCCGAATGAAGGTGGAAAATTCTCTCCGCTGGATGATGTTACGATGGCGATCGGTAAAAACGTTGCGGACTTCTTGGTTAGCGAGATCAAGGCCGGCCGTCTTCCGAAAGAATTCGTTCCATTGCAGAGTGGCGTAGGTAACGTGGCTAACGCAGTCTTGGGCTGCATGGGAGCTAATGAGTCTATCCCCGCATTCAATGTATATACTGAGGTTATTCAAGACGCTGTCATCGAGTTGATGAAACAGGGCCGTGTTAAATTTGCCAGCGGTTGCTCTTTGTCCGTAAGTAACGAGGTGATCCGTGAGATCTACGCTAACCTTGATTTCTTCAAGGATAAGATCTTGCTTCGTCCGCAAGAGATCTCTAACAATCCGGAGGTTGCCCGCCGTTTAGGCTTGATCGCTATCAATACGGCTTTGGAGGCTGATATCTTCGGTAATATCAACTCTACGCACGTATCCGGTACTCGTATGATGAATGGTATCGGTGGTTCCGGCGACTTTACCCGTTCGGCTATGTTGTCGATCTTCACGACTCCGTCTACGGCGAAGGATGGAAAGATCAGCGCGTTCGTACCGATGGTATCTCACTTGGATCATAGCGAGCACTCCGTGAAGATCATCATCACTGAATATGGTGTAGCGGACTTACGCGGTAAATCTCCGATCCAACGCGCTCGTTGTATCATCGACAATTGTGTTCACCCGGATTACAAACCGTTATTGGAAGAGTACCTCGCTATGGGTATCAAGGGACATACGCCTCAAAACCTGAAATGCTGTTTCGCTTTCCATGAGGAACTAGCGGCCAGCGGAGATATGCACAATGTGGATTGGAGCAAGTATAATAAGTAATACAAACATATTACATACTTATCTCAAGGCCATTCCGAATAATTTCGGGATGGCCTTTTGTTTATCTAAAAACTATTCATATCTTTGTTATATGGGAAACTGGGAGAAACAACAGGATGAAAAAAAAGAAAGCAGGGAAAGAGATCAATCCCGTAGAGAAAACCTGGGAAAGTTCTTCTATGATTTGGCTAAATTAACTTTTGCGGGTCTGGTTATTGGAGGTATTGCTACTTTTGATACAGAGCTAAAAGAGTCAATATTTATATATAGAGCTATCGTTGGTGGAATAGCAACAGTGATATTCGCCTGGATTGGAAATAAAATTTTTAAATAAGGTTTATTATGGATATGCTAAGTTTAGTTTTCACGATCAGTGCTATTGTTGGAGGTGGATTCCTCGTATGGCTATATACCAAGCCTGGTAAAAAATGGCTAGAAAATCTATAATCTCCAATATATTTTGAGGCTCCGCATAACGGAGCCTTTTTTATTTCAATTGTATATATTACAAACTCGTAATATGTTTGTAATAATTCTTTCAAACAGGCTTAACAGCTTCTTAATATGGATATCCTTTCTTTGCATCAGAATAAATAGGCAAAGATTGTGAGAAAGTTTATTGAAAAATTAGTGGAAGGAGGATTTTTGATCAGTGGAAGCGTCAGTAGCTTTACGATCTTGTTGATCATTGTCTTCTTATTTAAAGAGGCCGCAGGTCTTTTTAACAGCCCGGAGGTAGAGGAAGGATATATATTGGCCGTGAATCAGGAAAATCCGGTCGAACATTTGTCGCCCGAGCAAATCATGGATGTCTTCGATGCCAATATCACCAATTGGGAAGATTTAAACGGAGAAAATCAAGATATACTAGTCTTCCGGTTCTCGGATCTAACCAACTATTATACGGAAGAAGAGCTAGGTGAAGAATTTCAATATGTTCCCGAGAAAATCAATGAACTTATCCATAAAGAGCCCGGGATTATCGCATTCTTTCCGGAACAATACAAGTCGGAAAACTTTACGGGAAAAATCATATCGGGAGCCACGATCAAGCCTTCGGAATTCTTTGGAGGGACGAAATGGTATCCGACCTCAACTCCCGCTCCGATCTTTGGGCTGATCCCTCTATTACTAGGAACGCTGTTGGTAAGTATAGGTGCGATCGCCTTATCCCTCCCCTTCGGAGTAGCGGTAGCGATCTATATGGCAGAGATCGCCAATACAAAAACACGCAATTTATTAAAACCGCTTATCGAGTTGCTGGCAGGTATTCCCTCAGTCGTTTATGGTTTCTTCGGATTGGTGGTGATCGTTCCCCTTATCCAAAAGACTTTAGACCTTCCGGTAGGCGAGACCGCTTTCGCCGGAAGCGTGGTTTTAGCGATCATGGCGTTGCCGACCATCATCACGGTAGCGGAAGATGCCATGCGAACTACACCACGAGCCATGAAAGAGGCCAGCTTGGCATTGGGAGCCACGCAATGGCAAACCATCTATAAAGTAATAATCCCCTACTCCATATCCGGTATCACGTCCGCTGTCGTATTAGGTATAGGACGTGCGATCGGTGAGACGATGGCCGTATTGATGGTAACCGGAAACGCCGCCGTTATCCCTACCTCGTTCTTCGAACCGGTACGGACAATTCCTGCCACGATAGCGGCGGAATTGGGTGAGGCTCCCGCAGGTGGAGCACATTACCAAGCCTTGTTTATGCTGGGAGCCGTGTTGTTCCTCATCACCTTGGGGTTGAGCATCGCCGTAGAATATATTTCATCCAAACGTAAAATTTAATTAAAGATATGGCACCTATTCAACATTTAGGGAATATAGACAAGAGGAAACGGGCCTCTCAACAGGTTGCTTTCGGTTTCTTTTCTTTCCTGAGTTATTTGGTCGTAGTGATCTTATTCGTAATACTGGGATTCATTATCTTAAAGGGAGCGAGCGTGATCAGTTGGGATTTCCTGACACAAGCACCCCAAGAGGGCATGACCTCCGGGGGGATTTTTCCGGCTATCGTAGGTACACTCTATTTAGTGATCGGAAGTAGCTTGATTAGTTTTCCTATCGGCATCATGAGTGGTATTTATATGAACGAGTACGCCACGAACGGGAAACTCATCCGCTTCATCCGTATCATGACGAATAATCTAAGTGGTGTCCCATCCGTTGTTTTCGGGTTATTTGGTATGTCTCTATTCGTAAGCACCTTGGGATGGGGAGACTCTATTATAGCGGGTTCGTTTACCTTGGCGCTGATGTCCTTGCCACTTATCATCCGTACGACGGAAGAGGCTTTGAAAAGTATCGATGATTCTTTCCGCCACGGTAGCCTAGCGTTAGGGGCTACGAAATTGCAGACCATTCGCAGGGTCGTGCTACCGATGGCGTTCCCCAATATTATTACGGGATTGATTCTTTCGATCGGGCGTGTGTCCGGAGAGACCGCTCCTATCCTTTTTACGGTGGCCGCTTATTTCTTGCCGCAATTACCGAAAAGTATTTTCGACCAATGTATGGCATTACCCTATCACTTATATGTTATATCTACAAGCGGTACGGATATCGAGGCTTCCCGGGGAATGGCTTATGGCACGGCACTCGTACTGATTGTCATCGTATTATTAGTAAACCTTTTGGCAAATGCCTTGCGTAGTTATTTCGCCAAGAAGGTAAAAATGAATTAAAAAAATAAGACAATTATGATAAAGATTGATGCTAAAAACGTAGACTTTTATTATGGGGATTTCCATGCGTTGAAGAACATTTCCATGGAGATAGAGCCGAATACGTCCACCGCTTTCATCGGACCGTCCGGTTGCGGAAAGTCTACTTTCCTCCGCCTGTTCAACCGCATGAATGATTTGATTCCGGGCACTCGCATGGAAGGTCAGATCCTAATTGATGGAAGAGATATCTATACGAAAAGTGAGAAAGTGGATCGCTTACGTAAAAACGTGGGGATGGTTTTCCAGAAACCGAATCCTTTTCCTAAGACGATTTATGAGAATGTCGCTTATGGCCTGCGGGTAAACGGTGTCAACGATGAGAATTATATTGAGGAGACGGTGGTCAAGACTTTAAAGCAGGTCGTCCTTTGGGACGAGGTAAAGGATAAACTGAAAGAATCGGCATTCGCTCTTTCCGGCGGACAACAGCAACGTTTATGTATCGCCCGTGCCTTGGCGATCTCGCCTTCTATCTTGTTGATGGACGAGCCGACTTCCGCGTTGGACCCGATTTCAACCAGTAAGATCGAGGATTTGATACATGAGCTGAAAAATGATTATACGATCGTAATCGTTACCCATAATATGCAACAAGCGGCTCGTGTTAGCGACAAGACCGGATATTTCTATTTAGGGGAATTGATTGAATATGATAATACCCGGAAGATTTTCACCAATCCGGAGAAAGAGTCTACACAGAATTACATTACCGGACGGTTTGGGTAATTGAAAATTAAAAATTGAAAATTAGAAGAGTATGAAGGTTATAGAGCAGGAGATTCATTCTTTAAAAAATAGTATCAGTGAGATGTGGGCATTGGTTCACCAGCAATTATACAACGCAGGGGAGGCTATGCTTACCGGAGATAAGGAACTCGCTTATAAGGTAATCAGCCGGGAACGCCGGGTAAATGCTTTCGAGCTAAAGATCGACAGTGATTGCGAGGATATCATCGCCTTGTACGCACCGGTAGCGATCGACCTACGTTTCGTATTGGCGATGTATAAGATTAATACAAACCTAGAGCGTCTGGGAGATTTCGCAGAAAGCATCGCCCGTTTCGCAGGAAACCTTCCCGAGGGGGAACCGATTGACCCGCAACTGGTCAAGGAAACCCGGGTAGAAGAAATGCTGTCGGAGTTATTAAGCATGATCTCACTCACCAAAGAGGCTTTTGAGAAAGAAAGCTCAGAGATCGCTTCCCGTATCTTCTTGAAGGATAATTTGATCGATGAGATCAATCATAATTCTACCGCTATTATCGCCAAATATATAGAGGAGCATAAAGGTAGCGCGTTGGCAGGGTTATATATGGCCGGTGTTATCCGGAAAATGGAACGTTTCGGAGATCATTGTACGAATATAGCGGAAGAACTCATTTTCTATCTGGACGCTAAAGTCATGAAGCATATGGGCAAAACCGAGCAATAATTCGTATCTTTGCGGCCACTTTAATAATTAACATCAGTAAATGAAACGACTCACAGTGGCTTGGCTGTCGGCCTTCTTATTTATCGGTTCCGCGTTAACGTCTTACGCTCAGACAAATTCTCCGATCCCAGAGCGGGATTCTTCTTCGGTATCTCTTTTTGAATACGCAACTAAGATTCCGAAACGCAACAAGGTTTTCAATCTGGACTTGGAGATGCATGCAGGATTCAACGCGGACTTTTTCTCGGGGAAGCTGGATGAAGCCGCCTTTCGTTTCAGGGATGTCAAAATTGATGTTACCGGAGAAGTGAACGATCGGTTATTCTATTGGTATCGCCAAACGCTGAATGGCGGTTATGAGGGACAAGCCTTGGAGAATTTGAATGAGTCGATCGAATATGCGTATATTGGCTATAAACTGAATGAGCGTTTTACCTTAACCGCCGGAAAACAAGATGTGTTCTACGGTGGTTTTGAGTACGACGAGAATCCTTTGCTTATTTATGAGTATAGCGATATGAATGAATACTCCCTTTGCTACCTTACGGGAATCGGGCTGGGGTATCAGCCGAATGAGTCACAAGAGATCCGCTTACAGGTGACGAACAGTCGTATGGGATCGATGGAAGATGAGTATGGACGTCTGCCGGAAGGATTTAAGAAACCGAGAGTTCCCTTGTTTTACACATTGAACTGGAACGGTAACTTTCTGGATGAGTTGATTCATTTACGGTACTCCGTATCCGCCGCGGAGCAAGCCCAAGGGAAATATATGTATAGCGTCTTTACCGGTCAAAGTATAGAGGCCGGACCGGTCTATGCTTATTTCGATGTCATGTATTCACGAGGAAAATTAGACCCATTAGGATTATTGACCGAATTGACCCAGCCCGAAGTCTCCGGAGAGGAGGAACCGGAACCACCGGTTCGTATGCAAAACATCGATTATCTTTCGCTGGTGGGGGAAATACAGTATCGTTTCCATCCCAAATGGCAACTATTCGCGAAAGGAATGTATGAAAGCGCATCGATCTATAAAGCCTACGATGCTTACGAGAAAGGTAAATACCGTACGGCATGGGGGTATCAAGGAGGGCTTGAGTTCTATCCGATGGCCGATGATAATCTACATATCTTCTTGACCGCCATAGGTAAAAAATATAACCTATCCGAACGAGCGAAGGCGCTCGATGCCTCTCTGGACGACACCGCACGCCTTTCGATCGGTTTCATTTATAGATTACCGTTATATTAAATTTTTCTCATTTGTTGTAGAGACGCAGCATGCCGCGTCTCATCCCCTCAGAATGGTAACTTAGAATTGCAACACAAGCTCTTCCCCTTGTAACAAGTCCACTGTTACTTTTCCATCGACTACAGGTAGGGAAACCGGCTTTTGGTTCTTTTTGAGGCTCATGTTCGCGGAATTCGCCGGAAGCTTGATCTGGAAAGAACCGGGAACGATCGCTTTCAATCGAGCTTCCGTCAACAGACCTTCCGTCCATTTAGCCGACACCTCCCCGCCATTCCGGACTTTTAAACCGCTAAAGCTTCCATTTTTCCAAGCGGATGGCAAAGCGGGCAAGAACTCGATCAATCCGGATTGACTCTGTATCAGCATCTCCGCAATACCGGCTGTTCCTCCAAAATTACCATCAATCTGGAAAGGAGGATGGGCACAAAACAAATTAGGATAAGAGCCTCCTCCCTTCACCTCCTTCGTATGCTCATCTACACAGGGACGTAACAAATCACCCAGCAATTTATAAGCATGATCGCCATCCTGTAAACGGGCCCAGAAATTAATCTTCCAAGCCATAGACCAGCCCGTGCTTTGATCGCCACGGACCTCCAAGGATTTACGAGCCGCCTCTGCCAACTCCGGCGTATGCTCTATCGATATCTCATTCCCGGGATAAAGCCCATATAAATGAGAGACATGACGATGGGTAGGCTCTACCTCCTCATACGGCTCGAGCCATTCCATAATACGGCCGTCTTTACCGATCGTCGTAGGCATCAAGCGATCTCGTTTCGCCGCCAACTCAGCAGCGAACGCGCTATCCACACCTAAAATCCCGGCGGCCTCAATGGTATTCGTAAATAATTCCCGCAAGATCTGATTGTCCATCGTCGATCCGGCACAAATACTCACGACACTTCCGTTTGGCATTTTATAAGCGTTCTCCGGAGAGGTAGTAGGTGCCGTCACCAGATATTTAGTCCGGGGATCTTGCACCAGCATATCCACAAAGAATTGGGCAGCCCCTTTCATCGTCGGATAAACATCCCTCAAATACGCCTTATCTAATGTATACTGATAATGCGTGTACAAATGCTCGCATAGCCATGCGGCGGATGTATTCGTGGCTCCCCACGACGGATGTTCGCCCGGGGCGGTAAACTCCCAGACATTACCTAAAATATGCGTGACCCATCCCCGTGCGTTATAAAAAGCTTTGGCCGTACGTTCACCGCTAGGGACTTGCTGTTTCGTCCATTCGATCAGCGGAAGGTGCAACTCGGAGAGGTTCGTGACCTCCGCTGGCCAATGATTCATCTGTAAATTAATATTTAGGTGATAATCCCCGTTCCAAGGCGTATGAATCGTATTACACCACAAGCCCTGCAAATTCGGGGGCAGTAATCCCTGCCGGGTCGAGGAAATCAATAAATATCGACCGAACTGGAAATATAAAGCCGCCAATCCCGGATCGTTCTTATCTTGAGCGAAAGCGGCCAAACGCTCATGGATCGGAAGATGATCCCTTTCGCCTTTTCCCAAATCCAAAGAGACCCGATCAAACAGGGAGCGATAAGCGAGTGTATGTTCCCGGCGCAAGGTGGAGAAATCCTTAGATTCCGCTTGCGATAAGTATTTTTCCAAGGATTGTCCGACGCCGTCTTTATCGAAATAATCCGTACCTAAACTTACCAAGATAATCGCTTCCGAGGCACTTCGCACCGATAAACTACTATCCGTTGCGGTCAAATCCCCCCCCTTCGGCAAGACGATACGGACACGAGAGGCGAAACGCATCCCTTTCATCTCCAACGTATCCACCCCGTCCGGCAATTGTCCCCGCATCAGCAAGTCCTTTCCGTCCAAAGAGATCGTCGCATGTTCCGGACGATTCATACCCAATGAGAAATTCAAGGCCCGATCTGCGTCCGCTACCAAGTGAATAACTCCCAGATCCCCGGAAAAAGAGGTAAACATTTCCCGTTGATAATTCACATTCCCCCTTTTAAAAGAGACGGAAGCGATAGCCTCGCTTAGGTTCAACCGCCTGCGATACTCAGCGATAGAATCCGATTCATTCGGATACGTATATCTCAGCACTAGATTTCCGAATAATTGGTAACTCCCATACGGAGCGTTCGCACCGTCCCCCAGATTACTCCCGGTCCCTTTGCAGACGAAAGTTTTATACATCAAATCCTGTGCCTCGTCATTCCGTCCCTCAAATAAGAGGCGACGAATATTCGCCAAAGAGTAATACGCATAAGGATTGTCCGTATCTTGCTTACTTCCGGACCACAGGGAGATCTCATTCAGGACCACATTCTCCCGCTCAATACCACCATCCGGCATCATACCGATACGGCCGTTTCCCAAAGGCAAAGTTTCTTCCCATATCTGCGCTGGTTGGTCAAAATAATAAGAGACCTCCTTCCCAGTCTGCATATCCGGCAAATTACAACCGAAAAGGAACGATAACAAAATCAAATAAAGTCCTTTCATATTCATACGATTATTCCTTGTTATTGTTTTTCCATCAAAAGCCGAAGAGGCGATCCACTGCAACCCGGGTTGCAGTATCACCCTAAAAGCTTTGCATATCACATAGTCGTTTATAATAGCCATCCAAAGCCAACAACTCCTCGTGTTTGCCCCGTTCTACGATCTCACCCTCATGCATCACACAGATCTCATCCGCGTTACGGATCGTAGAGAGACGGTGGGCGATCACTACGGTCGTACGATTCTTCATCAAGTTCTCCAACGCTTCTTGTACCAAACGTTCGGATTCCGTATCCAAGGCGGATGTGGCCTCATCCAAGATCAAGATCGGGGGATTCTTCAAGATCGCACGGGCGATACTGATTCGCTGGCGTTGTCCGCCGGACAGTTTTCCACCCCGGTCGCCGATATTGGTATCGTAACCTTTCTCACTCGCTATGATAAAATCGTGAGCGTTGGCGATGCGGGCGGCTTCCTCCACCTGTTCCATCGTAGCTCCTTCCACTCCAAAAGCGATATTATTGAAGAAGGTATCGTTAAACAAGATAGCCTCTTGATTGACATTTCCCATCAATCCCCTAAGATCGAAAAGGGTGGCCTCACGGATATCCGTATCATCAATACGGATATTCCCTTTATTCACATCATAAAAGCGAGGCAATAGATCCACCAAGGTACTTTTGCCCGAACCGGATTGACCGACCAAAGCCACGGTTGTTCCTTTCCGGATATCCAGATTGATTCCTTTCAAGACCCAAGCTTCCTGATATTTAAACCAAACATCTTTATAACTGATTTTCTCTTTCAAGGCGATCTTCTTCGGATGTTCCGGATCATGGATATCCGTCTCCGCCTTCAAGATCTTATCGACACGCTCCATAGAGGCCAGACCTTTCTGGATCGCATAAACCGACTTACTTAGATCTTTCGCGGGATTGATAATGCTATAGAAAATAACCAGATAATAAATAAACGTAGGAGCGTCGATCGGGCTATTCGCACTCAAGATCAGCGTACCTCCATACCAAAGTACGATAGCGATCGTAACGGTTCCCAAAAACTCGCTCATCGGATGCGCCATTTGTTGGCGGCGATAGATACGGTTCGTCAACCGGCGGAAAGTATCATTGCTTCGCTCAAAGCGGTCTTGTATCTTCTTCTCGGCGTTAAAGGCCTTGATAATACGGAGTCCGCCTAATGTCTCCTCGATCTGGCTCATCAGGAATCCCCATTGTTGCTGTCCTTCCAAGGATTTCCGTTTCAATTTCTTGCCGACTTGTCCCATTACGTAACCCGCCAACGGCAGCAGGATCAAGACGAACACGGTAAGTTGCCAACTGATAGCGATCATACCCACCAGATAGATCACGATCAGGATCGGGTTCTTGAATAACATGTCCAATGAACTCATGATGGATGTCTCGATCTCGTTCACGTCTCCGGATACACGGGCGATAATATCCCCTTTTCGCTCCTCGGAGAAAAAGCTCAACGGCAACTGCGTAATCTTCTTGTTAATCTGATTACGGATATCACGAACGACTCCGGTCCGGATCGGGATCATCGTATAAAAGGCCAGATACATGGTCGCCACTTTCAAGAAAGTCGCCACGATCAGGAAGATTCCCAACATAATCAAGGCGAACGAACCTCCGTGTACCTCTATCAGATCGGATACGTACCAAAAAAAGTTATTCTTGATCAACTCCGGCAAGGCTTTCCACGACTCCCAGCTTCCCGCGTTAAAATTCCAATCCATAAAGGTGTAATTCCCCTCATCCATCTTAAACAATATCTGAAGGATCGGGATAATCAAGGCGAAAGAAAACAGGTTCAAGATAGCGGAAAGTACATTGAACACGATGTTCAGAACCATATACTTTTTGTAAGGGGGAACGAAACGCTTTAAAATACGTATGAAATCTCTCATAAATTGATCTGTTACATTGAAGTGGCAAAGATACAAAAAGTCATCACATTTTCTTACGCATTCGCATGCAACTATTTTGCTGCCCCATTCATCAAATAAATAGAATCGTAAATAAAAATAATTTACACCATGAAAAGGATGCACTTGCAATTGTTGAAAAAAGCCAACTGCGTATTGGCGAGTTTATTAATGCTTTTAGGTTTCTCCTGCACTGACGACGAGGGAGAAGGTCCCATAATTTGTGAATATGGCACTCCTTACGCCAATTTTCAGATAAAAGGAAAAGTCGTGGATACAAACGATAATCCGATACCTAACGCCCAAATACGTATCAATCGAAATGACGCAAGAATTTATCCTTACGGATGGCTGCATACCGATACCGTAAGGACCAACGCTAACGGAGAGTTTGATTGGAAGAAAACTGATTTTCCAATCCTAAAATACCGATTCATCACGGAAGACATAGACGAAGAAATGAACGGAGGACAATTCGCATCCGATACGACTCAAGTAATCTTCGACAGCGAGCAACTTACCGGAGGTGATGGATGGTACGAAGGTAGTGCCTCTAAGGAAATCAAGATCACACTTAAGGAATATGTAGATACACATACGGAACCTTACGCATTGTACACGATCTACGGAAAAGTAACTGATGATCAAGGCTATCCGCTGGCCGGAGTCGCAATCTTAACCTCACCGGCATATACCCCTACTCTAGAGGACGACCTTTCCTGCTTTCCGGCCATCACGGATGAGACCGGACGATATCAATTCACCTACGATAAGGCTACGGCTATCGAACATACCATCTACACAAAATTATCTTCGTATTGGAATGACCCAAACGCTTGCAAAACTGATTCTATTATCGTAAATTTCGCCGAAATTGAATTATTACAAGGGAAAGGGATGTTAATAGGTAAAGGATCAAAAGAAATTAACTTCCAACTAACACGCAAAAACTAGAAAATGGAAACAGTTTATCATTCCATATTAAAAGGTTTTAACTGGATTTTAGCGGGGCTTCTTTCTCTACTAGGCTTCAGCGTTACTTCCTGTGGCGCTACAGATGAGTATGGTAGCCCTTACGCAGAATACGAGTTGAAAGGAAAAGTTACAGATATGAACGGAGATCCCATCCAAGGAATAGAGATCAACTATGGGGGCATATATAATAACGTATTATCTCCCTCATATATAAGCGAAATATATAAATCACCCCAAACCCAAAAAGACGGAAGTTACGATATAAAATTCGAGGATTCCCCAATGGGCATCGTACGCATTATCGCTAAAGATATTGACGGGCCTGAAAACGGATCATTTGAGACGGATTCGATAGATGTCAAGATCGAAGGATTTGAGGGAGGTAAATCTTGGTTCCATGGGAAAGCAGAGGTTAACATCCCCGACATCAAACTTAAAGAGAAAAAAGAATAAAATATGGACAAACGCCCAAACATCAAAAAACGTATCGCCCTAGAGCTTTTTCGAAGTATCAAGAAGAACAGGGCTAAATTACATGAATTGCGTACACTCTTTTGGGAGTGTACGCTTCGTTGTAATGTATCCTGCCGTCATTGCGGGAGCGATTGCCATGTCTCGGCCTCTGTCCCGGATATGCCTGTCGAAGACTTCCTGAAAGTCATAGACGATATCACGCCTTACGTCGAGCCGAACAAAGTGCTCGTCATCTTTACCGGAGGCGAGGCGCTGGTTCGTAAGGATATCGAGAAATGCGGGTTGGAACTGTATCGCAGGGGATATCCTTGGGGGATCGTCTCCAATGGTTATCTGATGACCCGGGAACGGCTCGACTCGCTCTTGGCTTCCGGATTGCACTCGGCGACTATCAGCCTAGATGGTTTCGAGGAAGCGCATAACTGGCTTCGCCGTAATCCTAAAAGTTTCGAGAAGGCACTGAATGCCATCTGTATGTTGGCCGAGGAAAAGGAGATCATCTGGGATGTGGTGACTTGCGTAAACCAACGCAACTTCAAGGATTTGATGCTCTTCAAGGATTTCTTGATCGAGATGGGCGTAAAACGGTGGCGTATCTTTACGATCTTCCCAGTTGGACGTGCCGCGACTGAGACCGATTTGCAACTGACGAACGAGCAGTTCACATGGCTCATGAACTTCATCCGCTTCTGCCGGAAAGAGGGTAAGATACACGTTAGCTACGGCTGTGAGGGCTTCCTCGGGAATTATGAGGCAGAGATGAGAGACTCGATTTTCCAATGCAACGCCGGTATCAATACGGCCTCTGTCCTCGCTGATGGCGCTATCTCCGGTTGTCCCAGTATACGGGCCAACTTCCACCAAGGGAACATCTATAAAGACGATTTCATTGATATCTGGAATAATGAGTTTAAACCGTATCGTAACCGCCAGTGGGCTAAAAAAGGGGAATGCGCGGATTGTAAGATGTTCCGTTATTGCGAAGGCAACGGGATGCACTTATACGATGATGAGGGGAATCTGCTCGTATGCCACTATAAAAGGCTAGTTGACAGTTGACAACTGTCAACTAATTCCTATCTTTGCCCTAGTTAATATTCTAAAATAAGCAATCGTATGAAAAACACTTTCATCCTTTGTGCCTTTCTGGCACTAAGTTCTTTTACCGTAGCCCAGCAATCCGAGAAATACCCGCTAGGCGACTATACGGAATTGACCGACACGAAACCGCATGACAGCGACGAGATCTGGGACAAGTTATCGGCCCCAACCCAATTAAGCTGGGGCACGACCGATATACGATATCCGAAACTCAGTATTCCCGATGTCAAGAAAAGCAATCGCTGGCAGACGAAAGCATGGAAAGGGGAACGGGTAAACGCACAAGCCGTGTTATGGACCAAGGTGGGACTCGAGGATGCCTCTATCACCGTGAGCGACTTAAAGAGCGGTTCTTCCATCATCCCATCCTCCGCTATCACGACGAACTTTGTCCGTTACGTCATGACCGATGAGTTGAATAAAGACCGTAAAGGCGGTTGCGGCCACCGAGAGAATAAGGCGGAATGGGATTCCTCCGTCGTAGCCGATGTATTGGATATCGTAAAGATCCGTGATATCAAGGCACGCACCACCCAGCCGATCTGGATGAATATCTGGGTACCTCAATCCGCGAAAGCCGGTAAATATAAAGGGACATTGACCGTCACGGGAAAAAATGCCTCCCCCATGGAATTACAAATAGAAGTGGACGTATTGAACCGCACACTTCCCGCCCCGAAGGACTGGGCTTTCCATCTGGACTTATGGCAGAACCCGTATTCCGTGGCCCGTTACTACCAAGTTCCTCTTTGGAGTAAAGAGCATTTCGACGCTATGCGCCCGATCATGAAGATGTTGGCGAACGCCGGACAGCGCGCTATCACCACCAGTATCATGCATAAACCTTGGGCCGGACAGACCGAGGATCATTTCGACAGCATGATCACCCGGATCAAGAAGATAGACGGCACTTGGGCATATGATTACGCCGTCTTCGACAAATGGGTGGAATTCATGATGAACGAGATCGGTATCGATGATATGATCAGTTGCTACACCATGATCCCTTGGGCTTTATCTTTCGATTATTACGACGAGGCGACAAATCGTGTACAATTTCTCAACACGAAACCGGGTGACGCCGCTTACGCAGACTATTGGGGTACTTTCCTAAAAGATTTCTCCCGCCACCTTCGCGAGAAAGGCTGGTTCGAGAAAACCGCCATCTCTATGGACGAGCGTCCGATGGAGGCGATGCGTGAGGCGATCAAGGTTATCAAGCAAGCCGATCCGGAGTTCAAGATCACGCTGGCCGGAAATTATCATCCGGAAATTCAATCGGACTTATACTATTTAAGTATTCCCTATGGGCATAAATTCCCAGAAGACGTAAAGGCTGCCCGTGATAAAGCGGGACAGATCAGTACCGTTTATACCTGTTGCGCGGAAGCGTTCCCGAATACCTTCACCTTCTCCGACCCGGCGGAAGCGGCATGGACGGTCTTGCACGCCGTAGCCGGTGGTTACGACGGTTATCTACGTTGGGCAGTTAATAGCTGGACCACCGATCCTCTGCGTGACTCGCGTTTCCGCACTTGGGCGGCAGGCGATACATACAGTATTTATCCCGGTCCACGCAGTAGCATTCGCTTCGAACGTTTGGTCGAGGGTATACAAGATTGCGAGAAGATCCGCATCCTCCGGGAAGAGCTGACAACGAAAGGAGCTAAAGGCAAACTCGAGAAGTTGAACAAGACGGTTGCCAAGATCACTCCGGAAGGTTTATCCGAGACACAAGAATCCGCTACGCAGATGGTTAATGAGATTCATAAACTTCTGAATACATTATAAATAGTACCGGACGCCGACTGCGCAGTCGGCGTCCCCTAAATATATCATCAAACCCCTACAATGTTTGATATTCATCAAAAAACGAAATCCCTACCTCCGATACCTTTCTTTTTCTTTGTCCGCCTCGATTCCTTCGCCTATTTTTGGGGCACTGAAAAACACAAAAACCATTCTATATGAACAAACTATTAATGGGCGCATGCCTTACGATGGCCATGCAAGTAGGGCACTCCCAAACCTTGCCGCAATTGGGTAAAGATCCTATCGAGAAAATCGTAGCCGCCATGACTGCCGAAGAGAAAGTATCCCTGTTAGTCGGAACCGGAATGCCCGGGTTCGGCGGCCAATCAGCCGTAGTCGGCAGCACGCAAAATATAGTGCCGGGAGCCGCCGGAACGACCTTCCCGATCGAACGTCTGGGAATCCCCGCTATCGTAGTGGCCGACGGTCCCGCCGGATTACGTATCTCCCCGACTCGCGAGGGGAACGAGGCGACCTATTATTGCACGGCATTCCCGGTCGCTACCTTGCTAGCCTCCACATGGAACACCGCATTGGTCAAAAACGTAGGCAACGCCATGGGCGACGAGGTGAAAGAATACGGTTGCGACGTACTCTTGGCCCCCGCGCTGAATATCCACCGAAGCCCTCTCTGCGGACGTAACTTCGAGTATTATTCCGAAGATCCCTACTTGACGGGCCGGATAGCGACAGCGATGGTAAACGGTATCCAAAGCAATGGCGTGGGAACCTCCATCAAGCATTTCGCCGTCAATAATCAAGAGACCAACCGGACAGGAACGGATGCCCGCCTCACCCCTCGTGCCTTGCGGGAGATTTACCTAAGAGGTTTCGAGATGGTCGTAAAAGAGGCAAGCCCGTGGACGGTCATGTCTTCCTACAATAAGATAAATGGTGAGTATGCCTCCGAAAGCCGTGATTTATTAACGACCATCCTCCGTGACGAATGGGGCTTTAGCGGCCTTGTCATGACCGACTGGTTTGGCGGCAAGAACGCCCCCGCCCAGATCCACGCCGGAAACGATCTGCTGATGCCCGGACGGACGGACCAGAAAGAGGCCCTCCTAAAAGCGCTTGAGGACGGTTCTCTCTCTATCGACGACGTGGATACGGACGTAACCCGTGTATTACGACTGATCCTTCAAGCCCCCCGCTTTGCCCAATACGCCTATTCCGACAAACCGGACCTAAAAGCTCACGCCGAGGTAACCCGTGCGTCCGCTTCCGAAGGTATGGTTTTATTAAAGAATACGAATAATGCCTTGCCGCTGGCCCCGGGTATCAAGAAGATAGCGGCTTACGGTACCACCTCGTACGATTTTATCGCCGGAGGCACCGGCAGTGGCGACGTGAACGAGGCTTATACCGTATCCCTCGTGGAAGGTCTGGAGAACGCCGGTTATACCATGGACGCCGAAGTGAAAGCCTTATACGAGAAATACAGTACCGAGGAAAAGGCGAAACAGCCGAAAGACACGAGTCCCGCCGCCGCTTTCTTCAACCACCCTCGTATCCCGGAGTTCGTACCGGATGCCGCAGGGCTGGCCGCTAAGGCGAAAGAGGCGGATATCGCCTTCGTTACGATAGGCCGTAGCTCGGGAGAGTTCCAAGACCGGAAGATCGAGGGAGATTTCAACCTGACGGAGAATGAGCGAGCGTTGATCCAATCGGTTTCCGACGCTTTCCATAAGGAAGGGAAGAAGGTGGTCGTAATCTTGAATATCGGGGGCGTGATCGAGACCGCCAGCTGGAAATCGGAACCGGACGCCATCCTATTGGCTTGGCAAGCCGGGCAGGAAGGGGGTAACACGGTAGCCGATATCCTGTCCGGAAAGGTGAATCCTTCCGGTAAGCTCCCGATGACTTTCCCCGTGAGCATCGCCGACGTAGCCTCCACGAAGAATTTCCCGGACGCTTCGGGTATCGACCTGAAAGAAATGTTAGCCGGCTTCATGGGAGGAGGCCCGGAGCATACGGATCGTAAGAATATTGACTATACCAACTACGAGGAGGGTATCTACGTGGGCTACCGTTACTTCGATACGTTCGGCGTGCCCGTCTCCTATCCGTTTGGCTACGGACAGTCGTATACTACTTTCAATTATTCGAGCTTGAAAGTGTTCATGGGCGATACGGACTACAGCATCAGTTGCACGATCACGAACAATGGCCCGGTAGCCGGGAAGGAAGTGGTCCAGCTATATATCTCCGCCCCCGGCAAGAGCATGGATAAACCGGCGAAAGAGTTGAGAGGTTTCGTCAAGACCCAACTCCTCCAGCCGGGGGAGAGCCGTGAGATCATCTTCAAGGTGAAAGATACGGATCTGGCCTCCTTCGACGAGAGCGCCAGTCATTGGGTCGTAGAGTCCGGTAAATATGAGGCGCAGATTGGCTCCTCCGCCGACGACATCCGCCTAAGGGATTCCTTCAACGTGAAGGGGCGGGTAACGGAGAAGGTTCATGCGGTACTGTTGCCCGGCGAGAGGATCGATCTTCTGAAAAGATAAGCCCGGAGGTATCTACCTAGTTATCGGGAGGGCGGGGTATCAACCTCGCCCTCTACTTATTAATCACCCGGCTGTTCCGGCTCTAAGAAAGTAAGGTAGGTCTCCACACGCCCCTCCAGCTTCGCCTCCATGGTCCCTTGCTCCGACACGAAAAGATATTTGTCCTTTTTCTCCTCCTCGGTCCATGTATCGGGAGTGTAGGGAGCGATCTTCCGGTCGCCAGCAGTCCTCATGAAATAGATAGCGGGCAGAAGGCCGTTCAGTTGGATCTGGTTCGGATCGATATAGCGTTCCTCGTATTGTCGCGAGAAATGCGAACTCACCCTTTCCAGCCGGAAGCGGTCGAGATTATTCATAAACAGGTAATCCGTGCCTTCATCTCCCGGCAGGGAGGTGTAGATCATAGATGAGACTTTCACGGCACCGGCCGGTGTCGTGTACAAATAATAGAAATATACAGTCCATGTATTCTTGGAGCGGGTTTGAAGGGTATGTGTCTCCTGCAAGGAATGCAAGGCCCAAAATCCCGGGGGCGTGCATCTCACCCTTTGTACGAATTTATCCTTCGCGATTTCCACTCTTCCCCGGATTTCCAGAAAGTCCTTATAGGCCACTGCCTCTATTTCCTCGTTTGTCATTGATGGCGTAAACATTGTATCTTAAATTTTAAAGTGAATATAAATCATTTCCCTCCGAAGGAGCCCGCAACTGGTCGGCGATCTTCTCGATGCCAAAGTCAAGGAGGCTCTTCGCCTCATACTTCTTCACGGTCTCTTTCCACGCCTCATCGAAAAAGGAGGTCTGCTCCAAGATAACCTTCAAGCCATTGTCCAACATCCGGCTCAACTCCTCCCGCTGTTCCGGCGTGCGCCCGGCCCGCAGGACGAGCCGGTTCATGACTCTCCTCGTATGCTCGATATCCGCGCACAGTTTCTTGCTGATCGCCTGCAAGCCAAGGATATCGGAATCCTTTGCCTTCCCCATCAGATGCAGGTATTCCTCCTCCTCGCATACTTGCGCCTTGTAACGGCTCAGGTTCTCTTGGTCGAGAAAAGTAATATAAGTGAGCGTTTTCCCGCGTAGCTTGATCAGCGACAGGCCTTGCCTCGAGACAAGGAAGCACTTCTCCGCCAACTCCTCGTCGGTCCAGTTCTTGGGCAGGTAGTAAGCCTGCCTCCTGTCCTCGTTGTTCTGCATGAAATAGATGGCGGGATGCACGCCTTTCAAGTCGATCCCTGCGGGATCGAGATAACGCTCCTTATAGCGTTGGAGGAAGTGGGAACTCACCCTTTCCACTTTGAAGCACTTAGGGTCGTTCATAAAAAGGTAATCCACCCCGTTCTCCCGTCGCAAGGGGATGTAGAGGTAGCAGACGATGTTAATCTGACCGTCCGGCGTATAGCCCGTATAGCGAAAATTGACATTCCACGTATTCTTCGCCCGCGTGCAAAGGGTATGGCTCTCGCTCAAGGAATGGATGGCCCTTTTATGCTTCCCGCTGATCCGCATGCTTTGGCCGAAGCGCTCGAAAGCGATCTGCACCCTCGTCCGTATCTCCAAGTAATCCTTATAAGCGGCTTGTTGTATTTCCTCTTCGGTCATCGATGGCGTAAACATGGTATGCTATTTTAAAGGTGGATAATCGGAGGGTAAAGGTACGATTATTATTGAGGTTTCCGAAAGCTTTGGCGATATAAGGAATAATAATTACTTTTGTTCGGGTAATAATGAAGCATATATGAAAACAACGGCTGAATACATAAGTATTTTACGGGACTACGTGGCCAAGAACGCCGGTAAATATCATATCACCCGTATGGGGATATTCGGCTCGGTCGCCCGTGGGGAACAGACCGAGGGAAGCGATGTAGATATCTACCTCGAGACCTCGAAGCCAAGCCTGTTCGCCTTGGTACATATAAAGGAGGACTTGCAGAAACTATTCGGCTGCGATGTCGATATCGTCCGCTTACGCGAGCACATGGACGCTTTCCTGAGAAGCAGGATAGAGAAGGAGGGGATTTATGTGGGATGAGGAATTGCTCCGCTCGTCGCTACAAAAGATAGGGACAGCCATTAACCGAATATTGGAAAGATCCGATACCATACAGTCTCCCGATGATTTCCTGACAACTCCCAGCGGAGTGGAGAGAATGGAGAGTATCTGTATGCTGTTGATCGCCATTGGCGAGAGCGTAAAACGGATCGATAAAATCACGGATAAACAATTGTTATCCCAATATCCCGAAATCGATTGGAAAGGTGTAATGGGTATGAGGGATATCATCGCCCATCACTATTTCGATATTGACGCGGATATTATTTTTGATGTAATGAAAAATAATTTGCCAACCGTAAGACTCGCGGTGAACAGGATGATAGAGAATTTATAAAAGAACTTTTTCTCATGCGATTCTATTTTTAATTAAGTATATTTGCGAAAAGTATATAAACGAGACACTTATGGATTTCTTCAGCAAATATCGCCCCAGCATCATCGCCTTATGCGAGAAGCATAAGGTAAAGCGGCTATTCGCCTTCGGCTCCGTGCTGACCAGCCGCTTCACGGAGAAGAGCGACATTGACCTTGTGGTGGATTTCGACAAGGAGGTGGAGCAGGTGGATTATGTAAACAATTTCTTCGACCTACGGGATGCCTTGTCCGCCATCTTCCACCGGGAGATCGACTTGCTGGAAGACAAGGCGATCCGGAACCCGGTGTTGAGGAGGAATATCGACAGGACAAAATCGTTGATTTATGGATGAATATATAGAGAAACATCTTTACGATGTACTGCTTTCCATCGAAGAAACTGAGAGTTACTTTGAGGGCAGCCCGAGTGTTTACCAAGATTTCGAGAAAGATATCCTCCGCCAAAGAGCTGTGGAGCGTAACGTCGAGATCATGGGCGAGGCCATAAACAGGATACTAAAAATCGATCCCGATTTCCAATTGCCCCACGCAAGGGCAATCGTCAATACCCGGAACAGAGTTATTCATGGCTACGATAGCGTGACACCAGATTTCCTTTGGACGCTTATCATGAATCATATCCCGGCGCTGAAGAGGGATGTGATGGAGCTATTGGAAAAATAAAAATGCAATAATACTATGATGAGCTATAAAGAGCAACTAGAAACCAGTGAATGGAAAGAAAAAAGGAATGCCATACTACAACGAGACAAATATCATTGTCAACATTGCAATAAGTCTGGGATATGTGGCGATGACATATTTATTCCTCTACGCACTCTAGACGATATTCGTAATTATATCACAGACAAAGAACTACAAAAATTAGTCTATGATAGTTTCTTTCATTTAAATTGTGTCTCTGGAACATATGATAGCTACGGAAGACCAATCATAGATGAAAAAAAATTAGAAACTGAAAAGACTTTTTTTTACCCAAACACAGTTGATAATAAGACACAAATCAAAGGAACAGATTTTAATGTCATATTAATTAATAGCAACAACTGGCTACAAAAACATCCTTCTTGGACTAATCCATTACTCTACAATATGGGAGGAACAATACTCAATCAAGCAGAGGATTACATTTTATGGAAAAACGAAGAAAAATCATCTTTTCCAATTAGTGGTAGAAAAATATTAATTAATCCATATAGCTATATTTGCTCTTATGAAGTTAAGCATAAGGATAAACAACCTTCCGGTTTCCTTAAAATGACAACAACAGCAATTCATATACTATTTAATAATATCTGTATAGATGATGATTACATAGAAGATAGTACCTATTTTTACACGAATCTTTGTAAACAAGAATATGATATGCCAATTCTCCATGTCCATCATAAATCATATAAAGAAAATCATCTTGCATGGGAATATGAAAATTCAAATCTTATCACTTTATGTGAGGACTGCCATCAAAAAGAGCACTATCAAAATCACATTAGTAAAACTCACACAAACAGCATAAACGCTAATAATAGATCCTCCATTTATCAAAAATATCTAACCTTTTTCCTTAATAATATTGATTTCGCACAAATATACCTTTCCATACATTATCCATTTAGTTACCAATTTTTAATAAACAATTGGCATTACCTTAAATTAGGAGATGCCCATTACTCCGTTTTTATGTCTGATATCGACACTCTTTATAGACCTAAATTAGGTCTAGTATTCAATAAAAATATTCGTTGGAACAGCAAACTAAGAGCCAAATTTGATTATGGATTATGGAATCCCTTTTTAGGAGTATATGAAGGTACAGATCATGGACAGACGGAGCATGACGAAATTGATTTTGAAGATATAATGATCCCATTAGATCTAAAAAGAGAATTTGAAACACTTGATCATTGTATCTTTTTTGAAATGGCCTACCTTTGGCAAGAGCTTGATGATATGCCGGTCTTATACTCAGAACAGAATCTATTTGAAGAAATACCATTCCTCAATTTCGAAGAATTCAAAGATAAATTCAAAGATTCATCTCTAAAAGTACTAGTAAACGGAAGTATTTGGGAAAACACTTTAAAGCATATAATTGATGAAAAGTTTTGTATCGCAATCTTTGAGAAACTAAAAACAATATAGCAATAAAAGATCTTTAACTGGTTTTCTTCCGGATTTCTAAAAACGGGCATCAAACAGTGAAACATCACTTTTAGAAATCTAAAAGACATTTCGCGAGGGTGAAAACAGGTTTCCGGATTTCTAAAAATGATCTCGCGGCATTTAAAAGCCATTTTTAGATTTCTAAAAGTGATTTTTCAACGTTGAAAAGTCGTTTTTAGATTCCTTGAAGGCATTTTTCAGCATTCGAGCGGCAAATCATAAAAATTGGGGCCTAAAACCTAGCCTCGTAAAGATTATTTGCCTACATTGCCTTTCATTAATCTAAAAAATCAATATCATGGGCAATTACACTAAAGTTAAAAACATCATGCTCTACGTCCTTAACAACGCCGAGTACCTCTCCTTCATGAACCACGTCCTCGACCTAGCCAACGGAAACAGCGGTGGCGGCGATTCCGAGTCCCCCGACGAGATCTCCCTGCTGACCGGCAGCGACGGCATCCCCGAGCTGGGCCTCACCAAAGAATTCCTCGATACCTACGAGGCAGACCTCCTCGCCATGGCCGACGTGGTGGACGAGAGCCGCACCTCGCAGGAGACCGAGCAAATGGCCTTGCACGATACCAACCGCGACAACCTCGCCATCTATATCATCACCCGCATCTCACGGGCCGGTACCCTCCCGCTGGAGGCCGAGCGTGACGCGGGCAAGTACCTATACAAGGTCATCAAGCCCTATAACGGCATCGCCCGCCTTCCCATGGCGCAGGAGACCGCCAAGATAAAGGGCCTCTTGCTGGATTTGCGCAAGGACGAGAACAAGCCGTACGTCACCACGCTCGGCCTCGACGCTTACCTCGCCGAACTGGAGAAAGAGAATAACGCCTACGACCGCCTGTCGCAGCAACGCGTCCAAAACCGGACCACCTCCAAAAAGGAAAGCGGCGCCAACCTGCGCAAGCGGATCGACGTGTATTATGACGATCTCACCCTGCTGGCCCAGTCCTATGGCGTAGCGAAGCCGTCCGAGAAAGCGACCGCCTTCATCGCCGCCCTCAACCAGCTGATCGCCGAGACCACCGCCGCCTACAACCAGCGCATGGCCTCCGCCAAGAAACCGGCGCCCGCTCCCGAGCCTACACCCGAGCCTACGCCCGGCGGAGACTCCGAGAGCCCGGACGAGATCTAACCGTCACGTCCCTCCCTCCCGACGCGGAAGCGGGAAATAAAAAGAGAAGGAAAACAATTCCCCTTCTCTTTTTATTCCGTATATTCGCGAAGGAAATTCCTAAAACAGAGCGATATGGAGACAACGACATCATTAAAGACATTCGAGGTAACCATCCCCGAGAAATACGCCGACATCTTGAAGAAATTCATCACCTCGCTGGAAGGCAAGGTGAAGGCACAGAAGAAATCCGGATTGGACGAGGCCTTGGAGGACGTGAAGGCAGGAAGGATTTATCATGCGGAAAGCACAAAGGATTTGATGAAACAAATCCTAGGCTGATGAAATATTCCATCAACTATACCAAAAAGTTCAAGAAGAACTTGAGGCTATGCCAAAAAAGAGGATATGATATGAACTTATTCGAGCAAGTATCCAACTTGCTTGAAACAACCGGTTCCCTTCCCTCCCAATACCACCCGCATAAGCTATCCGGGAAATACGCGGGATTGTGGGAATGCCATATCCAAGGAGACTGGCTGCTGATATGGAGCCAAGACGACACGGAGCTAATCTTGCTTTTCACCGATACCGGAACGCATTCCGATCTATTCTAAATAGAAAAAGCCGCCTCCCCATTACAGGAAGCGGCTTTTTTGTATCTAGTATTTACTTTTCCCGGATAAATATATTAATCGGCGTACCGGTAAAATCCCAATTCTCGCGGATCTTGTTCTCAAGGAAACGTTTGTACGGGTCCTTGATCCATTGCGGCAAGTTACAGAAGAACACGAAAGAAGGCACGCTGCCCGCCGGAAGCTGGGTGATATATTTGATCTTGATATACTTACCCTTCCATGCTGGGGGAGGATAATTCTCGATGATCGGGAGCATCACCTCGTTCAACTTGGCCGTAGGGACACGCTTGGAGCGATTCTCGTAAACCTCCTTGGCGGTCTCCAGCACCTTCAGGATACGCTGCTTCGTCATGGCCGAGATAAACAAGATCGGGAAGTCGGTAAACGGAGCCAGACGCTCACGGATAGCGGTCGTGTACGAGTCGATCACCTTCTGGCTCTTATCCTCGACCAAGTCCCACTTATTCACGCAAACCACCAATCCCTTCTTATTCTTCTGCACCAGCGAGAAGATATTCATATCCTGGCTCTCGATGCCCCTCGTAGCGTCCAACATCAGCACGCAGACATCCGAGTTCTCGATCGCACGGATCGAACGGATCACCGAGTAATACTCCAAGTCCTCGTTCACCTTCCCCTTCTTACGGATACCCGCCGTATCCACCAAATAGAAGTTCAAGCCGAATTTATTATATTTCGTGTAGATGGAATCACGGGTCGTGCCCGCGATATCGGTAACGATATGCCGATCCTCGCCAATAAAAGCATTGATAAGAGAAGACTTTCCCGCGTTCGGGCGTCCTATAATCGCGATACGGGGCAACTCCTCCTCCAGTATCTCCACCTTCTCCTCGGGCAACGTCGCCACGATCTTATCCAGCAAATCCCCGGTATAAGAACCATTGATGGCCGAGATGCAGAAAGGATCTCCCAAGCCAAACGAGTAAAACTCCGCCGAGGCCGGATGCAATTCGTAATTATCCGCCTTGTTCGCCACCACGATCACCGGCCGCTTGCAACGGCGCAAGATCTGCGCCACCTCCATGTCCAGATCCGTGATGCCATTCAATACATCGACGACGAACAAGATCACGTCCGCCTCCTCGATAGCCACTTTTACCTGCTTGTTGATCTCCTCCTCGAAAACATCCTCCGAGTTAACCACCCATCCGCCTGTGTCAATCAGCGAAAACTCCTTGCCGGTCCACTCCACCTTGCCGTACTGACGGTCGCGGGTAGTACCAGCCTCCTCGTTCACGATCGCCTGACGGGTACCCGTCAACCGGTTGAAAAGGGTGGACTTACCTACATTGGGTCTCCCCACTATCGCTACTATATTTCCCATAAATTCTCCTTTCGTATGCTATTATTAGTCCAGCTGATAACCGAAGTTCTTCAATATGTTGTCACGATTACGCCAGTCTTTTTCCACTTTGACAAACATTTCCAAAAACACCTTTTTTCCGAAGAAACGTTCGATATCCTTCCGGGCCATAGCACCTACTTTCTTCAATGCTTGCCCTTGATGCCCGATGATAATCCCCTTCTGGGTATCACGCTCCACGATGATCAGCGCCTTGATATGGATCAGCTCATCATCTTCCTTGAACAACTCGACGACCACTTCTACCGCATAAGGTATTTCCTTCTGATAATATAACAAGATTTTCTCACGAATGATCTCTGTCACGAAGAAACGGGCCGGTTTATCGGTCAAGGCGTCTTTCTCGAAATAAGGCGGGGAATCAGGCATCAACTCCTCCACCCGACGCTTCACGTAATCTATATTGAAATTCGAAAGCGCGGAGATCGGGATGATCTCGGCCTTCGGAAGCAATTCCTTCCACTGGGCCACGAGCTTCTCCAGCTCCGGCTGATTGGTCTGGTCGATCTTATTGATCAACAAGAGAACCGGACACTCTATGCTCTGTACCCGTGCTAGGAACTCGTTATTTTTATCAATCGTCTCGACGACATCCGTCACGTACAACAGCACGTCGGCGTCGCCTAAGGCGGATTGAGAGAAATTAAGCATGGATTCCTGCAACTTATAATTCGGCCGCAAGACTCCCGGCGTGTCAGAATACACGATTTGCATATCGTCGGTATTCACGATACCCATAATACGATGCCTTGTCGTTTGCGCCTTCGAGGTGATAATAGAGATCCGCTCCCCGACCAAACGATTCATCAACGTAGACTTACCTACGTTTGGGTTTCCAACGATATTGACAAAACCCGATTTATGCTTTTTTTCCATCATACCCCCATTTCAGATAAACCGCTCCCCACGTAAAGCCCGCTCCAAAAGCGGCAAGGATCAGGTTATCTCCTTTTTTCAATTGATTCTCCCATTCCCATAGACAAATAGGAATCGTACCGGCGCTTGTGTTGCCATATTTCTGGATATTGATCATCACCTTATCCATATCTACGCCCAAGCGTTTCGCCGTAGCGTCGATAATCCGCAGGTTCGCTTGATGAGGAACGATCCACGCGATATCATCATGCGTCAAGCCATTCTTCTCCGCGATCTCAGCGGCCACGTCCGCCATATAAGAAACCGCGTACTTGAACACCACACGTCCATCTTGATAAACGAAATGCTCACGGTTGTCCACCGTCTCGTGAGAAGGAGGATAAGCCGAGCCGCCCGATTTCATGATCAGATGCGGATAGCCTACGCCGTCTGTCCGTAAAATAGTATCCAAGACACCGAACTCCTCGGTAGTTGGCTCCAACAAGACCGCTCCGCAAGCATCCCCGAACAAAGGACAAGTAGAACGATCTTGATAATCTGTAATAGATGTCATCTTATCACCCGATACGACAACCACCTTCTTATAACGCCCCGAGCGAATATAATTAGCGCCCGTCTCCAAAGCATACAAGAAGCCTGCGCACGCACCTTGCATATCAAAAGTCATCGCGTTCTTACAACCTGTATGATAAGCGATGATAGAAGAAGTTGTCGGGAAATGATGATCCGGGGTAGTCGTAGCGGTCAAGACAACCTCTACTTCTTCCGGATTCAGGTTCGTTTTCTCGAGCAATTGCTTCACGGCCCGTATACCCATGTAAGAGAGTCCTACGCCCTCCCCTTTCAATATCCTGCGCTCCTTAATACCCACACGAGTCATGATCCACTCATCCGTCGTATCGACCATCTTGGAAATATCCTCATTCGTCAATACATCTTCAGGAACGTATCCACCCACTCCTGTGATAACCGCATTTATCTTATCCATAACTTTAAAAATAAAAGGACTACTTATCCCAATTAAAAAAAAGCCCTAAAAAAAACTTTTAGGGCTATTTCTTTTGTTCATCAAACCATATAAGTTGACAAACTTACACAGCAGCTTCTTTTTCAATCGCTAATTTACCTCTGTAATAACCGCACTCACCACATACAGTGTGATAGATGTGCCATGCGCCACAGTTCGGGCAAATTGCCATTGTTGGAGCTACAGCCTTGTCATGAGTTCTTCTCTTGGCTGTTCTTGTCTTACCTTGTCTTCTTTTAGGATGTGCCATTGTTTTATTTATTTAATTGTTATCATTCTCTAGCAAACCTTTCAGAGCATCCCAACGAGGATCGGCAGGACTAGCGTTTCCGTCATCTTCCAACGCCAAATCATCACCTCCCATGTCATCCTCAAAATCGTCTTCGGTCTCATCCGAACTTCTGGCGGTATGTTTCTTCAATTTAGACGACATTGCCTTATTACATTTACCCGGCGCATGTACATGCTTCATGGGAACCGCCAAAGCGATAAACTCATACAGGAACCACGCCAAATTAATAGCGCCCTCCTCTTCCGGTATCACGACAACCTCATCACTCTCCTCGGCATATTCCTTGCCGAATTTTACCACCAGACGATTGTGGGTATCAATAGGAATTTCCATATCGTCCAAGCATCTATCGCATGGAACAACAACAACCCCTTCTATCTGAAAGTTCATCTCAAACATCATTGACGACCGTTTTACGGTAAGATGAACCTCCACTTTGCCCTTCTGGACCTCGGTTCCGTCAATGTCCACAAAAAACTTGTTCTCCAAAAGATACTCGAATTCGTGTACTCCCGGAGAGAGATTTTTCAAATCTACATTATATAATTTAAATTTCCCCAAAGCCTTTTAGTGTAAAAACCTTGCAAAGGTACGAAAAAACTAAATACAAAAACAATACCTTTATGCTTATTTTTTCCTATAATACGATTTAACCCTTATATTTCTTCAATTTTATACGAAAAGTCGTCCCTTTCCCTAGCTCCGAACTCTTCACGAAAATCTTTCCTCCTTGGAAGGACTCGATAATGCGCTTTACCAAGGACAAGCCTAGTCCCCAGCCACGTTTCTTGGTCGTATACCCCGGATTGAAAACCGTCTTGAATTTTGATTTTGGGATACCTTTTCCGGTATCAGACAAATCGATCAGCACGAACTTCTCTCTTTCCTCTACTTTTAGCGAAATCTCACCCTGCCCCTCCATGGCGTCCACCGCATTTTTCGTCAGGTTCTCGATTACCCAAGCGAACAGGGAATCATTCATTAAGACCAATATCGGCCGCTCCGGCAAATACGTATTAATTTTCACCTTCGAGGAAATACGGGTCTCCATATATCCCAAAGCCGCACGGATGGATTCCACGATATTTGTCGGAACCGGATCTGGATCTGAACCGATTTTAGAGAAACGCTCCGCTATCGTTTGTAAGCGTTTCACATCCTTATCCATCTCTGTCAATAGAGAAGAATCTATATCTTTCGTTCGCAAATATTCAACCCAAGCGATTAGCGAGGATATAGGCGTTCCTAATTGGTGAGCCGTCTCTTTCGATAACCCCACCCACACTTTATTCTGTTCTGCCTTCTTTGTACTAGCCAAGGCTAAAAAAGCGATTAATATAAAAACAAATACAACTGATAATTGCGCATAGGGATAAACAAGCAGTCGCTTTAAGATAATCGAATCATCGTAATATAAATATTGGTAAGTACCATCCTCCATGTCAATTACGATCGGAGGATTTTTGGTTCTCAGTTCCTTAACCTTATTCGTCATGAACTGCGCTACATTCTTTTCCGGAATCTCTATATTATTGTAAGAAACCACGCTATCCGTCTCGCTGCATAATATAACAGGAATAGAAGTATTCCCTTGGATGATTTTTAGGATAAGATTCATATTAAGGCTTGGATTCTCACTGGTCATGACCCGGGTTGCCTCACTCCAAACCTCGATCTTCTGACGCTCTTCTCGGGCCAGATCTTTAATCAAGAGATCCGAGACTACCACAGAAGCCATAGCGATCAATACAGCGGCAAAAATAAAGCCTAATTTCCATCTTTGACGAGAATCATATATGCTGCTCATAAATCAGAATCATTCGGTGAATTCTTAATATAACGGCAAGATACGAACTTTATTGTTCCCGATTCAGCAAACAATGAAATCTCACCCAATTGTAGAGACGTAGCGTGCAGCGTCTCATCCCTTCAAATGGTAACTTAGAATATCGTCAGACGATACGAGATGCGGCACGCTAGGTCTCTACGACGGCTGGTGTATATAACAGAAAAAGGAGTCACCCCTTACGGAC